>CAWLAN010000064.1:0-14644 GCA_963854815.1 Planctomycetes bacterium UBA1146
CTCATGGACCCGGGCTCACACCGATGAGTCAGGACACTTCAGCATCGACACCCTCGAGCCGGGGGAATACAACCTCACCTGTGCGGGTTCCGGCTGGAGACGTGCCGGGCCTGGCTGGATCCGCCACCGGCAAAGAGTCGAGACCGGTCCCGACCTGGTCGAGGTGACGCTCGCGAAGGCGCCAATGCTATCCGGACGGGTGATCAACCAGCGTGGGGAGCCGATCTCGGGCGCTCGAATCGCCTCACGTCACCCAAATAGAACTAGTCCCGGTCACGAGTTCTCAGAGACCTACTCCGATTCCGAGGGGCATTTCCAGTTACTGCTGGAGATGGGGGGAGAAGAAGACTTCTACGTCATCGCCAGAGGTTTCACCCGTTTGCACCGGAGGATCGACGAAGCGGTGAGAGATCTTGGCAATCTGGTGCTGGCCGAGGCGGTGATGGTCGAGGGGCGGGTCTTGTCCCCCGGTGGAACTCCTGTTTCGGGAGCGAAGATCAGCGCTTCTGAATTTCTCACAATGAGTGAAGGAGCCCGTGTCGGGCAGAGTATCAAGCTGTTCACCAATGTTATCCTCCGCACCCCCCCCCCCAGGTCCGAAACGGATGGGAGTTTTCGCCTCTATCTGCCGGATCCCGATCTTAAATGGCAGATTTGGGCTACCTTTCCGCAGCTCATCAAGAGTGATCGAGTGACCGTCGAGCCCGGTGGCAAGGATGTCGCTGGTGTCGAGTTGGTCCTGCGCCGGGGCGCTGAGGTGAGAGGGACGGTGACTGGCGGTGGCGCTGCCGTTGCCGGGGCTTCAGTGACTCTGTCCACAAGGAGATCTTTTAAATTTTCAATCTTTAAAAAAACCGTTCGTACCGATGAGACGGGCCAGTTCCTGGTCAGCGGATTCAGGGCGGGTCGAGTCTTCATTCGAGCCAGGGCCGATGGCTTCGGCGATTCCCTCATCGAGAAGTTGGTGCTGGAGGATGATGCGCAGCTGCAGATCGATCTCGAGTTGCAGGCGGAGGCCCTTCTGGAGGGGATCGTCATCGATTCACGAGGAACGCCGGTGAGCGGCGCAGAGGTGACCCTGCGCGAAGAATCAGGGGTGATCAGGAACAAGTCGACCGGGGTGGATGGGCGCTTTTCCATCGGTCACCTCGCTCCAGGACTGGTCGATATGATGGCCCGTTCGACCCGGCACGTCGCCTCGATCCTGAGGGAGATCGACCCCGCGCGGGGGCCGGTCGAGATCGTCATCGATCCGGGTTTCGAGTTGCGCGGAATTGTTGTCGATCAGGAGACCCGGGATCCAATTTCAAGGGCCAGGGTGGCCCTGCCCGGGGTACTGGATCCGCGTTATTTATTGGCTTCTGGGATCCCTCAGGGGAGGGAGCGCTCGGTGTACACGAGCCCGGATGGGAGGTTTTCCTTCACAGGATTGGCGGCAGATCGTTACGAGATCAGGGTCAAGGATGGTCTATCGGTTCCCGTTTCCATCAAGACCGATGTTCCCGGCGATGATCCCGACGAGCCGCTGGTGATCGAACTCGACCCAGGAGGGCGCATCATCGTCGACGTGGTCGATCCCTCGGGTGCCCCGGTGGCGGGAGCCGAGCTGTATGCATGGCCTCGCACTCGCGTTCGTGAAGCAAACACAGGCCCTTTCACCTCCGGGAGCGAGGGGAGATGTGTCCTCACCGGTCTCCCCGATGCGATTTACCACGTTTCAATCGAGCATCCGCTTTTTCTAGATGCGGACGTATCTGTGGAGGTGATGAAGAGCGAGGGCAGTGCGAAGGTCAGGGTAGTGCTCGAGCCAGGTGCGACCATCCGCGGTCAGGTTTACTACATCAGCGGCAACCTGGTCCGGGAAGGGGCATTTTCTGGGGAAGTCACGGTTTTGCAGCACAGTCGCCATGAGAGTCGCCGGCCAACTCGGATTAAATCCACTGCTATCGATGCCTCCGGCAGTTACTCGATTTCAGGAGTGCCTGCGGGCACCTTTGAACTCGTTTTCGGTGGTATTGGAATCGATCTGGACCCCGCTCCCCGTGGCCAGATCGAAGTCACTGGCACCGGGGTGTACTTGCTCGATCTACGCCCCTAAAGGATCGTCTGGAGGAAATTTGGTCACCAAACGGTTGTTGATCTTCTGCATCCTCGCCACCTGTCTCGGTGGAGGCGCTGGCTTCGCGATCGCGATGACGGAACTCGAGTACGGCATCGATATCAGTCCCCTGGATTACGTGATTTACACCGGGATCACAGCGATGTGCACCTACTTCGCGACAAGATCATCCGCTCTTTCGGAGTGATTCTCTCACGACCGATCGATTCCCCGGCCGACTCGATCGGTCGCCAGGGGATCCGCAGCCATCGGTATCGCCGACCCAGTGCAGGGTCCGAAACCGTGGCGAGGTCGAATCCACCATCTTCTCCAGCC
Source organism: Planctomycetes bacterium UBA1146 (assembly GCA_963854815.1). Taxonomy (GTDB): domain Bacteria; phylum Planctomycetota; class UBA8108; order UBA1146; family UBA1146; genus UBA1146. The sequence continues at coordinate 2,435 of CAWLAN010000064.1, forward strand.
TTCCAGTGTCCTCAGAGGCAGTGCTGTTGCGGTCGGCATCATCGGCAGGGGAGCAGGAAACGGCAAGCCCTGCTCGGTGAGGGTTGCGCCGCTTCGGTTTCCCGCCACCGATTCGATCCCCGAAGTGGCCAATTGCTCGATCGTGGCCCTCGGTAGGGGTCCCGGTCTGGCCGCAAAGACCTGTTCGGGCGCCAGTAAGGCGACCCATTCTCCCACACCATCCATCATCGATCCGTGGTGCGGAAGCACAACCAGATCGATCGGACCGGAACTTCGAGAAGCCGCAAGCCGTGCCGCTTCTGCATCCCCGGGAATCAGAGCCGTACCACAGGGTCCGCGAATTGCCACCACCACCGATCGATCATTGAGCGACAGAGGGACTGCTGGAGGGGTTCCATCGGCTGCCGAGATGATCCTCAATCGCCACGGTCCGATGGTCAGCTGATCCCCGTCTTTTACCCTGTGGATCTGAACTCCATGGCGACGCGCCATCTGGATGATGGCAGCTCCGGCGGGGTTGTCTTGAAAGGTCCTGTCCACGATGAGACCTGCGATGGAATCGGTCTCGAGTAACCCGGGAACCGCCGAGTAATGATCGAGATGAGCGTGTGAGAGGACGATCCAGTCGATCCGATTTCTGCCGCTTTTCCACAGTGATCGGCGGATCAGGCGCGCGCCGCCATCGATCTGATCGGAGGAACCCGCATCGAACAGCAATGAGCCACCGGGTGCTTGCATGAAAACACTCTGTCCTCTTCCCGTGGCAAGCAACTCCATCGTAGCAGGCACGGGTAGAGTGATATCGATCGATATCGCCAGCGAGGCGACCATCAACGTGCCGATGGCGAGGCGTGGTTTTGCTGCACAGATCCACAGTAGTGCCATCATGATGAGAGAGATGGCCGGGATGCCGATCGCCGGCAGCACCCAGGGACTCCATGGTAGGCGGTCGGCCAGTGCCGGGATCGTTTCGAGCACCCAGCGCAGCAACTCCCACCCTCCTCGAGTGATCTGCTCGATTTCGAAGATGCCCAGCATCAGAGTGACAAAGCCGAGCATGATGGTGGCGGCCACAGCCGGTAGCAGCAAGAGCGTCGTCAATGGTGAGAACGGACAGATTTCCGCGCTCCAGAAAGCGATGGCCACATGAGCTCCGAAGAAGGCCCCGAGTGCTACACGCAGGCCACTGCTGGAAAATTGTCGAGATCCCATCACCACATGAATCCCGCCCACCGCACATAGAGAGATGGTCGCTGAAGCGCGTGGAGGAGCCTGTCCCATCGCGCACCAGATCAACATCGCCAGCGCAAGAGCCTGTGTCGGAGCAACATTGCGGCCACCGATGAGTCCAACGGCGATCAAGCCGCCGGTGATGGCGGCCCGGATGGCGGGTGGATCCGCACCGGAGAGAAATGCCTGGAAGAGCAGAAAAACAGCCCCGACACCACGGATGATGTGGGACCAGGGTGAGAGAAAACGCCGAGACCATATGAGAAAGAAGCCGAGACAGATTCCGACATGAAGCCCACTGACTGCCAGCAGGTGGCCCAGACCGGTTCTCCTCATCACTGCGTGTGTTTGTGGATCGAGCAGGCCCCGTTCTCCTAGCAGCAACGCGCAACCCCAGCGAGCATCGATGGAGAGCAAGCAATCCAGGGCGCGAAGGCGCAGACGATCGGCTCGCGACAGGAGAGTTGCTCTCGAGAGCACTCTCCAATGATCTCGGCGAACTACCTTGCGGAACGAACCGTTTCCCGCGCTCAGCAATGCGCTGATCGTGTCGCCGCGGCCGACCAGCACCGAACCCGGAAGCGAGAGAGTCACGACGCCAGCGACTGGCCCTGTGGATCCCTTCAATTGATGAAGTTTCATTATCGTTGTGGTCTGTAACATCGGTTTCGTCACACGACCGATGTGTCGACGCGGTACGGAAAGAACTTTCCCCTCGATGAGAACGGGTCCTCCAGCCAACGATGCAACATCTGCTGTGGGGGGAGGTGCGAGCAGCATTCCGATCAATAACGGCAACAGTTGTCTCAGCAGGATGGCTCGCGGCCCGGGCAGCAGGCCAGCCAAACAGGTGCTGCTGATCAACATCAGCAGACACGGCGGCGACAACTGACATCCGGCAGCACCGATCCACGGACCGGTACCGATCCACAGCCACAGGGCCGGAATCAACAACGGAGGCAATGGCCCGGGGAGGTCGGTGCCAGCTGCAGATGATTCCCTGATCGTGGTTGTTCCAGCGCTGCTCGGGATGGCCCACGGTGGTTCGGTTATCGGCATCGTCAGAGGGTTCTCCTGTCGCGGACCGCATCGTTTTCACTGTGCCTGAACCAGCAAAGAAGGGGATGCAGGGGATGCATTGAATGGCCGGATCTGGTCGAATAGAGGCAGTTGAGGGATCCGTCAGCGCGAGAGAGGTTCGATGTCGAAAAATGCAATCATCGCGTGTGCGATCGTCGCGACACTGGCGCTGATTCTGGGTCTGCTGCTGCAGGATCAACTGTTCGATTCGTCGCTGCCCGGGATCGACTCTGACCCCAGCAGCGAATCCAGCTCCTTCGATCTCGATGTCCCCCGGGTGATCTCCACAATCGACGATGAGATACAGATCGACCCGGCAGTGGTGCCACTGAGCGGAACGGTGTTGACCCCCGAGGGGGCAGCGGCCGGCGGCGCCGAGGTATTTCTCTACCGCGCCAACTTCCCCGCCTCTGTCAGTGAACGCGATGGGCTCTCGGTGTGGGAAGTGCTCGACTGGAATCTACTTCGCTCCGGAGCCGAGCAACTGACCACGCTGCCGCTTCGAGAAGACATCGGTAAGGCGCTCACCGCTGCTGGCAGTGTTGTGGCCGATGAGGTTGGCCACTACCAGTTCGACAAACTGGCGCCGGGTCAGTACCTGGTGGCAGCAGCAACGCACGATACGTTGCTGACCCCGTTCCCACAGGTCATCGAGTTCGATGGGACACCATTGGAGCGTGACATCATGTGTCTGCTCGGCTCGAGCCTGACGGTACGGGTGCGGGCCGGAAACACCGTGGCACAGGGAGCACGGGTGATCCTGCGTGGATCGGTGATCGATTCCAGTATCGGGTCGGAGTCGTGGTTCATGACCCGCGAGGAACTGATCCTCTACATGCTCAATCCTCCCATTCGCGAGGCGCGCGCCGATGCCGATGGAATCGCCTTCTTTGGTCGCTTGCCGCGCATCAACTATCAGTTGTTCGTGCAGAAATCGCCGTGGGCCCAGGCCAGCCAGACATTTGTGCTACAGGATCCGCGCGAGATCGTCATCGAGTTGCAACCGGGAGCGACCATCGATGGCATCGTGCTTACCACCGAAGGGGTGGGCGTCGCTGCGGCGCGAGTGAGGGTCAGCAAAACCGACGGCAACGATTGGGGACAGATTCCGGCACCACTTCCCGAGACGATCAGTGGCGCGGATGGTCGATTCTTGCTCGAGGGGATTGCCCCGGGATCCTACGAGATTCGCACCGAGGCGAAGGGGTTTGTCGATGGAAGATTGCGCGGTATCCAGATCGAATTCGATGAGATTCTTCCCGCCGAGGTGGTGCTCGAGGCCGGTGCCGTTATTCGCGGCATCGTTCTAAACGATGCAGGAGAGCCGCTGAAGGATATCGATGTCTCCGCCCAGCGCAGTGGCCGTAATCGCCAGGGCCAGGGTGAGACCACCGTCACCGATGGCGACGGTAAGTTCATCTTCGATACGTTGACCGCTGGCGACTACCGGGTCGCCTGCACCGGTGACGGCTGGCGCCGCTGGCGCGAGACGGTCAAGACCGGTGGTGAGGCGCTGGAAGTCACGATGGAAGTGGCGCCGTTACTGACCGGCCGGGTTCTCGATGGGCGCGGCGAGGCGGTTTTCAGGGCGCGAGTTCAGATCGATCAGGGTTGGGGGGGTGATGCTGCCGTCACCGACAAGCAGGGACGTTTCCGTCTGTCGCTGGCGATCGGCGGTGATCGGATCGTCGTACGAGCCCGAGGATTCGCCGAATTGCGCCAGCAGAGCGATCCCGAGGGAGAAGATCTGGGCGATCTGATCCTCGCCGATGCCGAGGTGATCAGCGGTCTCGCTCTGGCGCCCGACGGGACTGCCCTTTCCGGGGCGCGGGTCACGGCCAACGAGCAACGACAAGACGGCGATAACAATAATCGTCGCGGCGGGCCACGCCGCATGAACGCCACCGCCTGGTCCTCCTCCGATGGCAGTTATCGCCTCGAGTTGCCCCAGGCGGGGCTACGCTGGCAAGTGAAAGCATCCTTTCCGTTGTTGCTCGAAAGTGAAGAGGTGGTGGTCCAGCCCATCAGTGGACTCGCTGCGGAAGTTCATCTGATGCTGCGCTGGGGCGCCGAGGTCGGTGGCATCGTGATCGGAGATGGAAGCGCCGTGGAAGGGGCGACCGTGACGCTTGCTCGCGGCGGCAATCGCAACTCGCGCTGGCAAAACGGTGGCTGGAATCGCAACAGTCGAAGCGCCCGGACCGACGAGAATGGCAACTTCCTCATCCGGGGTCTGGAAGCCGCGACCTACAATCTTCGCGCCAGTGCCACCGGCTTCGGTGACGCCCGGATTCGGGACCTGGCACTGGCTGCCGATGAACAGCGTCACCTCGAGGTCGTGTTGCAGCGGGAGGCACGGCTCGAGGGGGTCGTCATCGACCAGTTCGGGGCTCCGATCGCTGCAGCCCAGGTTTCCGCTTCCGATTCTTCGGGGGCCTGGCGAAGGAGCACCAGTGGCCCCGATGGGTTCTTCGCCATCGATCGACTCGCCGCCGGTACCGTCGATGTCCGCGCCAATGCCACCGGGTTCATGCGCTATCGACTCGATGATGTCAATCCGAGGCTGGGTCCGATCGAGATCGTCATGGATCAGAGTTTCGAGTTTCGCGGTTTCGTCGTCGATGCCGAGACCGGCGATCCGATCTCCCGGGCGCGCGTCCGCGTTACACGTGCAAATTCGCGCAGCCGGGGTGATTCGGATCGAACCGGCGACGAGGGCTTTTTCCGGATCGAGGATCTGAGAGCAGGTGAGTACGCCATCTCCGCGACCGCCGAGGGCTACATCTCGGCCAGGTTCAGCGCACCGATTCCTGGTCGCGATCCGAATGAGACGGTCGTCATCGAACTGGAACCGGGAGCACGCATCATCGTCGACGTGGTCGATCTCTCCGGGGTATCGGTGGAGGGCGCGGCTCTGCGTGCCTACCGACTGGAAGATGGTGCCCAGGCCGATGGTGACGGCCAGAACTCGTCTGGGCAGAGGGGGCGCTCCAGGGCCGATGACAGCGCCACCACCAATCGAGATGGTCGTGGAACCCTGGTCGGCCTCACCGATGGATTTTATCGTGTGACCATCGAGCATTCCGATTACATCCCGGCCCAATCGGTCGCGGTGGTCAAGCGCATCGAAGGAAGTGCGCGCGTGCGAGTGGTGCTCGAGAAGGGCGCGACCGTGCGGGGTCGGGTGAGGGACTCGTCCGGAGATCTGCTCAGCAACGGGCGGGTCTATGCCCGTGGACCGGTGACGAAACGTGCCAGAGTCGATGATTTCGGAGAGTATCTCATCCAGGGTCTGCCGGCCGGCAGTTACGAGGTCGAATTCGACGCCTTCGAACAGGGGCCAGAGGAGGAACCTCGCGGGCAGATCACCCTCAGTGGTACCGAGGAGCGAGTGCTCGATCTACGCCCCTAGCTCGATTCCGAATTCAGGTCGCTGGAGGATACCTGTGTACAAGTAGCGGCAGATTGGCATTCAAGCGCCAATTTGTATATCCTATCTGTGTCGAGGTCCGGAACCCCAACCCGCGCCGGGGGATCCCTCTGCCAAGACTTCCTGGAGGCAACGAACATGATCGAGAATGATTTTTCCCGGCCTTCGGCGAGCCCGCTCTTGCGGGTGGGAATCCCACGTTTCATCTGTGCTGCGCTGCTGTTCACGGCAGTCAGTGTGCTCCATATTCTGCTCGGCAGTCAGGGCGCCACAGCGCTGGGTCTGGCTTCCCCACCGGAGCCACCTGCAGCGGTCATCGACGAGGTTGTCGAGGACGAGCAGGAACAGAAACTCGCCCAGGAGATCATCACTGCTGCCGCTCGCATCCCGAAGAATGTCCGTCAGCCCAAGGGGATGACGGTTCGTGAAATCCAGGATCTCACCGACAAGACCCTCGGTAAGGGGGAACGTTACCTCGCCGAGTTCGCCAAAGGCACTCACCGGGATGAGGTGATCGCGGTACTTTGCAAGCTCTACATCATGAACTCGAGTCGAACCTTCATCGACTCCAGTCGTCTCTACAAGGATCGCAATGGTACCGATCCAGACTCGAAATGGGTCGAGGTGATGCGCAGGAATTACTTCGCGCGCATCATCAGACTGCTCGATGAAGTGGTCACCAGAACCCCCGAGGGCGAGACGGTCGACTGCCAGGTGAATCGCCTCAAGGCGGACACCTACTGGCATTCCCGGGAGTACGCCAAGTCGATTGCGATGTACAAACTGGTACTCGACCAGTGTCCCGACGTCGAGGAGCGTGACGTGATCAGGTGTGCGCTACTCAATGCTCAGATCCGCGACCGTGACCACGGCGGAGCGCTCTCTACCGCGGATGCTTTCATCGACAATCATGTCAATTCCGATTTGTTGCCCCATGTCCTGCACCTGCGCGGCAAGGCTCTGATGGAATCGGGGCGCATGGTGGATGCTCTGATGTGGTGGAAATCGATCGAAGACGTGATTCATTCAGCGGCTACGGGGGATCCGGTGGTCCTCAATGGTGAACTGGTGCAAGTGAGCGCAAAATGTCGTAGGGACTTCCAGCGTTATCACGAGGAGATCAACTTCTCGCTCGGCTTCATCTCGTTCGTGTTGGGTGACTACAGCGCTGCAGAGGCCAGTTTCCGTCAAGAGATGGAATTGCTGAAACAGCGACAGGACGATAAGAAGATCACCAATGTCGGACAGGTCTATCTCACTCGCACCGAGAAGGTTTACGAGAGCCTCGTACGGCTTGCCGGCAATCGGGCTCCAACTCTCGATCTCGGTGATGGCTGGATTGCCAATGTCTCGCTCGATCCGCTCCAGGAGCAGGGCAATGTGATCCTGCTACTTTTTGCTCCCTACAACAACAATCGCTACATCTCGACATTGGAGAATTTACAGAAACTCTACACTGCCCACTGGGTCGATGGCCTGCGCGTCGCCTGGATCGCGATTCCCAAGGGGAAGTCGGATCTGCCCGGACAGATGGGGAAACTTGCGACTGCTGCTTCAGGTTTGAGTCTTGCCTTTCCGGTCGGAATCGATCTCGATGCCGAGTATCCCAGTTATCGGGACTACAACTGCGCCATCGGAGGGGGAACCATGGTGGCGATCAACCGCGAGGGGCAAGTGGTCTGGTACAAGATGGATCCCACTTTCCGCGATGATGCCATCATCTCCTTTGTCGTTCGCAGGTTGCTGGAATCGGGTGAGCAGTAAGGGAATTCTCTGGACCTTGTTGCGGGGGTACAATGCAGGCGGTTCCGCTGGTGGTTGTCTACCTTGTGCCGGTCTGAACAGGAGTACGGATGTCCCGTTCGCTGCGTTGCTGGCTACCCGTGTCTCTCCTGGTGCTACTGATCCTGTCAGTATACGCAGGAGCTCCTCTCCTGTTGATTTCACAGCTTCAGGCGAGTGCACCGATGATCGTGTCTCAAGAAGATCCTCTCACTGTCAAAGAACTGAAAAAATTGGTCCAGCAGGCAGCGTTGTCGGGAGATGCCGCATCGCTGGCGGAGGTGTTACGCACCATCGGCAAGATGCCTGGACGAGAGCCAGCAGCGGCGGTACTCAGTTCTGCCGCCTCCCTCTCCAGAGGACCCGATGACATCTACTGGTTCTTGCTCCAGGGAGTCGCCGGTTTCAAGGGCCCCGATGCCTTCACCGAGATGGGCGAGTTCGTCGTCCGATACCGCTCGAAACCGATCTCCAGGGATCTGTTGAATTCTCTGCGCAAGTGCAATTCCAAATACGTCAATCGAGTGATTCGTCGGGTTCTGGCCGACTGTCCTGCGGATATGCAACTGATGGCGGTGGACATCGCCGCCGAGGTTCCCGTGCGCAGGACCGTCGATATCCTGTTGCCAGTGCTGGCTCGAGAAGACCTCAAGGATCGCGGCGGCAAGAAGCCTGAAACCGCCCTGAAACTCGCCATCATTTCAGCTCTCGAGGCGTTGACCAAGCAAACCTTCGGCAACAGTCTCATCAACTGGCAAGGCTGGTGGGCCAAGGCCAGAGAACAGGGCTTGAAGGTGATACGAGACGAGGCCGATGATCACACCCCGACCACCGGTCTGGCCCGTCCTCTCGATCCGGTTCGTGCCCGACAGTTTCTGGGCCTCGAGCAGATGCCTGCCGGATCGGTACTGGTGATCAAGGGACCGACCGCTGCCAACGGAAACGATACCAACTTCGATCACATCGAGCATCTTCTCCAGCGCATCAGAATCCCTCATGAGGTGGTCGAGAAGGGCGAACTGGAGAAGCCCTCTTACCGACTCGACGGTGTTGCTGCCATCTTCGTCAACTGCACCCAGATTCACGAGTTCTGTCAAAGCCCAGGTCACACAGCGGGTGCCTATACCGGCAAACGCTTGCACAGATGCTTAGGTCCCGCCCCGCACGACACCGTTCAGTTCAAGATGAAGCAGCAGGCCATCGATAAGCTGGTGAAGTTCGTCGAAAGAGGGGGATATCTGTTCACCGAGGACTGGGGCCTGGTGGAGATCCTGGAGATCGGTTTCAGCAAGTTTCTGCGCTCGGGAACCGCGCTGGAGGGGGGAGATGTTGGGGTCCGTCCGGAACGTGGAATGACCGCGCACCCGCTGTTGCGAGGAGTGTTTGTGCCTCCCGTCGATATCTCGGCACTGCGTCGCAAGTATTACGAAGATGAAGACGACGACGAGGATCTCGAAGAATACGACCCGTCCGTCGAGGACGACCCGGGCGACGTCGATGTGGATCGGGGCAAGACGGCAGTCGGCGAGGATGATTCAACATCCATCGAGGAGATCGGAGATCCCGACATCCGCCTCGTCCAGCATCGCTGGAAGATCGACAAGGAGAGTCCCGCTCTGGATATCCAGTCGAAAAAGGTGCAGGTCCTCATCGATAGCCAGGAACTCGAGATCGCCTGCGGTGAAGGGGCGGTGGCGGTGACCTTTCCGCTGAAGAAGGGCAGAGTGGTTCACGTTCTGTCTCATTTCGGCAAGCAAACGAGTTCCGACAACGAGGCCACCATCGAGAACCTGCTCGTCAACTTCCTGCTTCAGGTCAGGATCCGTTCCACACCAAAGCGCCAGTGAGTATTCGCTCGCGTTGACTCCTCGACGGCGAGCGTCTACCGTGCCCGGGTTGCCGGGATTTCTCGATGTCCGGGGGAATACTCTCCGCTGTGGGTGAGCCTATCGGGCCGATCCGGGTACACATCTCACCGGGGCGGGGCGAGTTTCTTGATCATCCACTTCCATGCCTATCGGGGCGCCCTGTTGCTGGTCTGGATGCTGGGCTTTCTTGCCGTTGCATCGCTCATGCCTACCATCGTCGAGGCGCAGGATCGTGCACGAGGTCTGTTCGGCACCGACGAGGAGTTTTCCATCTTCTATGATCGTCTCGAGGCAGACATCTCTTCCGAAGGTGGCGCTCGTTCGCTGGTGGTGCTGGGAAACGTACTACTCGAGGGTGAGGGATTTTCGCTCAGGGCCGATGCCATCGGGATTTTCATCGACGGTGTGGATCCTGATAGTGGGCCGATCCATCCACGAGTGCTGGCCCTCGGAGAGGTGATATTGAATCGCGGTGAGCAATCATTTAGGGCCGAGACCATCTTTCTGGAGGTCGATACTCGCCGGATGGTGCTCTCCGATGCACGCTTACGACTGAGCCAGAACCTTATCGAACGTCTCCGAGTGCTTCCCTTCGACGATCCGCAGCGATCGCGCTTGATCGCCGAAGCGTGGGTTTCCGGTGTTTCCGATGTGAGGGTCGAGGGTCTTCCGCGGGCGCAGATCGGTGTCCAGGCAAAGCACCTGAGAGTTGAGGATTTCCGTGATTTCGAGGGAGAAGGGATCGTATTCACCACCGACGACTTCTTCGATCCCCAATGGGCTCTGGTGGCCAAGAAGGGTAAGGCACGCGCGCGTAGGGAGGTTGATCAGAGAGCCGATGAGGATCTTCCTGGTGGCTATCTGCTGGAGGTCGAGGATGCTCATCTCGAAATCGGAGGGGTTCCGATCTTCCCGTTACCCAGTACCACCTGGGACAGTCGCTGGGGGCGTTCCTTCCCGTTACGCGATATTCGGATCTCCGACTCTTCCCGCTTCGGATCTCGCCTCGACACTTCCTGGAACGGAGATTTTCTGCTGCCGACTCGGTTCGAGGACGAGATCGATCTGACGCCACGGATCGATTCACTGTCCGATCGGGGCACCGGTTGGGGTCTCGATTTCGAACTGGGAAGAGATCCGCGCCGCTGGGCTGAGGAGCCTGACGGGCGGCTGGAACTCTATGGCTATGGTTCTTACTGGGCGATCGAGGACGAGGCACTGACCGATAGCAACGGAGACGCCATCGACGATGCCGATCGATCCCGGGCGAGGGCATTTATTCATGCCCGATTGGGTGTCGGTACCCTGATCGACGGCGAGCTGGCGACCTCCAGTGATGCGGGTTTCATCGAAGAGTTCTTCCGTGCCGAATCGAGGGCGATGAAGGACCCGGAGAACTTTCTCTCGATCCGTCAGGTTTTCGCCGGGGAATATGCGGCGACCGCCATGAGTCAGGTACGGTTGTCGGACCACCTCAGCGTCCTCGAGAAGAGACCGGAGTTCACTTTTCGTGTGCTCGATGCCGAACTGAGTGACCCCCTACGTTGGGATGCGGATCTCGTCCTGTCCGATCTCAGGTTGCGGCCAGCAAAAGTACCCAACGGTGAGGATCAAGATCCGGAACTGGAGACGCGCAGGGCGGATGTCCGGACCGAATTCTCGCTCCCTTTCGGGACCTCTCGCTGGGTGCGCTGGGTACCGCGTGCGGGGGTTCGCTGGACCAACTGGATCTCCCCCGACTTCGATGGTGTGGAGAGAACTCAGTTTCACACCGGATTGCAGGCGGCGACCAGACTTTCGCGAGTCTTCGATGTTCGCAACAAGAAGTGGGACGTCGATGGCTTACGGCACATCATCGACATCACCGCCGGTTACTCGAGCATCTTCGATAGTTCCCTTGCCGCCAGCGAAGTACCGATTCAAATCGATGATGTAGATGCCATCGATCTGTTCGATGAAGTGCATCTGTCGGTCGTGCAAAGACTGCAAACTCGTGCCCCGCGTTCCGATCGGGAAAGGTTGCAGAGAATGGGGACTCGCACCATCGCCGAAGCACGTGTCGAGGCCTTCTACTATCCCAGTGCTAGACGCGATCATGGAGGCGAGGATTGGGGCAACCTGCTCGCTGAACTGGTACTTCATAGAACGGATGGGTGGAGTCTGTTCGGTGAAATGGCGCGCGATATCGGTGCTGGGGCTTATCTGGAACGAAATGGTGGATTGCGCTGGCTCGATGTGGATTCCGGGTTGTTCGAGATCGCCTGGCGAGAGCGGCCCGATACCCAGGAGACGCTGCTTGTCGGCGGACGGTGGAATGCCTCGCCACGATGGGACATGGGCCTTTTCGTCGAGTACGATGCCATCAGTGAGAAGCCGGTCGGACACTGGTGGGAAGTAGGACGTAATTTCCGCACCTTCCGCATGATGTTCAGTCTCGATGTCGAGCGAGGAGCAACCGACGATACCACTTTCCGGATCGATATAGGATTGCCGGAAATGATGGGTGCTTTGAGGGGTTCACGGTTTGGTTCGACACATTCGGGTCGTTTCCGTTGATGAAGGAGGATCGATGACGGGACCCGTAGTCTATCCCGGAACCTTTGATCCGCCGCATCGAGGACACATAGATCTCATCGAGCGTGGTGTACGACTTTTCGGAGAACTGGTCGTGGCTGTTGCGGTCAATCGTGACAAGCGAACGATCTTCACACCCGACGAGAGAATCGGCTGGCTCGAAAGTTGCACAGCACATCTCGAGGGTGTGCGGATTGTGCGATTCACGGGCCTGGTGGTGGACCTGCTCGCCCGCCAGGACTCCCG
>CAWLAN010000065.1:0-14637 GCA_963854815.1 Planctomycetes bacterium UBA1146
CTGCGCAGCATCCTCTTTACATCCCAACCGCTTTCGATGAAGTCGAGGGCCAGATGATCGAGCAGTTGTGGATGGGAAGGACGAACTCCCTGGGTACCGAAATCCTCCGAGGTGGGAACGATCCCCTGGCCGAAGGCGATCTGCCACAGTCGGTTCACTGCAACCCGTGCTGTCAGCGGATGCTCAGGGGAGACGAGCCAGCGAGCCAGGCCCAGACGATCTTTCGATGCTCCATCCGGCATCGGAGGCAAGATACCCGGAACAGCGGGCTCGACCGTTTCGCCAGCAGCATCGTAACGACCCCGTTGCAGCAAGTGCGTTGCTCTTCTGGTGGGCATTTCCTTCATCACCATGATCCTCGGCTTCGAATCGGTGAAGGCTGCCAGTGCCTTGCGAGTCGTGGTCAGTTCAAAGCGAGCACTTCGGCACTCTTCATCGATGGCCAACAGCCACCAGCGATAGAGTCCCTCATCGTTGACGGCGAATTCTGAACCCGCATCCACGACGTCATGAAACAGTTTTCGAACTTCCAGCGCAGAGATGGACCGGTTCAAGATGTGCATCTCGTCGACCTGCCCATTCTTGAAGCCATTGTCGCGGAAACGCTCTCCGATGGCGAAGTAAGGGCCACCGCCGGTGATGGGCGATCGTAAATGGTCACGGACGATTTCGACTTCTGCCTTGTCGCCATCGATCCACAACTGAATTCCGCTAGCGCGACTCGATCCATCGTAGGAGAAGACCACATGAGTCCACTGCCCTGGTTTGATCCGATCGGTGGTGGAAACTGCGATGGCATCGCCGGGCCAGAAGTGGATCAACGCAGCGCTGAGGTGACCGTCCTCGATGAGGAGCTGGTATCCCTGACTTCCGGCATCGGTCCACGCCCTCGATCGGTGCAAGATCACCGCCCGCTCCATGTGGTGCTCTGGCCGGATCCACAGCGAGATGCTGAAGGGATCGTTGCGGCTATAGGCACCCAGACCATCGAACACGAGTGCATCGTCACCGGTCAACCGGATCGACTTACCGGAGACCCCTTCGCTGAGAGTGAGGCTTGCGGGAACCTTGGCGGGGTGTTCTGGATCGATGTCGTTGATGCTCTTGGCGTCGATGATCTCGTCGAAGGAGAAGTGGCCCGCGACATCGGTGAAAATAGCGGCCGGATAGGAACCTTCTTGCTGTTGTTGCCACAGGTCAAAGGCAACGCGCCGCGATTCCTCCACCTCTTGCAGGTGTTGCTCGGCATTTTTCACCTGGGTCGAGAGTTCGGCGATGCGATCCGTGGCTGTCTGGTCGATCAGCGCCAGCGCCGGGGTCGGCACTGCGGAGGTGAAATGAGAGTAGAGCCCGCTTTCATCGATGTTGGAGAAGAATGCAGAAAGCGCATAGAACTCTCGCTGTTTCAGCGGATCGAACTTGTGATCGTGGCAGCGAGCGCATTCGAAGGTGAGCCCGAGGAATGCAGTGGAGAAGGTCTGGGTCCGGTCGACGACGTACTCGATGCGATACTCCTCCTCGACGCTCCCGCCTTCGTTGGTCTGCCGGTGGAGTCTTTGAAAGGCTGTGGCGAGTATCTGTCGAGGGGTCGCATCCTCCAGCATATCGCCGGCGACCTGCCAGGTGATGAACTGGTCGTGCGAGAGATTCGAGTTGAAAGCGTCGATCACCCAGTCGCGCCACTGCCACATCTGCCGGTGCACATCCGACTGGTAACCGTAACTGTCGGCGTAACGAGCGATATCGAGCCAGTGGGTGGCCATCTGTTCGCCGAAAGTCGAGGATGCCAGTAACGAGTCGACCCACTTGTGCCACGCATCCGGCGAATCGTCGGCGAGAAAGCGGTCCAGATCCTCCAGGTCGGGGGCGAGTCCGGTCAGGATGAAGGAGGCGCGGCGCGCCAGGGTGGCTCGATTTGCATCGACGGCTGGGGCGAGGCCTGCTGATTCCAGCCGGGCAAGGACGAACCGGTCGATCGGTTGACGTGACCACTTCAAATCGAGAACCGCAGGGAGCTCCGGCGATCGTGGCGCTTTGAAAGCCCAGTGGCGATCGAAGCGGGCTCCCTGTTCGATCCACCTTCGCAGCAGTTCGATCTCCTCATCGGATACTTGCCGTTTCGATTCGGGGGGGGGCATCCGATCTTGGGCATCGATGGCAGTCAGACGCTCGATCATCAGGCTGCTGGCTGGGTCGCCGGGGACGATCGGGGCTCCGTCAGATCGCTCGGCGGTGGCGTTCTGGCGCCGATCGAGTCGCAGCTTCGCCTTTCTCGCCCGCGCATCGGGGCCGTGACAGGGGTAGCAGCGATCAGCGAGGATGGGACGGATGGAGCGGTCGTAGTCGATTTCATCCTCTGGCGGAAGGCCGCACAGGACCGAAGGCAGCAGCAATAGCAACTGGATTGCCACCAGCGCGCTCGAGATCGGCAGGAGCGAGATCTTGACCTTCTTCATGGAAGGATCGTATCACGCTCGCCGGAGAGAGGCATCGAACCAGTCGCTGGCCAGCAATGAAGCAGCAGCACCCTGTTTCGTCGAGTTGAGCACTAGCGAGTCGTTGTTTACCATCCGGATATCGATTCCGATCAGATCTCGGATGAGTGATTCTGGAATCGTTTCACTGGCGTTCTACGAGCGGGAGCAGTCTCGATGAATGAACAATTGACGTTGCGATGCATCGATGGAGCGACCGGTTCCGAGTTGGACCGGCGCGGAGTCGATCTATCGTTGCCGCTGTGGTCGAGCCGCGCTCTGCTCGATGCTCCCGAGGTGCTGGCAGAGGTTCATCGCGATTACCTCAGCGCTGGTGCGGAGGCGATCACCGCTGCCACCTTCCGCACCCATCGTAGATCGCTGGAGAAGGCTGGACTGGGAGAACGCGCCGCAGAATTGACCCGACAGGCGGTGGAGATCGCCATGCGGGTTCGCGATGAGGAGCGTCCGGATGCTCTGGTGCTCGGTTCCGTCGCTCCGCTCGAGGATTGCTACCGGCCGGACCTGGTGCCGGATGAAGAGACCTGTATGCGTGAACATACCGAGTTGATGGAGCACCTGGTCGCTGCAGGGGCGGACCTGATCTTGATCGAGACGATGAACCAACTGGGCGAGGCGCGCGCTGCGGTGCAAGCCGCGCGTCGGGTGGCTCCCGGCAAGTGGATGATCAGTTTCTGTACCCGCAGTGACGGGCCGCCTGGCGTGCTGCTCAGTGGTGAGCCACTGTCAGCCATTTTGTCGGATCTGGAGGACGCACGGGCGGTCGGTGTCAACTGTGTCGCTGCCAACGCGATCGTCGATCAGGTCAGGTTGTTACGGGAAGCGCTACCGGAGACTCCCATCCTCGCCTACGGCAACATTGGCCATGCAGATGAAGATGGAAGCTGGATCTCATCGGATGCCATCCACCCGGACGATTATGTCGGATATGCTGCCTCCTGGATCGAGGCGGGGGCGTGCATCGTCGGGGGCTGCTGTGGAACCACTCCCCAACATATTCGAGCTGTCACGAGGAACTTGTTTTGCTGAGAAGAGTTGACGATCGAGGGGATTTCAGTCTCGAGGGACTCCCTATAGGATCTCTTGGGTAAACGGGATCCCTCAGGATGCCGCGGTGTTTTCGTCCGTAGATCACAGCAGCCTGTTGATGTCATTGCCGTGGGTGGAGAAGAACCGCGGAGTTGCACCGGGGAGCCATTTCAAGAACGGTTCAGGAGATGTCAGAGAGCGAAAAAATCGATCAGATCACCAACAACCTCGAATCTCCGTCCTCCCCTAGGGCAATTCTCAGGGAGGCCACCGAGCAGGATCGCCAGGCGATCTATCGTTCCCGCCATGACGTCTATGCAGTCGAACTGGGTCAGCACGACATCCACCCCGATGGGCTGCTGAAGAACCACCTCGATGACTTCAATCGCTACTTCGTGGCGATCATCGATGACCAGTTGGCGGGGTACATCAGCATCACCCCGCCCGAGGGGGGGGAATATTCGCTCGACAGTTACCTCCCCCGTCAGCAGTGGCCCTTCGACGATTCGGCAGCACTCTACGAGGTCCGATTGCTGACCGTGGTCTCCGGTCATCGAGGAACGCTGCTGGCTCCGGCACTGATGTATGCCGCCTTTCGCATGGTAGAGGCCAGTGGCGGGCAACGCATGATGGTGATCGGTATGACGGAGATCGCCTCCATCTATCGAAGCAGCGGATTTCAAGATCATGGCATCGAATTGACCCGGGGCGCTGTGACCTTCCGGCTGATGAGTGCCACCGTGCAACAGGCACGCCAGGTGGTCGAAGACAGCCCTCAGATGCTGTCGCGGATCGAGAAGGCGGTCGATTGGCAACTGACGGTGCCACTTCGTAGACCGGCTAGTTGTTTTCATGGTGGCGGCTTCTTCAAGGATGTGGGGGAGGATTTCCAGACCCTGTCCCGTCGCCAGGAGATCATCAATGCCGACGTGCTCGATGCCTGGTTCGCACCCGCTCCGGGAGTGCTGTCGACCCTCGGCGAACACCTCGACTGGCTGGTGCGTACATCTCCTCCGACCGGCTGTGAGGGTCTTATCGAGGCGATCGCCGCTGCCCGCGGAATCCCCGCCGCCCGCATCCTGACAGGTGCCGGCTCATCCTGTCTGATCTTCCTCGCGTTCGATCAGTGGCTCACAGCAGAGAGCCGGGTGCTGCTGCTCGATCCGACCTACGGTGAGTACTTTCATGTCTGTGAACGGGTACTTTGCTGTCAGGTAGAGCGTTTTGCACTCGAGCGAGAAGACGGTTTCCAGATCGACCATGAGGCATTGGCGCGACGACTCGCCGGTGGTGATCTCGACCTGGTGGTGATCGTCAATCCGAACAGCCCTACCGGTCGACACCTGCCACGCCAACAACTGGAAGCACTCATCGAAACGGCACCGGCAACCACCCGCTTCTGGATTGATGAGACCTACATCGACTACGTGGGAGAGGATCAGTCGCTGGAGAGATTCGCCGGTCACAGGGAAAATGTGGTCGTCTGCAAGTCGATGTCGAAGGTCTACGCCCTGTCGGGGGTTCGGTCGGCATATCTGTGCGCATCGCCGGTGCTACTCGAAGGGTTGCGGGCGTTGACGCCACCGTGGGCGGTCAGTCTCCCGGGCCAGGTGGCGGCGGTCAAGGCGCTCGAGGATCCGGTGTATTACCAGCAGCAATACCGGGCGACTGCTACGGCCCGGGAGCAGATGGGTCGAGATCTGCAACGATTGGGTCTGGAGGTGATCCCTGGCGTGGCCAACTTCCTGCTGACCTTCCTTCCGCAGCAGGGACCAACCGCCAAAGAGGTGACGGAGAGTTGTCGGCAACTGGGCGTGCATCTGCGCGATGCGAGCGACATGGGCAGCCAACTGGGGCCTCATGCCCTGCGCACGGCGGTCAAGTCTCCCCAACAGAACCAGCGGATTGTTGCTGCCATCGAGAAAGCGCTGCAACTGGTCGGAGCCTGACTGGCTTCAACTGCGCTTTATCCGGTACAGGATGTGGGCCCGCAACGGGTGACCCTCGACCAGCCCAGGGTGTTCGAAGTCCCCGTCAGGATCGTGCCTCATGCCGATCTTCTCCATCACCCGGCACGAAGCGAGATTGTCAGGCACGGTGAAGGAGACGATCTCGTCGAGCTCTGCTTGCTCGAATCCGAAGCGCAGCGCTGCCAGCGCTCCCTCGGTGGCATAGCCGTGGTTCCACAATCTCGGCGCGATTCGCCAGCCGATCTCGACGCAGGGGCAGAAGGGGAGAGCAGTGCGGGGCACCGTCAGGCCGACGCAACCGATGAAGGGAGTTTTTCCGGGCAACTCGAGCGCCCACATTCCGAAGCCTTCGGTTTCGAAGTTGTCCTGGAAGTGCTCGATCATCGCATCGCTTTCGCTGCGATCGAACGGGCCGGGCATGTAACGGTTGAACTCGACATCGGCCATCATCTCGGCGAACGGCTCGCGGTCATCTTCGCACCAGCGACGTAGCAGTAGTCGTTCGGTGGTGATCGAATCGGTCCGGGACAACGGGGCAGTCCTCTCCGAGCAGGATCCTATCGAACCCCGGACCTGTTCATCCAGGGTATTGCGAGAGGTCTCCGTCTCGAAGCGAACTGCACCGATGATCAACGTTACTGCTCTTGTGCGGGCTACTCCTGGGGATGGAGCCAGTTGCGAACAATGTTCTCGTCGATGTCGGGGTTGGTGAGGTAAGTGCTATCTTCGAGCGACTGCAGCAAAAGGTTGTTGTACTGCTGGTCAAGGTCAGCATCTTCCTCCAGATGGACCACACCATCGATCAGGCCGCCGAGGCGAAAATGGAGTGCATCCCGATCCCAGCTCAGTTCACTCATCTGTGTCATCAGTTGCAGTATCATGATCCAGGATCCTTTGTGACTCTCCTTCATCGAAGAAACAAGAAGACTCCTGCGTAACTCTGCCCAGTACTCCTGTGACATCGGGATTTCGCCGATCAATTCGTTTCCGTCGAGCCGGAACCAGGGTGTTCCCTGGCGAGCTGATCGGAGCATCAAGTCGATGGAGCGCTGATCGGGTTCTCCATCGCTGTCATCTTCTTTGGGCTGCTCGTCAACGAGATCCTCGATGAGGTTTCGGTTGAGTTGCTGGTTGAGAATGTCGAGAACGTGGGAGAACTGGCTGACATGGAAACGCTGCACCGCGGAGAGCCGGCCTTGCCCATCGAGATAGATGTCAGCCGAATCGAAGTACATCTGATAATTGGCCCACAACAGATCGGGTTCGCCCTCCGGATCGGTGTCCTCAAAGTCGATGCAATGGCGACCGTATCCGAAATAGAGGCTACGTTTTCCCTCGAGACAGGCGATGATGGTCTCGGTGGCATCAGGGATTGCCTTGTCCTTGACGGTGAAGATTCCTTCGTTGATGCAAACACCCTCGAGGGTGTCGGTGCGAGGGTCGTATTTGAGACTCAACGCCGACTTGTCGATCCTCACATCACAGCCGACCAATAAGAGCATCAGCAGTGCAAGCGGCACCAGGATTCGCGTTCTCATGACTCATTTCCCTTCTTCTTGCTCAAGGAGCAGACCTGGCGGGGCTGCCGAGGTGGTCCTCTACCTCGATGAGGGGATTTTTCGGGGCTACCGAACGGGGTTTTCTGAAAATGGACAGCCGCTGTCCTATCTGGTTAGATGACAAGGAGATGCGAGAAAATCCACAAGACACATCCGAGTATCTGAGGCGCTGGAGAGACGGCGATGGCGACGCCCTCGATGCGCTCCTTCGCCACATCATGCCGTGGATCGAGCAGCGCGTGCGCAGGCGGCTCGGCCAGCAACTGCGGGCGCGCGAGGAGACCCAGGATCTGGTCCAGCAGACGCTGATCGATTTCCTCCAGTACGCTCCCCGGGTCGTCATCGACGATGGCCAGCATCTTCGCGCACTGCTGGGGCGCATCGTCGAGAATGCGATCCGTGGCCGTCACGATCATCACAGCGCCCAGTTGCGTGCGATGGGGCGTGAGGAACGCTGGCCAGGTGACAGTCGACACGAACCGCAGCGCCCGCAGGAGAGCCGCGATCGGCCCAGTTTCGCCGCTCAGTTCGATGAGCAGGCGGCGCTGGTTCATCTCGGTCTCGAGTTGCTCGATGATGAAAGCCACGACATCATCTCGCGCCGATTGTGGTCGAAAGAATCGTTCGAACAGATCGGTGCCGCTCTGAGCATATCCGCAGACGCATGCCGGATGCGTTTTCACCGGGCGGTGGCGCGTCTGTCGGGTTGTGTGGACAAGGTTCGCCGCGGTGAGATCGGCCAACTGCTGGAGGATGCGGATGAGCAAGAAGAGGAAGCGTAGAAGATGACGACCGACTCCGGATCCGGGCAACAAGACCCCCAGCGAGAGCAGCGCATCGAGGAGGCTCTGATTCAGTTCCTCGATCTGCGAGAACGTGGCGAGGAGGTCGATCTCGATCAGTTTCTCGCCGGATTCGCGGAAGAGTTGCGCCCCGAGATCCAGGCGCGCATCGGCTCTGCCATCGAGACGCTGGCAATTCTCGGGGGGGCTGCCGATGCAGACGAGGTGCCAACCATCTCGGGATTTCGCATCGAGCATGTCATCGGCAGCGGCGCACTGGGGACGGTATACCGTGCCCAGGATGAAGCCCTCGACCGTGCAGTCGCCATCAAGGTCCTGCGCAGGGGGACGGCACAATCGCGGCGCGATCGAATCCTCGCCGAGGGGCGTCGCGTGGCGGCACTGGCAGATCGTGCCATCGTCACCATCCATTCGCTGGTGGAAGAAGGCGATTGCTCTGCCATCGTCATGGAACTGATCGAGGGGCATTCCATCGACCGTGTTGCGGCGCCATTGAATGGCTCGCAGAAGGCAAAACTATTGACGGAGGTGGCTCGTGCACTTCGTGTCGCCCATTCCCAGGGCATCATCCATCGCGACCTGAAGCCGCAGAATGTTCTGGTCACTCCGGAACTGGATGTGCGGGTACTCGACTTCGGGTTGGCGATCTTGAGTGAGGAACAGGAGGATCGTCACCAGGGTCTGTTCGAGGGAACTCCCCTCTACGCCTCACCGGAGCAGGTGGCTGGCGAGACTTTGACGCCAGCGAGTGATCTGTTCTCCTTCGGTAGTTTGATGTACCGGATCCTCACCGGTGAGGCGCCGTTCAATGCCGCGACCGTCAACGAGATCTTCGATGGAATCACCTCTCTCGAGCCGACCTTCCCGCGCAGGATCGATAGCGACATCGATACTGATCTACAGGCGATCTGTCTGGCGTGTCTGGCCAAGGATCCTGACGACCGTCCCACTGCCAGGCAAGTTCATGAGGATCTACGCCGTTACCTTGCCGGTGATTCGATTCGTCTGCGTCCGGCTCTCTACAGTGACATCCTCAAGCGCAACATCACCCGTCATGGTGAGGACCTGCAGGAATGGAGCCAGCAGGGGCTGATCTCCGAGCACGAGAAGGATCGTCTCGATCTGGTATATCGGCGCATCATCGAGGAAGAAGACCACTGGATCGCCGATGCTCGCAGTTTGACCCTCAAGCAGATCATGCTCTATGCCGGAGCCTGGATCGGAGTGATGGCGACGGTGTTGTTCGCCTTCTATCCGTTCAAGGAAGATCCGGGCGAACTTGTCCGTTGGCTGGCACCGACCTCCATCTGCTTGTTGCTGATCGGAGCCGGTGAGTTTGCCCGGCGTAAGGGCGACCGGATGGCGTCAGCGGTGTTCCTCAGTTCGGCGGTACTGGCTCTGGTTCCGGCGATGATCTCGCTCTTGAGAAGTTTCTCGTGGCTGGCGGTAGTGCCGCCCGATGTCGAACAACTATTCACGGGGTTGGCCGTCGATGACGTCACCAACCAGCAGTTGTTGCTGGCGACCCTGGTCAGCATGGCACTGTCACTGTTTGCCCTCGGTGGGTTGCGGATGACCGCTTTCGCCTGGACCACGACCCTGCTCGTCGCCGCCAGTTACTTCTCGGTGTTGCTCGTATCGGACTACCTTGGCTGGCAAAACGACGGCTGGAAATCGGTCGCGTTCTTGCCGCTGGCCCTGCTGTTGCCATTTGGCCTCAAACTGGAGCAGCAGGGGAGAGTACGCTGGGCGCTTCCCTTCCACCTGCTGGTGCTGCTGGTAGCGGTTCTTTCTCTCGATGCACTCGCCCATGTTGGCGGTCCACTCGAACTGATCGAGCCGGTCGATGATCGACACTTCACTTTCTTCGCCTACGCCATCAACGGTGTTCTATTCATCGCCATGATGTGGATTTGCGAGCGCAGCAAGAGCCTCGATCTCCGTCGAGGCGCCAGGATCCTCGAGTGGATCGCACCCTTTCATATCCTCGGGGGCCTGCTCTTCTACGCCACCGACGTGGCACAGATCATCGAAACCCCAGAACAGGGACAGTGGGTCTACTACGGCCTCGATCTGGTCGGTTGGCGTGCAGTAGGCCTCTATCTGGCAGCGGTCGCGGGTACCCTGATGCTCGCTTCCTGGGGCTGGAGGTCACGTTTCCTGTTCGGTGGGCTCGTCGGGATCATCACCGGCACCCTGCTGCTACTGGAGCACACCTTGCTTCCGCAGTTCTGGGTCGTGCTCGTATCGGCTGCGCTGGGAATGCTGGTAGCGTTGTGGGCCTACCATCGCATTCGTATCGGAGGTCCCGACGAAGAGCTGGTAGGGATCTCCACTCGATAGAACAGCGGTTTGTATGTGGGGTGAATTGGGTCCTATTGTATCAGTCGTCAGGCTGATGGACTTTTGGTGCCGTGGTAGAGTCCTGCTGAATGAATTCAGTCGTTTCATCCATGAGGAGTATCTATGTCAGATGATGACACACACCGTCACCATATTCCCGCCGCCGCAGTGGATCGATTTGTCAAAATTGCTGATCGAGTCGAACTGGAAGCTGGAGAGGTGTTCATTCGTGATGGTGATTTCGATGAGAGTATCTACCTGATCGAGTCTGGACAGGTAGAGGTGGAACGTGGCGGCATTACAGTCGGGACCATCGAGGCAGGAGATGTGGTCGGCGAGATCGCATTCATCGATCGGCGTCCGAGAACCGCCACAGTACAGACTTGCTGCACTTGCGTGCTCCTGCGGGTCGACCGTCCCGACCTGCTCAGAGAGCTCAGCGATGATCCTGACCTATTGATGGAATTCGTCCATGCCGTCGAGAACCGTCGCCGAGTTCATGTCGAATCCGGATCCGAAGTGACCCTCGATAAGTTCCTCTCCTCAGTGACCGAGGAAGCGATCTCTCATCGCGCCATTCATCATCCCTACCTGCTGGCCTTGCGAAACGGGGAACTTCCCGACATGAAGTGGGCACTGGCCGACTTCGCCAGACAATACCACGGCTACTCGTCTCATTTTCCTCGCTACCTGACCACCGTGATCGCAAGGCTCGAGCTGCCTGAGCATCGGGCCGCCTTGATGGAAAATCTCACCGAGGAGGCAGGAATCTACGAGCAAGGAGAACTGGAGGAACTGGCCGAGATCGGCGTCGAGAAGGAGTGGGTCGATGGGATTCCTCACCCGGCGCTGTTTCGTCGTTTCTGCATGGCGGCAGGGATCGAGGATTCAGGTGCTCAGAACGATTCGGTCGAGGTGATCTGCTGGAGAGAGATGTTTCTGGCGGTTCTCTCGGGTGGTTCCACGGCGGAGGCACTCGGAGCTCTTGATCTGGGAACCGAGGCTGTAGTGAGCACCATGTACAAGCACTTCCTTCCGGCGCTGGAGATCCTGAATGTGCCCCCCTCGCAGACGGTTTTCTTTCCCCTGCATGCCGCGGTCGATGATCATCATCAAGAGACCTTGAGGGATATCTCGCGTCACTATGCGGGTACCGAGGAGGGGCGAACCGATCTGTTGAAGGGAATGCGCAAGGCTTTGGCTCTTCGCGCCGGATTCTGGGACTGGTTGTACTTGCGTGCTCAAACACTGGGAGCCTGTGATCGCAACTCGACCACCACATTCGGAGCCTGATCAACTGCACTGCTTGGCCTGGTGAGACATGAACAGAAATCGTTCAGCCAGTGTATTTCACCCACTGTCGTAGCAGCAAACGTGGTGCGTTGGCATCGTCTTCGTATTCGGTACGGTCATGAAGAGTGGTGCAATTGTCCACCCATAGCATCTCGCCACGTTCGAGCCGAAAATTGGCGACTGAATCCTCTTCTTCGAGGCAACCATCGAGAGAGTCGAGGGCATCCGTCAAACCATCCGGAACCGGGACTTCGGCTTTCTCGTATCCCTTCTCGATCCAGAATCTCATGTAGCGACAGATGAAGCCGCGCTCCGAATGTTCGCTGAAGACCGGAAACTGGTTATTCATCCGCTGGCTGCGATCGGCACCGGGGGTGACGATGTCTCTCAGATGTGGCTGCTCCAGCAAGGATAGTCCCTGCGGATCGCTATGCTGGAGTTTCTGGTATGCCCGGATGGCGCATGCGATTCGTGAGGAGCCTCCCTTCAGCGCAGGTCGGATACAGATGAGCCCGACCAGATCTGGAAGAACATCGAGCGCACTCGAATCGGTGTGGAGACTGGTGGCGGCCCGCGTCTGGCTGACGGGAATGGCGCTCTTGGTGTAGTCACCGCCGCGGTCTTTCACCTCGTAGAGTCGTCCGTAGTTCCCCAGTGGATCTCCCAGTAGCACTCCAAATGCCAGATAGTAGCGGCGCAAAAAAGTATCGTCGAAATCGGCTTTCGTCGGTGGGGCAATCCTCGCCACGCCGCTTCCGGTGACGAGTTCTATCCGCACCCGGGTAGCAAGGTCTGCCAGACAGGTCATCGCGGCAACGTCCTCTGCCGTGACTTCTTCGTCGACCACGACATCACAGCATTCGATCCAATCGACGATCTCCTCATGGATTTCGTCAGGAAACTCCATCGCGTGTTCAGGTCTTTGTGTCAGTTCTGATGCGCGCCAGGGGGGTCGCTGCAAGCGCATCGATTTACCTTTCCACACGGATGGCGATGTGCAAGGGTTGGTCTTTGAGTGGTCCAAAGAACTCGGCATCTTGCTCGAGGAGATCCTTGGTCACGCTAAGTTCTCTGAGTTCAGGGAATTTGCTGAAGCCAGCGTTGCGAAGAGATTGAAAGATATCCTCGAAGGTTTTGTGGATACATCGCACCGCGACCGTATCCCCATCTTTCAGTGCAATCGTACCCTCGAAGATATTGTCCCTCCCCGTGAACCATCCTCCCGAGCGTTTGAAATGGAAACGGGAATCTTCACCGGAGAGAAAAGGATTGACCGGGTGAGGTAAGGAGAAGATGAACTGGCCGCCATCGGCCAGGTTTTCGTGAATGAGAGCCATCGATTTGCTCATCTGAGCGATGGTTTCGATCCCGTTACATCACCGAAGTCGGTCACGCACCCGACCGAGTACTGAATGCCGAGCGGTTCTGCTTTTTCTTTCTGGCACGCCATCTCGATCATGCCCGGACTGATGTCGATCCCGATGACTTCCTTGGCGCCATTACGAGCGAGTTGGCGAGTGAAATATCCCTCACCGCAGCCCAGATCGAGGATTCGCTTGTCCTGAACCGGCAGGCACCACTCGAGCAGGAAGGGACGGCCGTCCAGTCCGAGAGAAGGCGCGGTTCATCTCTGGACCATCGTTTCGAACTGTCATCAAAGATCTTGCGCGCGCTTCTGGGCTCCATTTCGGTTCGCCTCTCAGCCCAGAGAGTACAATCTTGTAGTGAGCAGATCTTTGCATATTTCTTGATGTTGTCGATATCGATCCGTTGTTGGGAATATGGCACCGCCACACCCAATCGAACGACAAAAACCGGGCGAATATCCCGCAGGAGTAGTGGCGAGGAAGTTCAGAAGGCGGCATCATTGAGTCCGAGAGGATTACATGAACGAAGAACTGCAAATCAACGTCGAACCATGCGAATCGGATTCTGATACCTGCGTCATCAAATTGAACCGGGTCGTCGCTACCACACCGGAATACTATTCGACGGTGGAAGAGGCCAGCGACAGCCCACTCGGTGGCAAGTTGGTCGAACTCGAAGGCATCGAGGCGGTCTTGATGCAAGATAGCATCGTGACTCTCCTCAAACCTGTCGATGGTGTCGACTGGGGACCGATCGCGGAGGCCGCCGCCGTATTGATCCGTCGTCATTTCGAGGAGACCGATAAGGTTCACAGTCAACGTACTCGTGAGATGAACGAAGCCGAGAAGGCTCTTTTTGTCGAGATCCAGAACCTTCTCAACGATGATCTGAATCCTATGGTGGCCGCTCATGGCGGTTTCATCGAGGTCGTCGATGTCAAAGAAGATGACATTTACATCCACATGGGTGGAGGATGTCAGGGCTGTGGAATGGCGGCGGTGACGTTGCGTCAGGGGGTCGAGACGATGATTCGGCAAAAGGTCCCCCAGGTGCGAAACATCCATGATTCGACCGACCATGACGCAGGAGAGAACCCTTATTTTGCCAACTGAAAACCGCGACCTCCCGGGAACCCACGAGGCGCCACAAGGTAGTCAGTGGTTTCCGGTCTGTCGCGTCGATGACGTGGATGAAGAGGAGCCCTTCTTCACGGCTGTCGATGGCCTGGAACTGATGGTCATTCGCCAGGGGGCCCGCATCACCGTCTTCGATGACTGCTGTCCTCATACCCATGCCTCGATGGTGGGGGCCGTTGTCGAGGATGGTCAGGTGGAGTGTCCACTTCACGGGGCCTGTTTTGATTCCAGCAATGGTGCGGTCCTGGATGGCCCGACCACCGAAGATCTGGTCTGTCATCCGGTGAGGATCGTCGCAGATCAGGTAGAAACGGCGCTCCCTACCTCTGATTCCAGTGACTGAATCGACGAGGCGATCCGCCCGATCGTCTCGTCTCTTACCTTGCCTCGCTGTGTGGATGCGCGAAACTGGTCGCAGGGAAATACTGCTGGTCGAGGGAGGTTAGATGCGCTGTTGGATACCGTCACTTCTGATGCTGTTGCTGGTTTCGGGTTGCATAGTCGTGCGGTCCGGTGCGGCCGGTCTCGATGACGAAACAGGTGCTTTTCATGTCGATCTTCGATCGGGTGGTGAGAACACCGAAAAGGCCCCGGAAGATACTACAGAAGCAGGCGACGATTCGAAGATCGCCCAGATGCGA
>CAWLAN010000066.1:0-14578 GCA_963854815.1 Planctomycetes bacterium UBA1146
TGTACGTGGTGCCCGAAGAGATCTTCCAGCGTGGTGACTGCAACAGTGACGACAAGGTCGACCTGGCGGACTCAGCGACGATGCTCGCCAACCAGTTCAGTGGTCTTGCGATCCTGTGTCCCGATGCTTGCGACGCCAACGACGATGGTGTTCTGAACATGGCGGACTCCGTTTTCCTGCTCAACTGGCTCTTCAAGTTCGGTGAAATACCACCGGCACCGGGACCTTACGACGATGGACCCGATGCGACGGACGACGACACGTTGCCGGTCTGCGACAGTGACGACACCAATTGCTAGGATTCTCTGAACGATCTCGGGCGAATGACGATACGTTCATCTGCTCAGATCAACGGAGGTTCGCTGCCAGCGGTTCGGCTTCTCCCCCTCCCGGGGCGACACCAGTGGTAGCAGGATCAGAGCATGAGACGAGGAAACATGTGGACTTGAATCACAATCCACGAGGATAGGGCCTTAGATGGCTCAATTCCTGCAGACACGACAGGCCCCGCGGCGGATGCATATCGCCGCGGGGCCTATTTATTGGTTCATCTTCCCGGGCTTGTCCAGCATGGCACCTCTTGCCCGATGGATTGCAGCGCCTCATCCTCGCATCCTAGGAGGAAGCGGTGCAGGCGATTCTGTTCGATCTTTTCGGCACCCTGGTCCCCAACTTGCCCCTGTCTTGCTGGGAACAGTCATCTGAATCCATCGCCAAGACCCTCGGCCTCGATCCTGAACACTATCGAAAACTGTGGGAACCCCGATTCATGGAACGGATGACCGGAGCGATTCTCGATGGAGAGCATCAGTTCGACGAAATCCTTGAAACCGCCGGCCTCGATCCCCCGGCCGGAGAGCGCACCCTGGCGGCACGGCTGCACACGGATCTCCTCAGGGAGGCGCTCGTTCCCAAACCGGAAGCCTGCCAGGTGCTCTCTGTCCTCGTCGACAGGGGACTACGACTGGGGCTGGTCACCGACTGCTCCAGTGCTGCACCGGAAGTGCTCGATCAGACTCCTCTGGGTCCTTTCTTCGAGGCTCGTTCCATCTCCGCTTTCCTGGGCGTAAGGAAACCCGATCCTCGTATGTACAGCCATGTCCTCGAACTTCTTCGAGTCAAAGGAAAAGACTGCATCTATGTCGGCGATGGAAACTCGGAGGAACTCCTCGGCGCCAAGGAATTTGACATGACCACCGTCTGGGTCGACAACGGACACGAACAGCACTGGCGGGAGCGCTTCGTTCCTCGAGGCGATTACACAATTAGATCTCTGGAGGAGCTGATCCCCATCCTCGATTCACTGGAGAGACCGACGCCCTGATGGAAAGCCATACCCCGGACAAAGTAATCATCGAAACCGGAAAGAATCCAACAGCCGCCGTGGTCTGGCTGCACGGACTCGGTGCTGACGGCCATGATTTCGAGCCGATCATCCCCGAACTCGGACTCGAGGGGATCGGCCCCATCCGGTTCGTTTTTCCCCATGCCCCGATCCGATCGGTCACCATCAACAACGGAATGGAGATGCGAGCCTGGTACGACATCCTCGAGATCTCCATCGATCGCAGGGCCGATGAAGAAGGGATCATCGACAGCGCGCAACTGGTGGACACATTACTGACAGAACAGATCGAGGCCGGAATCTCGCCACAACGTTTGATCCTGGCCGGCTTCTCCCAGGGGGCAGCGATGGCCTACCATGTCGGGTTGAAGCAGAAACACCCGCTGGCGGGGATCCTGGTCCTGTCGGGCTACCTGCCGCTTCCCGAATCTCTGGTGGCTCCACTGGATCAGGACTCTCCCGTCACACCGATTCTCTGTTGCCACGGTATCTGGGATCCGGTGGTACCCGTGAAGCTGGGGGAAAGTTCAGCAAAAAAGGTCGAGCAAGCTGGTTGGCCGCTCGAATGGAAAACCTACCCTGCTCCTCATTCGCTCCATCCCGACGAGGTTGTCGAGGTGGGTCATTGGATCAGGAGGATACTGGCCGACAGTTCGGCCTGAATCATCGTTACTCCTGAGGTCCTCGGCAGTAGATCCGATGCCGAACGCAACACGATGGGTTCCTCCTTGCCATCCCAGCAGGAAATCGCGCGGCAGGGGTGCCCGTGTCACGCGGCTCCCTTACAATCACCTCGATCACGCATGGTGGCCCGGTAGCGTCCCGAAGGAGTTCCCTGATGAATCGTGAATCGAGCATCGAAATCCTCGGACGTCCGTTGAATCGGATCGGGATCATCGGCTCGGGACAAATCGGCCCCGACATCGCACTGCATTTCTCGAAGGTCTTTGCTCCACTGGGAACTCCCATCGTCGTGGTCGACATCAGTGAAGAAGCCCTTCGCAAGGGTCAGAACAAACTGGAGCGAAAGGTCGACAAGGGGATCGAAGCGAAAGCTTTCCGACCGGAACACGGCGAAGCGATGAAAAAGAACGTGCTGTTCACCTCCGACTACGGACAACTTGCAGGATGTGATCTGGTGGTGGAAGCCGCCACCGAGGACCGGGAATTGAAAGGACGCATCTTCCGTCAGGTTGCCGACCTGGTCTCTCCGGAGGCAATACTGTGCTCCAATTCTTCTCACCTCGAACCAGAAGTGATCTTCGAGGGGCTGTCCGACCGCAGCCGAGCGCTGGTGGTCCATTACTTCTTTCCCGCCGAGCGAAACCCCATCGTCGAGATCGTTCCGGGCGTCGACACATCGGAGCAACTGACTGCGGAGATGGCGGGCTTTTACGAAGCCATCGGCAAGATTCCGATTCGTGTCCGGAGTCGCTATGGATATGCGCTCGATCCTGTATTCGAGGGGATGTTCCTCGCTTCTGCCTTGCTGGTGGAAGCTGGCATCGGTTCCACCAAGGAGGTGGACCAGGTCGCCTGCGATGTTCTCGGATACACCGTTGGTCCGTTCACAGCGATGAACCTGACCGGTGGGAATCCCATCACCGCCGTCGGTCTCGATAACTATCACCAGAAAATTCACTCCTGGTACCGAACCCCCGAGATCCTGCGGCAAGCTGTCGCCGATGAAACCCCCTGGGAAGTCCCTGCGCGCCAGGAGAGAGTCGATGTATCCGAGCAGACCTTCTCTCACATCAGAGATGCATTGCTCGGTTCTTTCTTCGGGATCGTCGGGGAAATCGTCGATAGCAACATCTCGAACATCGCTGACATGAACATGGCAGTGGAGATCGCTCTCGACATGAAAGCCCCTTTTGGCCTGATGAACTCCCTCGGCGTACAAGAATCACTCGAACTGGTCGAACGGTATGCCGCCGACCACCCCGGGTTTCCAGTTCCCGTGTGCATCCGAGATCAGGCCAGAAAGGGCAGTTCCTTTTCGATCCCCCTGGTGCTTCGCGAGGACGTCGATGGCATCGCACATGTCACGATCCGCAGACCCAGACAGCTCAATGCGCTCAATCAGGACGCTTTCGATCAGATCGAACAACACTTCCGCGCCATCTCCCAGGACGACGATGTCGTCGGGGTGGTGCTGTCGGGATTCGGCATCAAGGCGTTCGTTTCCGGAGCGGATGTTGCTTTCCTCGCCAGGATCGACTCCGCCTCGATGGGGGAAGCAACCTCGCGAAAGTCACAGAGTTCGGTCCAGACGATCGAGGACTGCCCCAAACCGGTCATCTGCGCCCTCAACGGACTGGCCTTCGGCGCTGGCAACGAAATCGCCATGGCCTGCAATGCGCGCATCGCCCGCTCGGGCCAGAAGGTACTGGTCGGTCAGCCAGAAGTGAATCTTGGGATCATTCCCGGAGCCGGAGGAACCCAGAGATTGCCACGCTGGGTCGGAGTGGAGAAGGCTGCTGAACTGCTGAGGACCGGTCGTACCGTCTCTTCAGCCGAAGCGCTCGCCATCGGGTTGATCAGCGAGGAAGTCGATGGGGATCCACGCGCACTGCGTGAACGCGCCCGGGCCTGGATCCGTGCGGTGGTCGACGGTCAGGAGTCACTTCCGGTGATCGAGCGGGGCCCCATCGAGACCCCTGAATCGTTGCCATCGGTAGACCTCGGACACCTCAGCAGCGCCGTCGATGAGATCCTCCAGAAGGCCATCATCGAAGGTTGTCGACTGCCTCTTGTGGACGGCATCGCACTAGAAGCGCGCTGTTTTGGTGAAGTTTGCTCAATTCAGGATATGCGCATCGGAGTCACGAATTTCCTCGAGAATGGTCCCAGAACGCCGGCCAAATTCGTCAATGCCTGACGTAACCCTAGATAATAAAAAAGGTTATCGTACTGATTTCGTCCCCTTCGAGATGCACCGTGAAGAATCCTCGGTTCACGACATTTCCGTGAATTGGCCAATACCTACTCGATTCGAGCAAATTCGGGGAAATTCCCCCTTCCCATTGCCTCCATCTGGTGGCTATCCTTCGATCTATGGGAAGCAGGGCACTCGCTCGTACCGTGACGAGCACATGCCGAGAGCACTGGTTTTCAGGGCGCTGGTGGGATCACACGGGGATCCAGTAAGCCAGCATGAAAGGTACGGAATCACAGCTAGAGATCCTCGTATTCCGGTTTCGAGATGGAATCGGTCCGAGGTCAGAAAGGGGACTCAATGTCCGATCGTGAAATGCTGCTCGTCGGAAGCAAAGCAAAAGCAGCTCTCAAGGTCCATGATGTCAATGTGGGTGGCGATGCTCTCGCCGGCCTGAACGAAATCCTGCACCGCGCCATCGAACAGGCCGCGAAGCGTGCCAGTTCGAATGGTCGCAAGACTGTCCGCTCTCACGATTTCGTCTGCTAGAGGTCAGTTCAGATTTTTTTCTGATCCAGGAGCGGGTCTCGACGCCAAATGCGTCGGGACCCGCTTTCTTACATCAGGGCAACTCGCGACGATTTGCCCCGGAACCATGGTTCTTCGGTGAATCCGCCTCGAAGTCTTCTTTTCGAATCTCGTGGCGTTTGAGCAGATTGGAGAGCTGGGGTCGGTGGATTCCCAGTGCCTCGGCGGCTCTGGTGATATTGCCACCACTTCTGTAGAGTTCCGCGATGATGTAACGACGCTCGAGCGCCGCCTTCGCTTCCTTGAGAGAGAGTTGCCCGGAGGTCAACCGAGCCACTTCCTGGTCGAGATCGGGCTTGTTTCCACACCGGAACATATCGATCCGACTGGAAGACAGTTCCGAAACCTCTGGAGATCCGGCCGGGAACCAGTGTGAAAAGATATTGACCGGTGCGTCGACCGGGAGTCCAAAGCCTTCGCGTAGATCTTGCAGGGTATGCTGCAGGTCTCGACTCTTTCGACGCAGATCCTCCTCACCGGGACCGATGAGTGCGCACACCAGATGATCTCCCCCAGCGTGATAAACACCGAAGTTCGGCTCCATCAGAATCAACAATTGTGTCACAAACTGGTCGTCTTTGCGTTCTCTGAGCAAGATATCGAGCCCGGGCAGGCTCACTTCCAGGAATCCGAGCGGTTCCTTGTCTCTATGGTGCCGATCGAGCAGGACATCCAGATCGGCGTCGAGAGCCGCCAGGGAACCGATTTCGCTCTGCTCGTACTCGAGCAACTGGGCATTGAGGGTCAATGCTCTGAACTGGCCACGAGCCAGGATGAGAAGTCTATGAATCTGCTCGACGTCACTCTCCTGGAATGGATTCCCTGCGGTAGGTCGTTCCAGCACCAGAGCCGCCGAAAGCAGGTCTGGATATTCGAAAGGGATCGCCAGCAAACTTCTGCCTCTCACCGTCTGGCCCTGAGGATGTGAATCGACCCACTGATCCCATCCTTCCTGACCACTGCGAAGTGCTGCTCCTCGCTCGATACACTCCTGCGCGAGCGATCCAAGCAGTTGATCGGGACCGAGCCACTCTTCGGGTGGTCCCATGTCGGTATCAGCAAGGCTCTGCCAGCGCCGTTTTCGCTGCGCGGCGATGAACCCACGAGGACTCGGAACGATACGCCGCGCTTCTTCCAGAACTCCCTCGAGGAAGGAGCGAAGATCGACACAAGTCCCCAGACCGTCCATGGCACGGATCAGATCAGCCAACCGATCAGTATCGGGTGAGGGATCCGAGTAGGTGCTGATCATCGATTCGTTTGTTGCTCCAGCCATCGGAGCAGGGCTGGCAATCGCTGGCGGAGGAGAAGCAGTTTCACGTCTGAACCGCCGCAGATCGGCAAAGAAGTTCTTTCGTCTCCTGTCATCCAGATAGACGACGCGCATATCTTCAGGAAGCCGCGAGGCAATCCGCTCGATGATCGCAGCGGCTCGATCATAGTGAACTCGGGCGGTCTGCAGATCGTGATACCCCTGGTGGACCCTGGCGAGGGCGTAGTTGATTTGCCACTGCAGCGGAAGTAGTGAATCACCGGTGATGATCTGAAGGGCCTTCTCATAACACTCGAGTGCTTTTTCGAGGCCTTTATCGCTACGCTCCCTGCTGATGGCACCCTTGGTCAGAAGCCCCTGTACGATCAGCGGCACCGACTGGAGTGACTCCGCAGTGAGCAGGCCTCTGCTGACAAATTTGAGAGACTCCTCGAACTGCTCGCGCTCGATAGCAAGTTGAGCGCGATCGAACAGACAGGCAGCCACCACTCGATCGAGGCCACGCTTCTGAGCGATCTCCAGCGACTTCCGGAATTCCCGATCTGCATTCTTCCAGTCACCTCTCAGGAGCGCCAGATTCCCCTGCATCCGGTGTCCTTCTGATTGGTATTCCGGAAGTTCGAACTCCTGTGTAAGGATCAGTATCTGCCTCGACAGGTTCTCGACCTGCTTGCGCTCACCCAGAGCAAACCATGCCCAACCCAGATGCAGGAAGGAACGGACGATCCCGGCGGTACTTCCAAACCTCTCGCTATTTGTGACACTCCTCTTGAAAAACCGGACTGCCCGTGCGTAATCCCCCGAGTGGGCGTGGAGACTACCGATGGAGTTCAGGGTCGGAGAAATCTCATGCGAATCGCCGATCCGTTCGCGCAGATTGAGACAACGGCGGAAGTGATCGAGGCTTCGGGAAAAATCGCCGCTGTTGCGGTAGACCTTTCCCAGCAACTCGTAGATTGCCGCAAGGGTACGGGCATCCTGAGAAGACTCCACGACCTCCCGGGCTCGAAACAGGTAACGAGCAGCACGGAAGTATTTTCCTCTTTCGTAGTAAACCTGACCGATGGTCCGTAGAACCGACCCGAGCGCCACCGTGTCTCCCGATTCCTCCACCAACTCCAGGAGAGTCTGATAACTGTTGAGAGCGGCGACGGAATCTCCCCGGGCGAGATGTGTCTCGGCGAGAATCTCGAGAACCTGGCACAGCAACTCCCTGGCTTCCGGCTGAGTTTTCCCTTCAGAGATCCCCTCGATCTCCTTCTGGGCCCTCAGACAGAGACTCATCGCTCGCTTGATGTCACGACGCTGTAGCCGCAGGCGCGCTCTGAGAGCGGTCATCCGCACAACTGCCAGATTTCCCACAACCTCCAGATCGGACGAACTGATTCGACTCAGCGTCCGGATCCCCTTCAAGGGTTCCTGCAGACCAAGATAGATCTGGGCGAGGAAAAAACGCGCCTCTATACGCTCCTCGGGCGCCAGTTCGGTGTCCTCGAGCAACATCTTGATATGGAGTTTTCCCGACTCCGGCTGCCCCGTCTCGACCTCGAGTTTCGCCAGTAAACTGAGAATCTCTCGCCGGATGGAGGCATCTCCGTCGACCCCGGAGCTGTCGAGCATTCGACGCCCGATGCGGATCGCCAGCGGTTCGGCGTAGGCACCGGCGAAGAAGCGCATCGCGATGATTCCGTAGTCGATGGCTCGAGCCGGGTCATCTCCTTCGGCCAGCAACTCGTGAACTTCGAAGGCTCTCACGGGATCACTGCTTCGGGGATCCTGTGCCAGAATCCGGCCCAGTTCCTGCTGAAGATTCCGCGCTGCCTGCGGAAGAATCGCCGATCGGATTCCCTGCAGATGGATCTCGTGGGACACGTGATACCTGACGGTACCTCTGGAGGCATGTTTGCGGATGAATCCCCTCTCGATGAGACTCTCGAGTGCCTCTTCCAGTCGATCTTGAGAAACACCAGTCGAGGAGACCAGCAAGGACGGCTGCACGGGTCTACGTAGCAACGCCAGATGTTCGAGCAACCGACGCTCGAGAGCAGGCACGGTATCGAGCCTTCGATCGATCAGAACCTGACACAGGGAACCATCCCCGGCACTGTCGAGAAGAGCCTGCACACTCTCTCCGTAGAGTTGGCTGGCAACACCCTCTTCCTGCAGCAACCGACACATCTCGAGTATCAGCAACGGGTTTCCCCCGCACGCCTCAGCGATGGTCTCGATGAAATCCTCGGAGGGTTCGCTACCGAGTTGCGTCTCGACCACGCCCTTCACCTCGGAAACCGTCAGGGTTGGAAGTTCGATGGTTCGAGAGAAGGGCTGACGGTAGAGGCTACCGAGTTCCGACTCCGTGACCTGACTCGAATCGAGATGATGATCAGCGATGACCAGTAATCGTCCGTGAGCATCGGGAGCCTGAGGGGTGACGAGATCTTCCTCGATGATGGAACTGGCAAACTCACCAGAACGCCCCTCGCGTGCCCGGATGTGTTTCCAGTCTCGAGCGTTCGAGGAGCCTTCGATGGCAGCCTGGCTGCGACCCGATTCGCTCGAGAGCGCGGCATTGCGCGCCAGGTACTCGACGAACTCGATGGTTCCCGGATCACTGCGATGCAGGTCGTGAAGTACCAGGATCAGAGTCCGATCTCGGGATAGTTCTGCGAGGATTCCCGTCAGAGTCTGCTGGAACTGGATGCGCCCGCTCTTGCCCTGCAGAGGTTCCAGGTTGCTCGACCCCCCCACCTCCGCCTGCAGTTCCGGAAACACCCGGCTCAGTACATGGGCATATCGCTGCCAGAGTCCCTTGTGCTCGCCATGATCGAAGATGAGATCCTTGATCAGACGAAGCACCGGCAAAAACGGAATGCCCTGACGTTCGTGACAGTGGACTCGTCGACAGAGGATCTGTGGTCGGTCATCCTCACTCTCATCGAGCGACAGTGCTTCCTCGATAAGACGCGTCTTGCCCACTCCGCCGGGGCCCGAGACCAGCAGCAAGGAACAGGGGGTTCCGGTGCGACTGGAGGACTGCGGTTCGGGATCGATCCGGTCGTGGATCCATCCTCGAAGTCGGCTCAGAGCCTGCTGCCTCGGAGCTTCAGTCATCTCCTGGCCCTCAGAACTCAGTACCGGAACTTCTCCATCGATCATGATGCCTCCGGGTCCGTCAGACTGACGGCCATTGGACCGTAATGATTTCTGACGGACAGGCTATCGACCGGAGCCCCCTGCGTAAAGATTTCGAACGGCGATTTGTCGCAGATAGATGGTCCTGACCCGCTGTGGTCGCAATGGACCTCCCCGCCGTCCCTACTCGGCGAGGAGAAGCTTGGGTCTGAATGAACGGATGATGCGGAACCTGCCCATGAATTGCGTAGGGACAAGCAGGCCAGTGTGCGCAGGACAGCGATTGGAATAAACCGGGGCAGGGGTGAAAACCGTCTCTAATCACGGAACCAGGCGACATGATCGGGGCCTCGACGTGAGCCCATCGCCGCACGAAATCACCGGAATTGTGACCACCGGTGAGGCTAATGATTCCGCAAAATTTTCCACCCTGGAGCCGGACCCCGACGGATTCCCCCATCCTGGTACTGCCTGCAGCAGCGGAGCCGCCAGCTCATCCCCCACTCGACCGATCCACCAGGGATCGATCTGCTCCCATCATCTCATCCAGTCACCGGTGTGGAGGCGCTCTCGGGCGGGTGCTCTGAGTGGGCGGTGAGCACACTCCAGCAACTCGGCCAGACGGTCGGGTCCTGGACCGGATCCTGGACGTCCCGGTCTCTGAGCGCAAACTCAGATCCGGGGCACGCCGAAATATGGCCACCAGTTGTCGACAGGTCAAGGGGGAGGATCAAGGAAAGGCCCGGGGCCGACGGCCAGCGGCGACGGCCCCGGGAACTACAGGGGGTGGGAAACTAACTCCGTGGGGACTGCAGGAAACTGAACCGTGATCCGTATCGGGGACTGCAGACCGGCTTGTGGAGCACCCAGGCTCCGGGCACGTGAACCCGCTGGGCGATCCTGCGCGTGATGCCGGGAATCTTGATCGTTTTGCAGTAGGGAATGCGAATCCGGACTCCACCTCTCACGATAGTCCGGTAACGTGTCACCGTCCGGAAGCGGGGCGTACCGGGCACCATTCGATACTCGATGCGGGTCGTCGCCGGTCTCCAGATCTGGGTGATTCCACCGTTGAGTCGCCGCAAGCACGACCCTCTGCTGTTGAAGTAGAAGATCCCGGCAGAAATCACATGTTGGTGACCATGCAAAGAGCAACCACGAACATCGAGTTGTCTGCATCTCTTCGATGCAGCGACTCTCTTGGCTGCAGATGCTCTGTTCGATAGGCCCGCTTCTGCCACAGATGGAGCGGCCAGCAGCGAAGTCGAGATCAAGAACAACAGGCTCAGCAAGGTTCGCATCGACATGATCGACCCCTTTCTCGACAGCGTCGAGGATGCCAGATTGCGTCCTGCTTCACTGTCGAGGGGGATGACGCTCTCGAAGAGCCTTTATTCACTACTATT
This sequence comes from Planctomycetes bacterium UBA1146, assembly GCA_963854815.1. Classification (GTDB taxonomy): domain Bacteria; phylum Planctomycetota; class UBA8108; order UBA1146; family UBA1146; genus UBA1146. Next base: position 10,623 of record CAWLAN010000066.1, read on the forward strand.
CGGGAGGAACTGGTGGGCCAACCAGCAACAGGGAGCGCCCTTGCTCGACGATTCTGCCGCCATGTCTCCATTCCCTGTGGGGAGATTCGGACCGATCAGAATCGGCCCAACGGATCCATTCACGCGAACGAGGAGCATCGCCAATACGGTCCCACAGTGATCCAGCACGCAATGCCAGCGCCTTGGAGGCGGAGAATCGAGCGGTCGCCTCCTCCAGGATCCGTCGCACTTCCCCTTCACGCCCTTCGGTCAGTGCGATTTCCGCTGACAACCAGTCGATCCAGCCATCGAGCGGACGAATCTGACGCGATCGGGCGAGCGAATTCGAAGCACCGAGATGATCCCCGGAGCGCAGCAGAGCCAGCGCATGGTGAAACCAGGCATCCGCATCGCCGGGAGTGTTTTCGATGATGGTGGCGAGGGTCGTTGCGGCATCATCAAATCGAAGCAGGTAAAACTGACCTGCAGCGATGCTCCAGCGATCGAACAGATCGAGCGGTGCGAGCGACAGTCCGCGTTCCAGTTCGATGCTCCCGGCTCGGTCCCCTTGCTCCAGGGCTGCGATCCCCAGAATCACCCACGGTCCGGGACGGATCGGATCGGATTGAACTGCAAAACGAGCCGCTCGACGAGCCTGCTGCAGTTTTCCCGCACGCAGAGCGACCCACGCCAGTTCTCTCTGGACCCGAGTCGCCCGATGAAGCGCACCTGCCGATTCTCCGTGGAGTTCCAGCAGCGTCCTGCCGAGAGGATCGACGGGAGCATCCTCAGCGTGGACCGGCAACGGTCTCACCAGCATCGCAACAGACAGATCCTCGACCAGATCCTCGAGGATCGGCTCATGAACAGAAAATCGACCGATGAAGCCGGCAAATAGCAACAACGAGGCCACCGCTCCGAGCTGCTGCCAGCGCCTCTGTTTGGTGCCTGAACCAACTTCCGAAGTGCGACGCTGCGCACGAGGGCGAGCCCCATCACGAACCGCGTCAAGCATGCTCGCGAACCCCCGCAGGCTGGCGGGTCTTCCCTGCGGATCGAGAGAAAGGGAATCCCTCAGCAGGCCCAGCAGTCCGGGCGGGTCCAAAACGATATCGGTTCGATCGACGATGGAGACCCCGGACAAGATCCGGTCGGCGACCTCGGTGGCTCCCCGACCCGCCCAGGGCGGACGACCCAGAGCACACTCGTGGATGAGTGCTGCCAACGCATAAACGATCTGACACTCGTCTATCGGAGGGATCCGGGTCGAGAGCAGGATTTCTGGAGCAATCCTGCTCGCAAGTTCATCGATGTTTTCGGCGAGATCTGGAGAAACCCGGTCGGCGCGCAACAGCAACCCACCGCCGTGACCAAGGACAACCGCCTGTGGCGAGAGAGCGAGGATCGGGATCCCCTCCTCGTTGAGGACTGCCAGCAACCGTGCCAGATCCGCGAAGTGCCCCACCAGGGTTCGGAGTCCTCCCGGTAACAACACCTCCCAGTTGCGTTCTGGGTCGGGAGAGGTGCGCGCGATGCAACGATCGAGCGTCATTCCGTCCTCGAAGAATTCGGTTCCTTGTGCCTCGGGCGAGATCAATGTGGTGGAGGGGAATCGGGAATCACCGGCATATAGGCTGCTGAGTTGCCGGAGACGCTCGAGACGAAACTCGACCTCGTCGTGGGCCTTTTCGCGCATCCACGGAAACTCACCCGATGACGTCAACTCATCTCCGAAGCGCCCACTGATCACGATGCCATCCCCTGAAATCGATGCTGCACGGGCCGTGTTTGGGTTGCAACCCAGCAACTGCGGATACAAACAGTGGAGTCACGGATATGGGGAGATCGGCAGATCCCGGGTCGCTAGGCGCCTTCCAGGCCCAGCAATCCTGGATCGATATCGGGAGAAATGGACGGTTTCTGCTCCGAATCGGTCGAGGCTTGCGGGTCGTCCTTGTCACGGGACCCGGCGAGGGTATCGAGCAGCGACTGCGGAACCGGAATCTCCATCAACTCGTAGATCTCCCGATCGGTGAGGACTTCCTTCTCGATCAGTTCCCGGGTCAACACCTCGAGCTTCTCCCGTGACTCACCGAGAATCTTCAGGGCCCTTTGATAACCATGTTCGAGCATCGCTCGGATCTCATCATCGATGAGCATCGCCGTGTGCTCGCTATAGTGACTGGTCTCCCCCAGTTCTCGGCCCAGGAACACGTGTTCCTCTCCTCGCTTGAAAGAGACGGGACCGATCTTGTCGCTCATCCCCCAGAGGCAGATCATCCGTTCGGCAAGATTGGTTGCCTGCTCCAGATCATTCTGGGCACCGGTGGTGAACTCGTTGAAGATCAGATCCTCCGCAGCTCGACCTCCCAGAAGAATCGCGATTCTGTTGCGCAAGTAGGTGCGTGAATAATTATGGGTTTCTTCGATCGGCAGCTGCTGGGTCACTCCGAGGGCACGTCCCCTCGGAACGATGGTCACCGAATGGACGGGATCGGTTTCAGGAAGCAGCAACGCGATGAGAGCATGGCCAGCCTCGTGGTAAGCAGTCAGTTCCTTCTCTCGTTCACTCATCGCCTCATCCCTGAGGGTGCCGAGCTGGATCTTGTCCTTGGCCCGATCGAAGTCCTCATGGGTGATCCGCTGATGACCACTCCGGGCCGCCGTCAGTGCGGCCTCATTGGCGAGGTTCTCCAGGTCTGCGCCAGAAAATCCGATGGTGCCGCGAGCGAGAATGTCCAGATCGACTTCACTGCTCAGAGGCATCTGACGGGTATGGACCTCGAGGATGGCGCGACGGCCGTCCTTCTGGGGTCGTTCTACCACTACCTGCCGATCGAATCTTCCAGGCCTCACCAGTGCCGCATCGAGGACATCGGGCCGGTTGGTCGCGGCAAGAACGATCACCGCCTGATTCCTTTCGAATCCGTCCATCTCCGACAGGATCTGGTTGAGTGTCTGTTCACGTTCGTCGTGCCCTCCACCGAGACCAGCGCCGCGGGATCTTCCGACAGCATCGATCTCATCGATGAAAATGATGCAGGGGGCATTTTTCTTGGCCTCTTCGAACAATTCACGGACCCGGGAGGCTCCCACACCCACGAACAACTCGATGAATTCCGACCCCGATATGGAAAAGAAGGGGACATCCGCTTCTCCTGCAACGGCGCGAGCCAGCAGGGTTTTTCCCGTTCCTGGAGGACCCACCAGTAGCACGCCCTTGGGGATCTTCGCCCCGAGTTTGGTGAACCGCTCTGGCTCTCTGAGGAAATCGACGATCTCCTGCAACTCCATCTTCACGTTTCGTAAACCAGCTACTTCATCGAAGGAGATGGACTCTTCTCCTCGCTCGAATCGTTTCGCCTGATTTCCCGCGAACTTTCCAAAGAAACCTGGCCCACCCATCTGACGACGAACACGGTTGCTGATCCACCAGAAGAAAGCGACCAGGATAACGATGGGGAGCAGACCTCCAACGACCACCTGCCAGGCAGGCACCGAGGTCGCCTTGAACAGAACTTCAGCTCGAGGCGAAGCAATCTCGAACAACTGCCCCTTGAGAGCAGGAGGAATTGTCGCACGCAATCGGCTCGCCTTCTCAAACTTCTCGCCACCGAGATCGGTCACGGTTACCTCCACGGGAACCCGCAATTGCGCGACAAAGACATCGAGTTCTAGCTCTTCCAACTTCTCGATGTTGCCCTTGCGCGCTTCTTCGAAAAGTTTGGAGGATGACACCTCGAAGGCTCCACCACCGATCCCCCCCGCGAAATAGTTCATGGTGGTGACCACCAGCAACAGCATGAGGAAAAACCAGAACCATGGGCGCTGGGTCCAGCGCCCTCGCTGTGATTCGCCGTTTTCTTCCGATTCAGGTTCCTGGTCGGGAAGGTTCTCTTCTCGCACTTGGTCTCCTTAGCCGATACACGGCCATCTGGTGCATCGGGAGTCCCTGCGGCGTGTCCACCCGAGCAGGC
>CAWLAN010000067.1:0-14572 GCA_963854815.1 Planctomycetes bacterium UBA1146
GTTCATCCGGGGAGATGGAAACGGAGATGGGTCCGTCAACATCGCCGACGGGATCTTCGTCCTGCTGTGGCTCTTCCGTGATGGGCCTGCATCCCCCTGCGTCGACGCCAGCGACATCAACGACGATGGTCACGTCAATCTTGGTGATCCGGTCTACCTGTTCGTCTCCCTTTTCGACAGCAGCACAGTCCCTGCTGGCCCTTTCCCGGACTGCGGAGTAGACCCCACCGTCGATGAACTCGAGTGCGATAGTTCGGGAGCGTGTCAATGACCGACCTCGACGAGATGCTGCCCTGAGAGGCAACGGTGAGTTTCAAGGCGATTGAATCAGGCTCCGCTGAAACTAACCCGATCGATCTCCGAAGATCAGCAACGTGCACAGGAAAATTTGCAGCGGCAGAGGGATCTCACTGGAGATCTCGATGTTCTTCTTGCGCGGGTTCATCCAGTGGGCGGGTTCGATGAGGCCCTGCTGCTGTCCATCGAAAAACACGCCGAAGCGCCGCGGATTCATGATGGAGAGTGGTTTCATCTGCACGGTTCTTCCGGAGAACTCCATCTCGATGGTCCTGCGAAACCAACTCACCTGTTTTGCACGGGCCATCACTTCCCCGTGTTGCTCGAGGCTGAAACTTCTCTTGAATCTGCCATCACGACGGATGTGGTAGATGTCTCCATCCATCTCGACCTCGCAATGGTCGCGGAAGTTGGCTAGATCCAGGTCCGCCACCTGTTCTCCATCTCTCGTGACGAGATAGTGATAGGAGAACATGTTACGAGGTGTCGCCACCAGAGCCGTTGACATCTCTAGTCCCTGCGAAACTCACGCCGGTGGTCCACCCTTTTCTGGGCTTCGGCGTAGCGGCGCTTCTCGTCGTCAGTGCTGGCGACCAGTTCGGGAACCTCGGCTGGTTTCTTGCGGTCGTCGAGGCCGACGAAGGTCAGGTAGGCACTCGATGTGTGGGTGATGTCGCCGGTGCGCGGGTCTTCGCCCTCGACGCGCACTCCGATCTCCATCGAGGTGCGACCGGCATAGTTGACCATCGCCTTGAGGATCATGAAATGACCCCCCGGGATCGGTGCCAGGAACTCGACGTTGTCCATCGCTGCGGTCACCACCGGCCGCCGGCAGTGACGCATCGCCACCATCGCAGAGGCCAGATCCATCAGGTGCAACACCTTGCCACCGAGCACGTTGCCGTGGCTGTTGGTATCGTTGGGTAGCACCAGTTCGCGCATCTCGACGGCACTCTCGACCGGTGTCTTCTTCTGTCGATCACTCATTGCTTTCCCCCCGCTAGCCAGATTCGTCGTCAGGCCTTGTGGCGATGTAGCGCCAGACGCTCGACGTACTGTTTGGGTTCCCAGGTGTTGGTGACCTGGCTCGCCGTCAGCCCCATCTTACGCGCGATTCCGACACCATGCTCGATATCGTCGAGGCCGGCTATCGAATGGGCATCCGGGTGGATGCCGATGTCGATCCCCAACTCCTGCACCCGCCCCCCCCAGCGCCAGTCGATATCGAGCCGACGCGGATTGGCGTTCAACTCGACGATCACCTGCTCCTCGGCGGCCACCTCGAGCAAGTGTGCCATGTCCATCTCGTACCCATCTCGCTTCAGCAGTAGCCGCCCCGTTGGATGGCCCCACACCGTCGTGTACGGGTTGCGCAGCGCCTTCTCGATGCGGTCGGTCTGCTGCTGCTTGGCCAGCGAGAAGTTGGAGTGGACGCTGGCGACGACGTAATCGAGTTCGGCCAGCACGTCATCGGGATAGTCGAGCGAACCGTCGCTGAGGATGTCGCTCTCGATGCCATGCAGGATGATCAGATCGGGAAACTGCTGGCGCAGTTGATCGATCTCGACGCGCTGCTGGTGCAACTGATCGATGGAGAGCCCGCTGGCGTAGGCCGCAGCGCGCGAGTGATCGGCGGTGCCGAAGTACTTCCAGCCGCGATCGGCGGCGGACTGGACCATCTCGAGCAACGACGCCCTGCCATCGGACCAGTCCGAATGGCAATGAAGAGTGCCCTGGATCTGCTCGAACTCGATCAGATCGGGCCACGGATCGCCGGCCTCGAACAACTGCTCGGCTCGTTCCACCTCGCCCAGATCCTCGCGCAGCTCGGGCGGGATCCAGGCCAGCCCCAGATGCTCGAAGATCGACTCCTCGTCGGCCGTCTCGAGCGCGTTGTCGGCCGCATCCCAGAGACCGTACTCGTTGAGTTTCCAGCCCATCTCGCGGGCACGCTGGCGCAGGCGGGTGTTGTGCTCGCGACTGCCGGTGAAATGGTGCAGCGCGGGGGCGAATTGCTCCGGGGTGACGACGCGCAGATCGACGCCAACCCCCTCCTCCGACAATATCCTGGTCTTGGTATCGCCCTTCGACTCCACCTCCTGGATGCCGTCGGTGGCCAGAAACGCCTCGCGCGCGGCGGTCGGATCATCGGTGGCGGCGAGGATATCGATGTCGCCGATGGTCTCGCGGCAGCGGCGCAGACTGCCGGCGAGTTGTGCCTGATCGATGCCGTGGGCACCTTGCACCGATTCGATGAAGCGGCTCGCAACAACGCGCATCTGCGCGGCCAGGTTCCTGCCGGCGAAGCGCCGCAGATTCTTGATGCCCTTGATGATGGTCTGCTCGGTGCGCTCGCCGAAGCCGGCCAGTTCGCGGATCTGCTGCTCGTTGCAGGCACTTTCGAGCTCCGCGATGGTCACGATGTCGAGATTCTCGTAGATGGCTCGAACCTTCTTGGGTCCTAGCCCCGGGATGCGCAGTAACTCCAGCAGCGATTCGGGAACCAGTTCGCGAATCTCCGCCTCCACCTCGCTCTCGCCGTCGACCACCAGTTCCTCGATGAGGGCCGCCAGCCCCTTACCGATGCCGCGAATCGAGGTGACCTCGCCGGCCTTGACCAGCGATTCCAGATCGCCCTGCCACGATTCGAGAGCACGGGCCCCGTTCGCGTAAGCACGGACCACGAACGGGCCCGCACCGGAGATCTCGAGAATTTCACCGCATTCGATGAGGATGCGCGCCACTTCATCCTTGTTCACAGCGTTCCCCTTCGAGAACCAAGGATTCCAGCACATCGAGGATGCACGCTGCGATATCAATTCCGGTCGCCTCTTCGATGCCGGCTAGCCCCGGCGAACCGTTCACCTCCAGCACCAGCGGCCCGTCGGCACCGTGCAGGATGTCGACGCCACAACAGCGCAATCCCAGCACCTGTGCGGCGCGGCAAGCGAGTTGCTCTACATCGGCGCCGGGTTCGACCGCGCTGGCGACGCCACCGCGATGCAGGTTGGAACGGAAATCTCCCGGCGGTGCCGTACGTTGCATCGCCGCCACCACCTCGCCGTCGATCACCATCACCCGGATGTCCTGGCCACCGCATTCGATGTAGCGCTGCAGGACGAACTCGCGCGACTGGAACAGCACGCTCTCCATCATCGAGACGGCGCCAGCACGACTTTCGGCAAGCACTGCACCGCGCCCCTGTGAACCATGCAGTGGCTTCAACACCAAAGGCGCGCCACCGAGACGATCGACCGCAGCGCCGAGTTGATCGAGATCGCGCACCAGTTCCGTCTCGGGAACCGGTACCCCGGCGTGCGCGAGTCGCTGTAGTGATTCCATCTTGTCTCGTGCTACCAGCAGGGCATCGATCGAATCGATCAGCTTGACCCCGTCTTGTTCGAGAGCGCGCCCGGTCGCCACCGCCAGACCCGGAAGCATCGAACCGAGCCGGATGATGGCCCCATCGAGCGCCGGCAGCGCTTCACCATCGAGGAGCAGCCTCGGTGAGGTGGTGCGGATCGCCAGACGCAGTAACTCCAGCATAAGGCACTGGTGCCCGCGACGGGCCACTTCCGCAGCCAGACGCTGGCTCGAATCGAGGGTTGAATCGGCGGTGACGATTCCGATGCGCATCGGCAGAGGCCTCCTGATCCCGCTGGAGATGGAATCCTGAGCGGCGCACCGAAGCAAGGGATCGACAGCAGTTTCTGCAAAGGAGGCGAAACGACTAGGGAAGAGCACCCTCGAGGATCGAATCGTACTCAGTGAGGGCCTCGCGGCGCTCACCGGTCTCGCCGTTGTAGATGTAGAACGCCTTCACCAGACAGCCATAGAGGTGCAGGGTGATCGCCATATCTTCACGCGAGCAGTTGTCCATGCGGTGCAGATCCACCGCCGGCGGATAGACGGTTCCGACCGATCCGGCGGTTCCGATGAAGGTCTCGACCGGCACCAGACAGTGATGCCCATCGACCTCGTCGGGAGCGTAGTTGGTGAAGCGCATCCGACCGCGCAGTACCCCGAGCACACCCCACGATGGATGATCGTGGATGGGGGTTCCCTGGCCAGGCTTCCACACCAATGCCATCACCGAGAAGCGATCCTCGACATCGGCATGGAGGAGATGGCGGGCGTAATGATCGGTGCCCTGCTCGAACTGGTCGAGGAACTCATCGGTGACCCCGGCGGCAAAGCGCTCGGTGATGGCCACCAGCCCCGAGAGCTGCTGGCGTTCCCGACTCTCGATTTCGAGATGCTGCTCGATCTCGCGGATGAAATCATAGAGATCGGAGATCGGTTCCATCCTGGCCTCCCCTGCTTGCCTCGCCATATTCACCGTCGATTCCTGTACCCATAAAGACCGGGTCGCCGATTCCAGGACCAAAATCGTCGACGAGTTCCAACGGCCCCGATGTTACCGTTTCCGGCCGGGTGCGGCAACGCACCCCGAAGCGTCGATTCAAAAGATCATCGAGGAGCGTGGATTTCGGGCGGTTCCTGCCCCACTGTAGTCACTTGGCCTTATCCTGTCGGGAAGTCGAGATCACCCGGCCAGAAACGAGGGGTTTCGTGTCCTTCAAAGTCGAGATTCCGGTCCGTTTCGCCGATGTGGATGCGGCCGGAATTGTCTACTACCCGCGGCTGCTCCACATCTGTCACCAGGCGTTCGAGGAACTGTACCAGCAACGGGGTCCGGTACCCTATCACCAGTGGTGCCAGCAATCGCGACTCGGCTTTCCGACGCGGCGTCTCGAGGCCGATTTCCACGCTCCCGTCCAGCATGCCGGTCCCGTCACCGTCGAGGTGACCACGTCCAATCTGGGCAACTCCTCGGTGTGCTTTCAATTCGTCGGCAGCCAACGATCACTCGAAGATGGTAACGAGAGAACCTGTTTCAGCGCCCACGTCTGGAAGGTGTGCTGCCTCATCGACGGTTTCGAACCGACTCCGATCCCACCAGATGTGCGTGAGGTGCTGCAGTCGATCGAGGAGCCACAGTGATGGAGAGGTCCCAGTGACCGATCTGCGCGTCATCGAGATCTATCCATCGATCCAGGGCGAGAGCACCCGCGCCGGATTGCCCTGCACCTTCGTACGGCTGGCGGGTTGCCCGCTTCGTTGTCGCTGGTGCGATACCGTCTACTCCTTCACCGGCGGCGAATCGATGAGCATCGATGCCATCATCGAACAGGTCGCCGAGGCCGGAATCGGACTCATCGAGGTGACCGGAGGCGAACCGCTCGCTCAGCCAGGAACTCCGCAATTACTCACCAGTTTGTGTGATCGCTTCGATGAAGTACTGCTGGAGACCTCCGGATCTTTTCCGGTCGCCGATCTCGACCCCCGGGTCGCGGTCATCCTCGATCTGAAAGCTCCCGGAAGTGGTGAAGAGGATCGCAACCTGTGGGACAATCTGCCCCACCTCAAGAGCGGCGACGAGTTGAAGATCGTCATCGCTGACCGCACCGACTACGAGTGGGCGCGCGATGTCTACCAGCAACACCGGCCGACGGTGCCGACCCTGTTCTCGCCGGTATTTGGTGAACTGGAGCCTGCACAACTATCGCAGTGGATCATCGAGGATCGGTTGCCGGTGCGATTGCATCTTCAGCAACACAAGTACATCTGGGAACCAGAGGCAAGAAGGAGATGAGCGAGAAGATGAACCAGGTTGTCGAACTGAGTCACAAATTTTCGTTCGATTCGGCCCACAGCCTTCCCAATGTGCCCGAGGATCACAAGTGCCGGCGACTACACGGCCACACCTTCCACGTCGAGGTGCTGGTGCAGGGCACCGTTGGCGAAACCAGCGGCTGGGTGATGGACTACGGCCAGTTGAAGGAAGTGGTGCGGCCTGTCATCGCGCTACTCGATCATCGCCACCTCAACGAGATCGACGGACTCGAAAACCCCACCTCCGAACACATCGCCATGTGGATCTGGAAGCGCATCGCGGACGGACTTCCCGGGCTCAGTTGCGTCTCGATCCACGAGACCTGCAACACCGGCTGCCACTACCGCGGCCCCTCCAGTACGAACGGGGAATGACAGATGTGTGGAATCTTCGGAATCACCTCCTCGGAAGACATCTCGGCGACGCTGATCAGGTCGCTAGAACGACTGGAGTACCGCGGCTACGACTCCTGTGGTCTCGCCGTCATCGATGAAAAGGGCAAACTGACGACGCGCAAGGGTGCCGGACATGTGCGCCGGGTCGCCGCCCAGGAACGATTCTCGGAGATGACCGGACGTATCGGACTCGGCCATGTACGCTGGGCGACCCACGGCAAGGTCAGTCGGCTCAATGCCCACCCGCTCACCGATGCCTCCGGCGAGATCGCCATAGTTCACAACGGCATCCTCGAGGAGTATCAGAATCAGCGCGATGAACTGATCCGGGAGGGGCACACCTTCCTGACCGAGACGGATTCGGAACTGATCGTTCACCTCATCGAGAAAGGGGTGCGCGAACAGCTGTCGCTCGAAGACGCGGTGCTGAGCTGTGCACGGTCACTGAAGGGCACTTATGCCATCGGCGTGGTCTCGAGCAAGGAGCCCGACGCGCTGTACGCGCTGCGCCGCGAGAGTCCGTTGCTGGTCGGCATCGGCGACGACTTCCGTTGCTTCTCATCCGATCCGCTCGCCTTCGCCGGTCTCACCGACCGGGTGCTGTGGCTCGAAGATGGCGAGATGGTGCGCATCGATCGCGACTCGTCGCGGATTCGCAACATCGATAGCGGTGAAATCGTCGAGCGCGAGGTCGCTACCGTCTCCGTCTCGGAGCATGCGGCCGAGTTGGGCGGCCATCGCGATTTCATGTCGAAGGAGATCTCCGAGGCAGGCGAGGTGACGCGCACCGCCCTGGCGGTCCCCCAGGAGCAGATCGATGCGATGGTCACAGCCATCAGAAGCTCGAAGAGAACCGTGCTGACCGGCGTCGGCACCAGTTACTACGTCGCCCTGATGGGGCAGTACATGATGAGCGGCATCGCCAGCGAATTCGTGCCCGCCATGAGTTCCGATGAGATGCCGCACATGGTCCACCTGACCGATGGCGACCATGTGCTCGCCATCAGCCAGTCGGGCGAGACCTACGACACCCTGCGAGCGCTGCGCATCTCGAAGCAGCGCGGTGCCACCTTGTCGGCGATCCTCAACGTGCCTTCATCGTCGATGGCCCGCGAGGTCGATTGCTTCATCGACCAGGGAGCCGGCCCGGAGATCTGTGTGCTGTCGACCAAGTCGACCGTCTCGCAGTTGATCCTGCTCCAGCGCATCGCCATCTCTCTGGCCGAGGCCAATGGTGTCATCGACAGCGCCCTCAAAGAGCAGATCGAAGCCGATCTGGCTGCACTCCCCGACCTTCTCGATGGCATCTTCAACGGTGACCACAGCCAGATCCGTAACCTCGCCAGGCACCACAGTGTCATGCGCAACTGGTTCTTCCTCGGCCGTGGTATTCAGCACGGGCTGGCACTGGAGGCGGCACTGAAGTTCAAGGAAGTGACCTACTGCCACGCCGAGGGGATGTCGGCCGGTGCCCTCAAGCACGGCACCATCTCGCTGATCGATGACGCCATGCACACGGTGATCTTCCTGCCCGGTCCCGAATCGCCGAAGCTGCGCCAGCACTCGCTCGGTGCCATCGCCGAGATCTCTGCCCGTGGCGGCAAGGTGATCTGCTTCCAGCCAGAAGGTGCCACCATTCCGGAACCGAGACCGGAAGTGATCATCGAATGCCCCGCCGCCGGCAAATGGACCCTACCGCTCTTGCAATTGATGCAGGCGCAACTGTTCGCCTACTACACCGCCCGGGCGCTCGGCCGCGACGTCGACAAACCAAGAGCGCTGGCGAAATCGGTGACGGTGAGTTGACGAGTTCCAGCAAGGCGACGATCGTCCGCGGAAAAGTGCCTAGTCACCACCGAAGAACTGCGGCAAGTCGATCTCATTCACGTCAAAACCGATGGTGATGAAGGTCTCTTCGAGAGCCTCATTCTGCCTGATACCCAGCACCCAGGTCTTGTTCAGAAACAAGTGTGCCCCGTAGATCAATCCCGTGTTGGAACTGGAGCCGCAATCAACGTGATAATCACCGAATTGATCCAGAAACAGAGTGGGGTCGTAGAAGGAGTGAAAATCGGAGCGGTCCGCGTAACTCCATCCACCGTAGAGCCCGATTCGTTGCTTGATCATGTAGGTCAAACCGAGGCCCACAGCTGTGGCTTCCCGGTGAGTACCGCGGGGCTCGCTGCCAGTTAATCCACCACATGAAACGGAGTTCGATGAATATCGGGTTCCACGCAGGCCAGAATCATACGTATCATCAATTGTGATGAATGGGGCCACACCACCTTGCTTGTAGCTCATGAACCCTATCGTTCCTGACCTCTTACTCGCACCCAGATCGGCGACCCCTCTGGCATCGAAAAAGGCACCGCAGCCTGAACCACAGATACATGCCGCGGCCACAGCAAGGATCAGAAGTCTGCGGTATCTCATTCGAGCTCATTCCATGTTCGGGAGCGGAGAAGCGATACCTACATCGACTCCAGCTCATGGGGCAGGTAGTCCATCGGCGAGCGGAAGTAGTGGTTGGGGGGATAGAACAGCAGGTTGGATGCGCTGCTGGTGTAGGTGCAGGCGTAGTCTTCCAGTTGACGGCCGTAATAGGTCAACTCGCTGCCGGCACGAAACAGGCTGCCCCACTGGGTGTTGGTCGCGGTGCTCAGTCGCGATCGCAGGCTTTCTCGCTGACGGATGAAATCCTTGAGAGTGTCGGTCGCATGCTTGCGTGCGATGGCACACTCGCTGCGTAGTTTCTTGAGATCTCGCCGTTCGCTCCGATCTTCCGGCGTGATGCCCTTGAGCGAACCCTCGATCGCCTTCCAGTGCATCACCTCTCGCTCGGTCGAGATGCGCCGCTCATCGACCTCCTTCAACTGTCTCACGATGCCAGGCAACGTCTCCTGGATGGAGAGTTCTTCCTGCAACTCCGGCACCACCAGCATCGTCCGCCAGTAGACATTTTTCTTGCTGGAGATGAGGTCGGAGTAGATGTGATCGCCAACATAGAGGATTTCCGGCCCACTGACGCCGAGCGCCTGCTCCATTTCAGTGAGATTTCCGCCGATGAGAACACCCGGTTTCGGGCCTGGCTTCGATGAATCCTTGTTCGTTCCCAAGAAGTAGTTCGGCTTCCTGGCTCCCACCACCACCATGTCGAACAATTCCAGCCAACTGTCTCCACTATCTTCGCTACGACCAAGCACGGTGTTCATCATGCTCGCGGTGTATTCCCACTCGCTGTTGGTGAGCAAGAACACCTTCTTGCCGTTTTCGCGCAGATGCGTCAGCATCGTCTCGGTTTGCGGATCTGCCACGATGAAATCAGCCGGCTTGGCGGTGATGACCTGCTTGAGCGAACCATCGCGATGGATGGTATCGGTGTGGTGGCGGATTCGATCCCACAACTTGCGCCGTTTTCCCGGTTTGGTGTGTCCGACCAGGCCGGTCCACAAGAGGATCTCTGGCTTGCTGAAGGCATGATCGACCTGGATGAAGCGCTGCTCGCCCGGCATGTGCGGGATCACATCCCGATCGCCGTAAAGTTTGCGTTTCTCTGACACCGTCAACTTCTTCGGTCCGTGGAATGCACGCAGTACGTGACCATAACGATCGGTCTTGAGGATCACACCCTCGTCGAGATCGAGGATCAGACCCTTTCTGGCAAAGGAAGGATCGGGCACATCATCGAACCAGGCCTCGGAGATGCCATCCTCCTCGACCAGTTTCCTGGCCACCAGTCGTTCGGCCAGATCATCGAGCGCCTTGGCTTTGTAGACCGCCAGGGTGTGATCGAAATCAAAACCGACCGCCTGGATGTAATCGAAGCGGAGAGTGCGATTGGTGAAGATTGATCGCTGATGATCGAGAGTCGGGTTGCGGATCGCAGTCGAGATCACATCGAACCACGCAGAGTTGCTCAACTCGATTCCTCCACTCGATCCCCACCATCGGATCCACCACGCGACCGATCCTCAGCCTCCTTCAGGAAGCGGATCGACTGCTCTACCAACGTCGGTGCCCGGTGGGCATCACGCGAGAGCTCGACGAGGGCCAGTCCACGGTATCCGTTTTCGAGCAAAATCTGCAAGAGCGGTTCAAAATCGATCTCGCCCTCACCCAGCGGTAGATGCTCGTGAACCCGGTTCTTGCAGTCATCGATATGGACATTGACCACATCAGCGACCACCGCCAGCAGGGCCTCGTGGAATGGCGGCTGCTCGGTCACTGCCAGGTGACCCAGATCAACGGTCAAACCGAGCGCCGAACTGGAAATCTCGCCCCGCAGCCAGCGCCACTGCTCGAGATTCTCGATCACCATCCCCGGTTCCGGTTCGAAGCCGATTCGTACTGCCCGTTGCTCAGCAGCGGTGAGAACCGGAGTGAGGGAAGCGACCAGGTGATCGCGACAACGACTCGGCTCGATTCCCTGCTCGGCGATGCCACTCCACAGACTGACGGTGCCGGCGCCGATGGCGCCAGCGATTTCGATGGCGCGCAGGTAATAATCGATGCGTCGCTGGCGGTCGCCGTGCTCGTCACTGACCAGCGATGGCCAGTGCTTGCGCGCCGGATCGAGTCCGTAGCGAGCTCCCGTCTCGACGACCGGTTCGAGACCGGCCTCATCGAGTAACTGGCGGATGTTCGCCAGTTGTTCATCACTGACGTTGTGCGGATCGAGATGATGATGATCGAGGGTGATGCCGATGCCGTCATAACGATGCTGACCGAGCAATTCGATGGCCTGTTCGAGGGTGTGGTCAGCGAGACCGTTGGTGATGTAGCCGTAACGCAACACCTCACTGCTGCCCTTCGAGTCGCGCTTTTACCCAGGCGATGGCATCCTCGCGTTCGGTCACTTCTCCCTCACGCCGGGCATCGTCGAGTTGATCGAGCATGGCACCGAGGTCAGGGCCCGGTTTCATACCGAGATCCATCAGATCACGCCCCTGCAACAACGACTTCTGAGGTGGATCCAGTGCTTTCCAGTCGCTCCATAACTGCTGGGACTGCTGATAGAGCACCATGTCACCATGGCTACCGAGACAATCGACCCGGCACAACTCGAGCAGCTCCTCGAAGCCCTGCTCCTCGAACAGACGGTAGCGCTTGGCCACCCGCATCTTCGGCAGATTCAAGAACACCAGGTGGCGTCGTACCAGATAGACGATTCGCTCCTGCTGGCGACGCGAAAGCCTCAGGCGCTGGCAGATCTTCTCGGTCATCTCGGCACCGAGTTCATCATGGCCATGAAAGCGGATGCGATCCGGAGCCTCCTCGAAGGTGTCGGGTTTTCCGACGTCGTGGAGCAGCGCTCCCATCGCCAGTTCAAAAGACGGATCCTCCAGATGCGAAAGCACCAGGCCGGTGTGAACGAACACATCCCCTTCTGGATGATGCTGCGGTGGCTGTTGAACCCCACGCATCCGTTCGATCTCGGGCAGGATGTTCTGCATCAGGCCGCTGTCGGAGAGCAGGTGATAACCTCGCTGACGGTGTGGTGACACGAGGATCTGCTCCAGTTCGTCGCGGATGCGCTCGGCACTGACATCGTCGATGGCACTGGCCTCGGCCACAACCGCAGACCAGGTCTCAGCCTCGATGGGGAAATCGAGCACGGTGGCGAAACGCACCGCTCGCATCATGCGTAGGCGATCCTCGCGAAACCGCTCCCGTGGATCTCCGATGGCCCGGATGGTTCCGGCTTCGAGATCGTCACAACCCCCGACATGATCGACCACCTGCTCGCCTTCGATGTCCCAGAAGAGTCCATTGATGGTGAAATCGCGTCGCAACGCGTCTTCACGTTCATCGGTAAAACGAACCGCTTCCGGATGGCGACCATCGGCAATGCCGATGTCGGCACGGAAGGTCGCAACCTCCACCTCCCCCTCCGGCTCGACGACCCGGACAACCCCGAACCGGGCACCGACCAGCACCGTCTTGCCGAACAGGGCATCGACCTGCTCGGGCAGCGCCGAGGTGGCCAGGTCGAAATCCTTCGCGACCTGTCCCAGCAGGTGATCACGCACCGCTCCACCGGCCAGCAGCGAGCGATGGCCCGCCTCGACCAGGCAGCGATGAACTCGCAGCACGTGATCGGGGATCACGAGCGGATCGAGGGTGTCGCCGTTGGGGGTTGATCCGGCCATCTTCGTGCGTTCTCCTCCTGCAGTCCCCCCCACGATGGAGGGCAGACCAGAGGATAACCGACCGGGACCGATCCTGGGGCCGAAAGGTACGACCTGATCGATCCTGGAGGCGCCAGGAGTTCGATGAGCAGCGAGAAGGACGATCTCCGGCGGATGCGGGTGCTCGGCGCCCAGCTTCATCAGCACAACTTCCGCTACCACATCCTCGACGACCCGCAGATCTCTGATGCCGAATACGACCGGCTTCTGCGTGAACTGCAGCAACTCGAACAGCGCTATCCAGAATCGATCGATCCCGACTCTCCGAGCCACAAGGTCGGGGCCAACTGGGAGCCCGAGGACTTCGTCGCCGACCGGCTCCCTCCGGTCGAACATGCCGTACCGATGCTGTCGCTGGAAAACGCCATGGCACCCGAGGAGTTGCAGCAGTGGTTGAATCGGGTCCGCAAGGGGCTCGAACTCGACGACGATGCCCCCGACCCACCGATGACGGTCGAATACAAGTTCGATGGCGTGGCGGTCTCGATCCTCTACGAGGACGGCGTACTGGTGCAAGCAGCCACCCGCGGTGATGGATTCACCGGCGAAGAAGTGACGGGCACCGTACGAACCATCCGCTCGGTTCCAGGGATACTCCAGGGAGAGACGCCTCCTGCTACCATCGAACTGCGCGGTGAAGCGATCCTCAAGACAGCGGATTTCGAGGCACTCAATGCCGCCCGAGGAGATGACGAGAACCTGTTCGCCAATCCGCGCAATGCCGCCGCCGGCACGCTGAGACAACTCGATCCTCGCGTCGCCGCCCAGCGACCGCTCGATGTCGTCATCTACGGTGTCGGCCAGCAGCATGGGATCGATCTCAGTTCCCAGCAGGACCTGTTCGAGATGCTGCCGCGGTGGGGCTTTGGGGCCCCACCCTTCTTCCGCAAAGCCAGCAGTGGAGAAGAGTTGCTGAGCCTCTACGAGGAGGTGCTCGAATCGCGTGACGATCTCCCCTTCGAGATCGACGGACTCGTCATCAAGGTCGACGGTGCCGAACTGCGAGAAACACTGGGGATGCGTGCGCGCTCGCCACGCTGGGCGGTGGCACTGAAGTTCCCACCTCACCAGGAGACCACCCGACTGCTCGACATCCAGGTACAGGTCGGTCGTACCGGCGCACTGACCCCGGTCGCCCACCTCGAACCGGTCCAGATCGGCGGCGTAACCGTATCACGTGCTGGTCTGCACAATCCCAAGGAGATCGAACGCAAGGGACTGATGATCGGCGACACCGTGGTCGTCCAGCGCGCCGGAGATGTCATCCCGCAGGTGGTGAAACCGATCGAATCACTGCGCGATGGATCGGAGCGAGAGTTCCATTTCCCCGAAACCTGTCCCGCCTGCGACGAACCGGTGTGGTGTCCCGAAGAGGAAGTAATTCCACACTGTCAGAACCTTCAGTGCCCGGCCCAGATCCGCGGTCGTATCGAACACTTCGCAGCGCGTAAGGCACTCGATATCGACGGGCTCGGCGAGAAGTTGATCGACCTACTGGTCACCGAAGGAATGGTGAAAACCCCTTCCGATCTGTACCAGCTGGAGGCCTCCAGGGTGGCCACGCTGGATCGGATGGCCCAGAAGTCAGCAGAAAATCTGATCGCAGCGCTGGAGCAGACGAAGCAACGTCCCTTCGCCCGATTGCTTCATGCCATCGGCATCCGCCATGTCGGCGAGCGGGTCGCCGAACTGATCGTCGAATCGCAACATGATATCGACACCCTGATGTCCGCATCGGTAGAAACGCTGGAGCAGATCGATGAAATCGGTCCCGCGATCGCTGCATCGGTAGCGGATTTCTTCTCGCGAGAATCTGTACGCCAGGAGATCGAATCGCTGCGCGTTGCCGGATTGAAGATGGAGACAGGAGGCCCTGTCAGCGCCACAGACGCCGAAGGGCCCCTCTCGGGTCTGACCGTGGTGATCACCGGCACCCTGCCTGACTTGAGTCGCGACGAGGCGAAGGATCTCATCAGGGCCGCCGGTGGCAAGGTGACCGGCTCGGTATCGAAGAG
>CAWLAN010000068.1:0-14497 GCA_963854815.1 Planctomycetes bacterium UBA1146
CACCCATCGGTACAATTGCCCACATCATCGTAGTCTTCTGCGGAAGATCCGCGTCCCGAACGGGACCCTCAACCCGCGCATCTCCCGGGAGACGACATGGAATTCCACGAAATGCTACGCCGGATGGTTCAGGAGAAAGCTTCCGATCTCTTCATCAAGGTGGGGTGTCCACCCTCCTTGAGAGTTGACGGTGTCGTGCGTTTCATGGATTGCGAGGAGATCGCACCCAGAGATGCCCAGGAGATCCTGGAGATCGTCCAGGATGCACGCCCCGAAGCACTTCCCCAGAAACTGGATGTCGACACCTCGTATGATCTTCCCGGTATTGGGCGTTTCCGTGTCAATATCCTCCACCAGCGTGGGCATCTGGGATTCGTATTCCGCCACGTTACGGAGACGGTTCCTTCCTTCGAAGAATTGAATCTACCTGCTGAGACTCTCATCCGTCTGGCCCAGCAAAAACGTGGATTGGTGCTGGTGACGGGAAACACCGGATCCGGAAAGTCGACGACCCTTGCATCGATGGTGAACTACATCAATGAGACCGTCAATCGTCACATCATCACGGTCGAAGATCCGATCGAATTCACTTTCCGTGACAAGAAGTCGATCATCGATCAACGTGAAGTAGGAATCGACACCGAGTCCTTCCCCATCGCCCTGCGCCATTCGCTGCGTCAGAGCCCTGACGTGATTCTCATCGGAGAGATGCGAGATCGGGAGACGATGGAAGCGGCCATCGCTGCCGCGGAGACGGGGCATCTGGTGCTCTCGACCCTTCACACCGTGAACGCCGTGCAGACCGTCGAACGGATCATCCACTTCTTCCCTCCACATCAGCATGATCTGATCCGACTGCAACTGTCGCTGGTGCTCTCGGGGGTGGTTTGCCAGAGGCTCGTACCGCTCAAGGACGAGGCGGGACGGATTCCCTCTCTGGAACTGATGATCAACAGCCCGACGGTCAGGGAGATGCTACGAGAAGGTCGTACCCACGAGCTCGGGAACGCTCTTCGCGAGGGTGAGCACTACGGTTGCTGTACCTTCAACCAGTCGCTGAGAAATTTATATCAGGCAGACCGGATCACCCTGGATGAAGCGCTTGCCTACTCGGATTTCCCCGACGAACTGCAACTCGAGCTGCGCGGAGTAGTCAAAGGGTCTGCCATGGGGGACTTCGACTTCGACTACTAACCCTCAAGTGTGCTGGGGTCGAGGTTCGGTTCGCGTTATCCTCCGGTGGATTGGGAGGATGCCGCGTGGCGACGCTCGTCATCGATATCGGTAATACACTGCTTTCCTGGCGCTTTCGGGATCGGTCGGGCGATCTTCGCTTCGGTACCGCATCGCACCGGGCCATCTCGGATGCTCTCGATGACCTTCCCGAGGCGCAGACGATCGCCATCTCCTCTGTGCAGCCAGCCCATGAAGGTGAACTCGAGAACTGGCTCGAGCATTCTGGCTGCTGCGAACCCATCTGGATTCGAAGTGGTGCTGACCTGGCGTCCAACGTGCTCACCGATGAGCCGCAAAATACCGGCGCTGATCGTGCTCTCTGTGCTCTGGCCTGGGGTGCGGTGAGCGAGGGTCATCCAGCAGTGATCATCGACGCTGGCAGTGCCGTCACCGTCGATGCGGTGAGCGCAGATGGACAACTGCTGGGGGGGTGGATCGCACCAGGATTGCACTCGCTGGCAATCGGTCTCCAGCGGGCAGTTCCATCACTTCCCAGTGCTGGCGAGGCGAGTGATGAGGATGCATGGGGCAAGGATTCCAGTTGCTCCATCCGGGGAGGAATTGACACGCTGTTCATCGGGGGGGTGGCGGCGCTTCGTGATCGCGTGCTGGCGGGGCTCGGCGCTGATGCCATGACGGTGGTGACCGGCGGAGATTCACAGTTACTGGTCGCTTCTGTCCCGGGAGTGATCCACAAGCCCCAGTTGGTACTCGATGGCCTGGAAGTGTTGCTGAGCGGAAACCGTGAAGATGCCTGATATCACGGTGGAAGGACTGACAGGACCGGGTCGAGCGGCCCTTCACGCGGTACTCCTGGACGGCAAAGGAAGTGCCTCCATCATCGATCAGGCCTTCTGCGGCAGGGGCCTCTCACCTCACGGAACCATCCTCGATGCCGATGGGGATGTGATCGATGACGCGATCCTCATCGAGTGGCCCGGTGAAGCAGAGCGATTCGTTCTGACCCTGCACGGGAGTCCATTCATCCGGGACCGCGTTATCGAACGACTGATGCAACTGGGAGCATCCGCTGCGCCCTCCACTGCCCGACTGTGGCCAGCTCGAGGCCAGAAGTGTTGCAACAAGGTGCGAGAGGAAGCCTTACTGGCTCTACCAACAGCCCTCAGCCACCAGGCCTGTGCATTTCTGCTCGAACAGGCTTCCGAGCGTGGATTTTCGGGTTGGCTCGCGCGAAGTGTCGAGCAAGGTGTTGTCCGTCAAGAACTCGATGAGTTACTCCGCCTGTCTGATGTCGGCATCGGAATGCTGGTCGCTGCTCGCGTGGTGCTGGCAGGAGAGCCCAATGCCGGTAAGAGCACCCTTTTCAACGTGTTGACGGGGCACCAGCGGGTGATCACCTCGCACCTACCCGGCACCACCAGGGATCTGATCGAAGAAGAAATGTGCTTGCTGGGATTTCCGATCCAGTTGGTCGACGGGGCAGGCTTGAGATCCGCCGCCGGCGAGGTGGAACGAGAAGGGGTTCGACGGATGGAAGCAGCGATGGAGGCTGCAGATCTCGTCGTCTATCTGGTGCCTCCAGGAGCGGTGGAGCCGGTTGCAGGAATGAAGGGAACTCCTCGGGGGAGAACCCTTGTTATTCATAGCCGCCGCGATGAGGATCCCGGGGGTGAGATCGCTGGTCTGGGGATCTCTTCGGTCACTGCAGAAGGGTTGCCACAGTTGCAAGAGCGAATCCTGCAGGAGATCTACGGTGACGATCGGAATCTCACTGGAAGAGCCTGCCCCTTTCTTCCGGGCCACAGGGATCTGCTGATGGAACTCAGATCCGCACTTGATGCCGACCAGGATCCTGTGGATATCTTACGCCACTATCCCACCAGCGAGATGGGAGCACACCGCTGATGAAAGCTGCCCAGAGGGATCTGGTAGAACTGTCCGATCTCTCTGCCGAGTCGATTCGGGAGATCCTCGAGCGAGCGATCTTCTTGAGTCAGCAACCTGGCCCCATCTCAGGCGAGCGGGTGCGCCATGTCGGATTGCTCTTCTCTGAACCGAGCACCCGCACGGTTCTATCGTTCAAGGCCGCGTCCGATCGCCTCGGAGTTCATGTGCTCGAGGTCCAGGCGGGGACTTCGAGCCTCATCAAAGGTGAAACCATCATCGATACGGCACGAACTCTCGAAGCGATGGGGGCTGGGGCCATCGTGGTGCGTGATTCGGGGGAAGAGACAGCTCGGCAACTCTCCCAGCAGTGCCGAGCCGGGATCATCAATGCCGGTGGAGGGATCAAGGCGCATCCGAGCCAGGGTCTGCTCGATGCATACACCCTGGTCGATGAGTTCGGTCAACTCGAGGGGAAGCGAATCGGAATCGTCGGGGACATTCTTCACAGCCGTGTGGCTCGCAGCGATCTGATCGCATTTCGGGCGCTCGGCGCAGAAGTGGTGCTGGTGGCGCCGCCTTCCTTACAAGACGAGACTCTCGAGCAGGAGGGAGTCGTACTCGAGAGTGATCTCGATACGGTCCTTCCCCATCTCGATGCGATCCAGATGTTACGCATCCAGCACGAGAGAATGGAAGACGGTCGCTTCGGAAACCTGGAGGATTACATCGAGTCCTATCAACTCGATCTCGCTCGAATGGAACGGGCGCGGGAATCACTGGTTGTGATGCATCCGGGCCCGCTGAACCGTGGCGTCGAGATTTCCAGCGAAGTGGCCGATGGCGAGAGATCGAGAATCTATGCCCAGGTGGCCGCTGGTGTGCCGGTCCGGATGGCGTTACTGGAGCGCGCTCTGGGTGGTCTCGCCGGATGAGCAGGTTACGTCGATGACCTCCGCTGCTCGCTGGCTACCGTGGATTGCTCTGGTGCTGGCGGCTGCTGGGGCGATGGTGCCGGGGGATCGTCTGGCACAGTGGATTCCGGAAGTTCTGACAGAACCTGGTCGCGATGAGGTGATGCATGCAGTGGGGTTCTTCATCTTGACGCTCTGTTTTCGCGGATGGCGTGGGCCCTCGGCCCCACCGGCACGGTGGATTCCCGGAGCGATGGTGATCTTGATGCTGTTTGCTCTCGTTCACGAGGGAGTTCAGCGGTGGATTCCAGGTCGTGCACTCTCGACGGGCGATCTTGTCGCCGATGGGATCGGGATCGCTGTCGGAGTCGCTTTTTGCCTTCTCTTGAAGTCTCCATAAATAGTCTGATTTTGTCTGAATAGTCGCCTTGTGGATGCGTCATCTATCCGGGAACGGGTCTTTGGTGACTCTTTCGCCGTTTCGTGCGTGTCTCTGGCGGGTGCCCTTGCGAGGCCATAGGTGGTATTCTGGATACGGATCCATGGTCGGGACCACGATGAGACTCTGACGGAGGATCGCATCCGTGTGCGCGGGGGAAGTCTACCGCCATGCAGTGCCTCCGGTTCGCGTGGTCGAATCGAGATGGGAGCATCCAAGTTGATCAGACTCCATGAATTCTGGATCGCGCCGCTCAGTTGCCTCGTCGTCGGCGGGCTCTTCATCAGCGCTGGTCTCCAGGCCCAGACTCCTGGGCGAGGGACATCCATCCGTCCAGCGACCTCGCAGGTTCGCCCCCAGTCGAGGCCAACGGTGCGTCCGTCGAGGCCGCAGGTTCGCCCCCAGTCGAGGCCAACGGTGCGTCCGTCGAGGCCGCAGGTTCGCCCCCAGTCGAGGCCAACGGTGCGTCCGTCGAGGCCGCAGGTTCGCCCCCAGTCGAGGCCAACGGTGCGTCCGTCGAGGCCGCAGGTTCGCCCCCAGTCGAGGCCAACGGTACGTCCGTCGAGACCGACCGTGCGCCTCTCGAGGCCGCAGGTTCGCCCCCAGTCGAGGCCAACGGTGCGTCCCTCGACGCCACAGGTTCGCCCCCAGTCGAGACCGACCGTGCGTCCCTCGACGCCACAGGTTCGCCCCCAGTCGAGGCCGACGGTTCGCCCTTCCACTTCTGTGCGTCGCCCGACGGGTTCAGGAATATCGGCCACCGCCTCAGGGAATACCGGCAGCGCCATCTACGTACGGGGAACCGTGGTGCCGTCCTCGAATCAGCGCAACTCGGTGCGCACCAGGTCACGAGCACCGATCGTCCTGCATCGTCCAGAGGTCACTCCGTCACCGCGACCGGCTACCAAACCGTTGCCGGCGTTTCGGACCGATACCCGCGGTGAACGTAGAGAATTACTGGGTACTGTCACCATCACAGGTGGCGGTCGTGACTCGAACCGATCCGTGACCCGACTGCTCAAACCGTCTCGTCCGACCCGCGATCTGATCGACCGTATTTCGCGGCCCAGGGAGACTGCCAAACCCCGTGTCGTGACCTTCACCAAACCGGTCAGACCCGTGTCGCTGACGCCCTCTTCGAGGAAACCGGGAGGAATCGTGGTCGGATCGGGCCCGGTCCCGCCCTTCCCTTCGACGGGAGGAACGGTGACAAATACCGGGGGTGTGGCGCCGATCACCTCCACCTACTGCGCACCTGTACCCTGGTGGTGTCAGCCGATCTACAACACCGGCTATTACGGTTCTTCCTGGGGGTATTACGGACCGGTCTGGACTTATCCCTGGTCGGCCGGTTGTTGGAGTCCCTGGTACCTCAACGATCCGACACCCTGGTGTCATGCCTGGGCGTTCCCGTGGGTGTGCTATTCCAGTTACAACCTGGTCTGGTGGCATCATGGTTACTGGAGCAATTACGGCTCCTCGCGGGTATGGACTTCGCGCTACTGGGGCAACAGCGGCTACGACTCCTACAGTGAGCCGATTGTCGTCTACGATTCAGACGACGATGAATACATCCCTGAACCGGAGTTGATCGATCGAGAAGAGTTCCGGGCAGCTCTATGTGACGGTTTCCATCGCCTCTCGCAGGGTGATCCGGTCGGCGCCCTGCCGCTGCTCGATTCGGCGCTCGAGGGTCTTTCGGATGTGGGTATGCCGTGGTTGCTGAGGTCGGTGGCACGTCTTCTGTGCGATGATCTCGACGGTGCCGAGGCGGACCTGACGATTGCCATCGAACTGGATCCCTCGCTTCTTCTGGTTCGCTGGCAAGAAGATGAGATCCTCGGTGGTGAGATCGACTCCGTACGTGAGCAACTCTGGTCTCGACTGGAGATGATTCCCGAGGATGCACCGGCGGCTTTGATGCTTGGAACCCTCGCACTCCTCTCGGAGTCGGTCCCCGATGCTCCAGCCCGCGGTGCGATCTCTGAGGTGCTCCTCGCCGGGCAGGGCAACGCGGCGACCGTCGCGGTTCATGGAGTGTTGCGTGGCGAGACGACGGCCGAAATGCTATCGCCGGCGGCGGCCTGGCTCGAGGATCCAGACTGTTCAGGACTGCTGGAGGCGATCCCCTAGTTTCTCGATGTTTGCTCTGCTTCCATACCTCGTCTCCCGCAGTGTCGGGATTCGGGCAATCTCCCGTTGGTACATGTTATGATCGCCACCGAAGGGGGGAGCCGTGGTTGCGGACCCGACAGGACCGTTCGATCCGGATTCCCTGTTCGAGATGGCTCGTCAGCAGGTTGACCATGCGCGGGCACCCTATTCCGGTCTCCAGGTCGGTGCAGCGTTGTGGAGTGATTCCAGGGTATTTGGCGGCTGCAACGTCGAGAATGCCAGTTACGGGCTCACCATCTGTGCTGAACGAGGTGCCGTGATGAACTGGGCTGCTGCTGGCAGCCCAGGTGCCCCTTCGGCGATCGCCATCGTCGCGAGGAATGCCAGAGGTGACTGGGTGGCTGCTATGCCGTGCGGGGCGTGTCGACAGGTTCTCTCCGAACTTCCCGGTTCCTCCGAACTCCAGGTGTGGATCTGGAAAGGTCAAGAAGGAGAATCGGTAGCGCTTGGCGAACTTCTTCCGCGCGCCTTCGGGCCGGCAGATCTCACGGGGAGAGAGGACTAGCTCGGTGGAAACTGCCTACGAAGATCTCGGCAATGAATCAGGTGGATTGACTCACAAATATGGAAAAGACGTCCGCATTCTTGCGGAGCCTTACACCATGAGTCTTCTGACGCAGATGTGTCACCCGGAGACTCGACAACCTCGTTTCAACGATCTGCTGGAGATTGTCTATCGCCACCTGCTCCAGCGGGTGGTCGCAGATGTATTGCCCAGAGAGGTGGTCGAGTCCGACACGAACATGAAGCAGTACACTCCGAAAGGCGTGTTCCGTGGCCAGGTGATCGATCGATCCACGCGCGCGGTGATCGTCAACGTTGCCCGTGCCGGGACGGTACCCTCACACATCTGTCAGCAGGTGCTCCATCAGGTGCTCGATCCGGCCGGGATCCGTCAGGACCATGTGATCATGGAACGAACCGTCGATGAATCCGGTGCTGTGACCGGAGCCTCCCTGCATGGCAGCAAGATCGGTGGAGATGTGGAAGGCAGCCATCTGTTCTTTGCCGACCCGATGGGCGCGACTGGATCTTCAATGTTACGAGTGATCCAGCATTATCGTGAAGAGGTCGAGGGAACACCCGAGGCGATCATCACAGCCAATCTCATCGTCACCCCGGAGTTCATCCGGGCTTTGACCAGCGAGATTCCCGGGGTTCGGATCTGGGCTTTGCGCCTTGATCGTGGTTCCAGTCCTGACGAGGTTCTGAAGATGATTCCTGGCGAGGATTCGCGCGAGAGTGGTCTCAACGAAGTGGATTACATCGTTCCTGGCGCGGGTGGTGTCGGGGAAATCATCAACAACTCCTGGGTATAACTTATAAGATGAGGGAATGATGGCTACGACTACAAAGTTCAGACTGAATCCGGAACCTCCCCTCCCTGCTCATCGGCTGGAAATACTTCTCGAAGAAGAGGAAATACGGAATCGCATCACTGAGATGTCGAGAAATGTGAGGGAGGTGCTGGGAAACAAGGATCCCATCTTCGTCTGTGTTCTCAAGGGTGCTTTCATGTTCGTGGCGGACCTGGCGCGACAACTCGATTTCCCCTTCAGTATCGATTTCCTGCGGGCTTCGTCATACGGGGATTCCGTGGTGACCAGTGGGGAGGTCCGGATGGATCTGGATCTCCAGCAGTCGATCTCGAACCGTCATGTTCTGATCGTCGAGGACATCGTCGATACCGGACTCACCGTCAAATACCTGAAGGCCAATCTGGAGACGAGGAATCCCGCCTCGGTGAGGGTCTGTACGTTGTTGCACAAGCCCGCCAATAACGTGAAACTCGCTCCGCTCGATTTCTGTGGCTTCGAGATTCCTAACCACTTCGTGGTCGGATACGGACTCGACTGGCAGGGCTACTATCGCAACCTTCCCCATATCGCCCAGGTCCACGAGATCGGCGACTGATCGCTAGATCGAGACCCCCCAGCGGGCCATCCGCCGGTACAGGGTGGTCTTCGGGATTCCCAGGATCCGAGCAGCACGAGCCTTGTTGCCCTCGGTTTCGGTCAGCACCTCCCTGACGATTCCCCCCAGTACCACCTGCTCGAGTTTTCTCAGGTCGGTGCCCAGTTCGGCACGAAGACGCCTGGCGATGGGGTGCGGAAGTCCATTTCTGGTCAAGGATGGAGATAGATCTTCACCCAGAATGCGTTCCTTTCCCGAGGCAGCGAGCCGTTCCATCTCGTTTCGTAATTCTCTGATATTCCCTTTCCAGTGAGAACTGATCAGGATCGTCAGCGCATCCGCTGAGAAGGAAGGAGTTTTCCTTCCAGTCGGTCGACAGAAAGTTCGGAGAAAGTGCTGACAAAGCAGCGGGATATCCTCACGGCGCATTCGCAGCGGTGGGACATCGATGCGCAGAACTTCGATGCGGTAGCGGAGATCATCTCGGAAGCGCCGCTCTTGGGTTTCTTGCTCCAGATCCTTGTTGGTTGCTGTGACCAGACGGAAGTCTACCTTTCTCTGACGGTTGCTTCCGATTCTGCGGATTTCTCGTTCTTCGAGAACTCGCAGCAACTTGGATTGAAGATCTAGCCCCATCTCTCCGATCTCATCGAGAAACAGAATTCCACCATGGGAACTCTCGATCAGACCGGCTCGTTCGCAGATGGCTCCGGTAAATGCCCCGCGGGTGTGGCCGAACAACTCCCCATCGAGTAGGGAAGGTGAGATCGCGGCGCAGTTCTCACTGACGAATGGACCGGCGCGTCGTGGACCTGTCCTGTGGATGGCTCGCGCAACCAGTTCCTTGCCGGTGCCGCTCTCACCCTGGATCAGCAACGGCGCCTCGGAGGCGGTAGATTTTTCCAGTTGTTGCAGCATCCTCATCAGTGTGACTGACTGGCCGAGAAACTCCGGGAACCGGGTCTGCAGGCGCTGGATCTCGGAGGGCAGCAGTGATGGGGCGGTAGAGCTGGTGACAATGGGGACAGGATCTGTGGTCATCATTTTCTCCTCGATCGCAAAATCGCATATATTTGCGTTAAGTCAATACCAGATCTGGCCGGACCCGGTCGCTCGATCGACAGGATCGGCGCGCCTCGTTGACAGTTTCCTGGCTGCGCGATAACGTTCCCGGCCGGAAGTGAGTTCACTTCCCCGGTAGCTCAACTGGCAGAGTAGGTGACTGTTAATCACTTGGTTGTTGGTTCGAATCCAACCCGGGGAGCCAGGATCGCCCCCGTCGGAGACGACGGGGGCGATCTCCTTTTATTATTCCACCACCCGGGCGAGTGTCGTAGTTGTGGATGAATTTCCGGACACGGTGTCCAATTCCTGCGAGACTACGGGGACATGCTCGGTTTCTTCTCCAGCTGTCACCGGGTGGCGATGAGTTCCGAGCAATTACCAGGGAAGAGGAAAATGAACAGAGAACGAGCCTCTCGATGCTGGTTTTTCGTTCGCGAGTCAAACTTCTCTTCGAGGGGCGCTCGGCGGCTTCTCCCATCGGTTTTTCTGCTGTCACTGCTTGCGACGATCTGCTCGTGTGCCGCACGTGATCACGCTATCGCCGAGCAGGAAGGCAATCGCATCCGTGCTGAGAAGGTCGCGCAGGTCGACCGCTTCCGCCGCGAAGAACTGATCAGTCCCTCGGATCCCGTTGGGTCGAAAGACACACGTACTTCCTCCATCGAGGTACCCGAGATAC
This sequence comes from Planctomycetes bacterium UBA1146, assembly GCA_963854815.1. Lineage (GTDB taxonomy): Bacteria > Planctomycetota > UBA8108 > UBA1146 > UBA1146 > UBA1146. The sequence goes on from CAWLAN010000068.1 coordinate 10,268, forward strand.
TCGATCTCGACTCTGCCATCACCATCGCAACGAAGTACAGTCGCTCTTTCCAGTCGCAACGAGAATCCCTGTTTCTCAGCGCTCTTTCTCTGGGATTGACACGCAGGGACTTCCTGCGGCCGGTTTTCGACGGGACGGCTTCCTTCAATGCTTCCGACGGAAATGACCAGGACTTCCAGGATGTGACTGCGCTCTCTCTCGGAGGAAGTCAGTTGCTCTTCACCGGCGGAAGTATTTCCGTCAATGTGAACTCGTCGCTGTCCAACTCGTCGCAGGACATCTCGAAAGATCCTGCAACACCTGACATCCAGTCCATCCAGTCTTCCAATGCGTCATTCTCCGTCTCGGTGAACCAGCCACTGCTCAGAGGTGCCGGACACGACATCGCTTTCGAGTCCCTGACCCAGGCGGAAAGAAATCTGCTCTACCAGGCGAGGAGTTTCGAACTGTTCAGGCAAGACTTTGTCATCTCGATCACCGAGAAGTACTTCCGACTCATCAGCCAGCAGAAGCAACTGGCCAATACGCGCGAGAACATCGAGGGGCAACGATTTGCCTGGAACCAGGCGAAGGCGCTGTTTCGGCTCGGGCGCGGCAATAGTCTCGATGTTTTTCGTGCCGAGCAAGCGCTTCTCGAAGCTCAAAACAGCGCTCTCGATTCGGAACAGGCATTTCATCTCGCCATCGACCAGTTCAAGGTCGATCTGGGCCTTCCCATCGATGTGGAGTTTATTCTCCAGGATGACTTCCCGGAGGTGACCTCCTTCGAGATGGATCTGGACGCGGCTGTCGAAGCGGCACTTCACAATCGGCTCGATCTGAGAACGACGCGAGACCAACTCGAAGATGCCGAGCGGGACCTCAGTATCGCAACCAACTCGCTGTTGCCGTCGCTCGATCTGACGCTGGGGTACTCCTCTGCCGCGCAAGAGAAGTTCAGGTTCAGTGATCTGACCATCGATGATGAAGTTGACTATTCCGTCGGCCTCGTCATGGAGATTCCGCTCGATCGAAAGAGCCAGAGGAATAGTTTCAGATCTGCGGAAATATCTCTCGATCAGGCTCGACGCGAACTGGATCGTCAACAAGACGAGGTGATTCTGGAAGTCCGTGATTCACTCAGAACGTTGCAGCAGCGCAAGGATCAGATCGAACTGGGAGAGAAGAAGATTCAATCGGTGACCTTCAGTGTCGAGAAGGCAGAGATCGACCAGGTGCGAGGAACCGGTACCAACCGGGATGTGGTCGAGGCAACCAACTCGCTGACTGATGCAAAGAACGATCAATTGGATAGAATCGTGGCGCATGAGGTCCAGTTGCTGAGACTTCACAAACAGATCGGGCTCCTCTTCGTCGATGAGGATGGATTGGTGGCAAAGTGACGAACTATGCCAAGCTGGCGATCGGAGTGGCGGTGCTGTTGCTGTTGCTGTTTCTGGGGGGGGTCTTCGATGACTCTGGTGATGGTGTGGCGACCGGTGGCAGCGTCCCTGTTCGCAGAGGCACCCTGACGGTCACCTTGACCGAGCGTGGCACCCTCAAGACGCGAAACGCCGTTCATATTCGATCCGAGGTCAAGGGTCGTACTGCGATCGAATGGCTGATCGAGGAGGGGGTGAGGGTCGTAAAGGGTGATGTCGTCGTCGAACTGGAAAAGCAGGACACCCAGCGACGAATCGACGAACTCGAGAAGAACCTGATCGGGATCGAGATCGAGTTGAACTCTTCTCGTACCGAGGTGGCGATCCAGAGGGAGCAAAACAAGACCGATGCGGAGAAGTCGCAACTGGCGCTGGAGGTCGCCCAGGTCGAGAAAGAGAAGTTGCTCTCGGGCGATATTCCCAAGGATGAACGTCGTCTCAACCTGGCGATCGAGAAGGCAGAATCCGAACTAGTTCGTGCCGAAGGCCTGTGGGAAGACATGCCTCAGATGCTGGAGAAAGGGTTCGTCACTCAGGATGAGTTCGAGCAGGAGCGCATCAATCTGAAAGAGAAGCGCGAAGGACTGGTGACGGCGATACAAGAAAGGAAACTGTACAAGGATTTCGAGAAGCCGCTGAGCATGAAGCAGAAGGCAGCGGCTGTCACCGAGGCCCTACGAGGTGTCGAGCGGGTGGTCAAGCAGGCGGAAACCAAGATGGGAAGCCTGGTGGTGAAGGTCAGCCAGGATGAGCGCCGTCTCGACGAGAGCCAGGAAGAACTGGGCAGGGAGCAATACGATCTGGAGCGTATGACGATAGTTGCTCCCAGTGAAGGTGTCATCTTCTACGGCAATCCGGACCGTTCCTGGGAAACAGATGAGATCAGGGTGGGGGAGAATGTCTATTTCAATCGTGTCATCCTGACCTTGCCGGACCCCTCGGAAATGGCGGTATCCATCAACATACACGAGGCGGACATCGACAAGATTGCCGAGGGGATGACTGCGGTGACGCGATCGGATGTCCAGAAGAATCGGGTATTTCATGGTGTAGTCACCAAGATCGACTCGGTCGCCAATGCGGGGAATCGTCGCTGGGGAGACCAGATCCGCCGCTTCAAGGTCGAGGTCAGTCTGCAGGGGATCGATCTCGATCTGAAACCCGGAACTTCCGCACAGGTGGAGATCAATACCGGAGACCTGGTAGATGTGCTGTATGTGCCGCTGCAAGCAGTCTATGCCGAGGCCGGGAAATACTACTGTTACCTCGACGAGTCCACCGGGCTCAAGAAAGTCGAGATCGAGGTGGGGCGTTCCAACGACAGTTTCCTGGAAATCGTCAGTGGACTCGATGAGGGACAACTGGTGCTCCTCTACAGGCCAGAGTCTGCGGCCTCCACCGCCAACGGGGTGCAGCCATCCGTCAGGAAGTCGGCCGGGGCCGACGGTGCATCGACGGGTAGATCCGGCAATGGCAATCCACGCTCCCGGCGCTCGGGGCGCCCCCCTCAGTGAAGGTTCCTGTCATCTCCTTGCGGGGGGTTCACAAGTATTTCGGTGAGCAGGAGCCCAGGCTCCATGTGCTCAAGGGCATCGATCTGGAAGTTGCCGAGGGAGAATACGTTTCCATCACCGGTACCTCCGGATCGGGAAAGTCGACCTTGCTCAATCTGCTCGGTTGTCTCGATAACTCCAGTGAAGGCTTGTACCTGCTCAATGGGCGGGATGTTTTGTCCTTCTCCGATGACGAGTTGTCGAAGATCAGGAACGAGGACATCGGTTTCATCTTCCAGAGTTTCAATCTGATCCCACAGTTGACGGTCTTCGAGAATGTCCAGGTACCACTTCTCTATGGTGCTAGATCGATCGCTGCCACGACGGATCTCTGTCACGAAGTGATCGATTCAGTTGGCCTGAGTGATCGTAGTGAACACCTGCCCAGCCAGTTGTCGGGAGGGGAGTGCCAGCGGGTCGCCATAGCGCGGGCTCTCATCAATGATCCCGCTCTGCTGCTGGCTGATGAGCCGACGGGGAACCTGGATACCGGCACCAGCAACGAAGTCCTGACCTTGATCGATGAACTGCATCGACAGGGACGATCGGTGGTGATGATCACGCATGATCCGGAGGTCGCGAACAGGTCTCAGCGCAGGGTTGATTTACGTGACGGTGTCATCGTCGAGGCGGGAGCGGCGTGATTCCCCAGAAGCACCTGGAAATGGTTCGGATGGGGCTTCGTAGCCTGGTCGGCTATCCGATGCGTACCGTGTTGACGATGCTGGGTGTCGTATTCGGGGTGGGATCGGTCATCGCGATGCTGGCTCTGGGTGCTGGCGCCGAGCGGGAGTTGTTGCAGGAGATCGGCCGGCTCGGAATCCAGAACATCATCATCAACTCGATCAAACCGGAAGAACCAGAAGACGCCGCCCAGAGGAGCAACTGGATCAGCAGTTACGGCATTACCTTCAAGGACCACCGGCAGATCGTCGACACAATTCCCGGGATCGAACGCGCCCTCCCTGTTCATGTCAGCAAGAAAACGGTCTGGCACGGAAGTCGGCGAGTGGAGGCAACCCTGTATGCCGTGACACCGGAGCACCTGGATATGTTCCAGCTCAACACATCCTTCGGCAGGAACCTGACCCATCTCGATGACGTGAAACTCTCTCGGGTATGCGTGATACGCTCCGGAATGCTCAAGGAACTGGGGATCTACCAGGATCCGATCGGCTTTCCCCTCAACATCGATAACGAAACCTTCTACGTGGTCGGCGTTCTGGCCGAGGACTCGTTCCTCGGATATGCCAGAA
>CAWLAN010000069.1:0-14408 GCA_963854815.1 Planctomycetes bacterium UBA1146
GCCTTCTCTATTCGATCCCAGTCAAAAGCTGGACCCGGATCGACCTTGTGAGTTCCGACATGCCAGTGGCCGACGATTCCAGCCACGGGTTCGCCGGGTGGTTCCGGTCGAAGCCGGTCGTGAACCGATCCATCTTCGAGCCGCGGTATCACCGGTTCGATGCGGGGCAGGGCACGGCAAAGTGTGATGAGGAGTGATTCGAGAGATCGATACTGGGCTTCGGTGAAATCGCGCTGGTAGAGTTGTTGCCCGTGGATCTTCCCCTCGAAGAGCAGCTCACGTGCTGGATAGGGGGGAGCGTCCGCGGCGGAAGTTCCAGCCACCGAATCGGGATTCAGTCGTATCCGGTCTCCTTCGAGGATGTAGTGGGTATCGGCCTTCTCCATCGTGGGAAAGGCACCGAAGTGGGCAATCTCGATACCGATCGAACGATCATTGGCGGGGCCGGCGTGCCAGGCACGTTCCTTGACATCGAGCGTCTGGTAAACGGTGCCGTCGACATCGAGCAAGAAATGACAGGAGAGTCCGCGGATATCATGGAGGATATGAAAACAGCGACTCGAGGAGCCACATGCATCGTAATGAAGCACCACGGTGTCGATCACCTCGGTGAGATCTTCGAGGGACCAGCCATCGCGAATGACTCTTCGTCTCAATGAGACAGGAATGTCACGACGAAAAGATCCATATCGAAGTATACGATCGGGTTGATCTCGGGGCCCTTCAAACTCTGGTTCGTCATGTCTGTGACCCCGGTATCCGTCGTAGCCACCGGTATCGATCCACAGCGTCACCGGGGTGCCAGAATGGATCATCTGACCGGCTACAACGATTTCATCGCCTTTTCGAGGGGCAACCTGCCCGGCCATAGATTGACAACCGGTGGCCACGAGCAACAGCAGTGAACCGGAGAGTGCAGGAAGGATATGTAATGCTGACATGAGGAGTCTGGTTTTCTTACTGAATATGGCTTGTATTGTGGTCAATCGTGTGGAAGTATAGGTCAATCGTGACTCTCCTCTTGAGACTGACAGTGCCTGAGGGCATGGTCCCTCGCAAGGGAGTAACTCGTGAACGGTATTGAAATGTCGCTCTCCTTATCGAGCGACTGCTGGGGTTGGCCCAGTACCCAGTCAGGGGTTGTGAGGACCCCCAAGAGCGTTTCTTGACGTGAGCAGACGCCCTGAAGGTGTTGTCAAGGAACCCGATTCTCGCGGGAATCGGATCGTCCGGGAAGGGAATATTCGGATGGGTATGGAACAAGAGATGGATAATCTCGGACGTCTAGATGTCGAGGCGCTGAAGCAGTTGGTTGCCCTCAAGGAAAACAGTGGCAAGTTGAATCGTCTCGAAAGCAAACGGCAAAGACTAAAAGTTGAGATCGACCGGGTTGAAGACCAGATCCGCGAGTTCCTGGCGCAATTTCCGGAGGTTCACGGATACCTGGCGGCCACTGGCGGATCCCTGCGTCGACTGACCCCATCGGGTCGTCGTCCCCGGGGTTGGATCCGTTCTCAGGTGGAGACAATTCTCGGCGAGGCCACGGCACCATTGACTCCCGCGCAAGTCCGCGATGAGATCGCCACCAAACACCCGGAAGAAGCGACCAAGAATCTCTATCTGGCGGTTTTCCAGCACCTGCGCAGACACGATGAGTTCGAGCAGGACGGGGCCGGCCGCTGGTGCATGAAGCAGACCGAAATCGCCTGATCAACCGCTTCCCGGTGAAATGCGTTTCCGACTCCCGTTCGGGAGCTCGGTTCTTTCCGAATTCTATACCCGAGGTGATACACTCCTACCGCACGGGACGTATCGTGTAGTCGCGTTCGCAGGGACCCGATTCTCTGGATCTGACGGAGGAGTTCGATGTCTCAGAGTTCCGATCCGCAACAACCCGATCCTGTTCGCCCCGGCATCATCTCTGGTGTCATCGCTATCGCGCTGATCGCATCGGTCGTGGGGCTGGCTGCCAATAGCATTCGCGATCACGGTTCCATCAACTTTAGCCGCAATTACTTCAAGAAACTCCCCGTTGTGTCGAATGCTACCGAACAGGCACAGCCGACAACTGATTCCGTAACAGGGGAGGCTGCCGCTCCCGATGATGGAATTCAGCGACTCTCTTTCGAAGAAGCACACGATAATTTCATCACTGGCGAGGAAGAATACGAATCGACCGGAGAGTCGATCTACCTGTTCGTCGATGCGCGTGTTCGTGACCAGTACGAGGAAGGCCACATTCCCGGGGCGGTGTGGCTCTACCACTACGAATCGGAGAACCTGATCGATGAATTGCGTCCCGAGCTCGAGCTGGCGTTCTTCATCATCATCTACTGCAACGGTGGGGACTGCGAGGACAGCATCCATCTTGCGACAGATCTGATGTCCCTCTACGGACTTCCCGGTGAGAACATCTTCGTCTACGAGGGTGGCCTCGACGAGTGGGTCGAGAACGAGATGCCGATCGTCTCCGGACCGGAGCGTCGCTGATGGGCCCGATTCGCAAACTCGATGCGACCGGGTTTCCTCTGCTTCTTGCGCGCATCATCGTGGGCTTTACCTTTCTCTATTACGGCGCCCAGAAGATCTCTGATCCCGTCGCATTTTTGAAGAGCATCGAAGCCTACAACATGTTGCCGGCAGAACCTTCGTGGATCATCAATGGCGTCGCCGTGATCCTTCCGTGGATCGAGGTGCTCTGTGCTGGTGCTTTGCTGAGTGGGATCCAGTTACGCGCTGCGGCACTGTGGACCACAGGGTTGCTGGCGATCTTCACCCCGGCGATTTATCTGCTGGGTGTCTCGCTGGTGGGAACCAAGCCGGAGTTCCAGAGCCTGTGCGATGTCATCGCTGATTGTGGCTGCGGCAGTGGCGCCGTTCCCGTCTGTCCGAAACTGGCCACCAACTGTGGATTGCTGCTGCTGTCGCTGTGGGCGCTGTTGAGTCGGTCGACCCGCTTCCGTGGCGGACTCATCCCCGGGGTGGGCTGAAAACCGCAGACCTCCGGATCGGTCGATCCGTAACCAGGGTCTCGAGACGAGACGCGGTCATCACTTCTTCGCCAATAACCGTTCGATCACCGTCTCCAGCAAACCTTCTCCGCCCGAACCGACCCGCACCCAGGCGATGGTTCCCTCTCGATCGATCAGCACCACCATCGGAATTCCACTGACACTGTAACTGTCGAACTCGCTGCGGCCGGTGACGACGAAGGGGTAGGAGACTCCGAAGCGGCGTCGGAACTCGACGATGTGAAGCATGAAGGCGCTGCGGTCCATGCCGTTGACCCCCTGTCCTCGCACGGGGTCATCCTTGCCCGGAAGCCAGCCACGGGGGTAGGGCTTGGTGACTCCGAGCACCTTCAGTCCCTCATCCTTGTGAGCACGATGAATGCGATCGAGCCCCGGCATCAGCACCCGGCAGGGACCGCACCAGGTCGCCCAGAAATCGAGCATGACCACTTCGCCGCGCAACTCTTCCAGACTCTTCTTGTCGCCACCGAACCAGATGTTGCTGGTCAGCGGTGGTGCTTTGGTTCCGAGCAGGGAGAGGCGAACTCGGGAGTTTCGACGAGCACGAGCTTCGTTGCCGTTGCGGTCGAGATCGTCGGTGAGACGGCTCCAGGCGCGGCGCGCATCGAGCACCTCACCGCGGGCTGCGTGCAGATCTCCACGAAGCATCCAGGCCTCGCGGATCTCGACAGTGCCCGCCTCGAGTTGTTCTGTGGCTTTTCGGATGACGATGAGTGCCGCATCGATTTTACCCGCTTCGGCATGAGCTCGTGCCAGGGGCACCCCGGCTTTCTTTGATTCTGCGCTGTCGGGAAACTTCTTTATCAGGATGCCTAGAATCCTCGTTGCTTCTACCTGGCTGCCCTTGAGACCGTGATCGATGCCGATGACGAGAAGACATCCACGCAGCACCGCTGCATCTTCATCGGCCCTCAGCAGCACCTCGAGATCCTGACCCTTGCAAGCGTGGAGCAGTTCGAGGGTGCCTCGACGTATCGCGGATAGGTTCCCACTCGCCTCGGCAGCCACCAGGTCGTCATGAGCGCTGCGAATGTCATCGGTGACATCGTCCAGATGGCCAGTAGCGGTCAGCAAAAACACCGAGAGCAGCAGTGACAGGGCCATCGATCCTCCAGGTCAGACCCGGAAATCTCCGGGGACACCAAAGGATACTACAACCGGGTGATTCGGGGTTTTTTTCAGTCTCTATTATTTTTCTGATCGGTCAGCAACTGGACCATACCGCGGCCGAGAGCGTCGCCGACTAACATGTACGTCTCGGCATTCTGGTTGTAATGGAAGCCCTGATTTCTCGGGGAGACGGATTCATCTTTCCAAAAATCACGGATTTCAACGGTGAGCACGTTGCCGGCAAACTCAGGATATTTACCCTTCTCTCCACTGACGGCAAGTTGCGCGTTGGCAACCCTCAGGTGCGGGCCTGCCATTTCCCAGCCGTTGAATCCTATGGTGGCGATCACAAAGGGTGCTTCCGGCACCTTGAATTCGGCGCGAATGGTTTTCAGGAAATGAACCAGGTTCAACTCGTATCGGCTAGCGTGCGCCGGATTTCCATCCTTGTGCCCCTGCCACCAGACAAAACCGGCAATTTCATAACCCTGATCCTTGTACTGCGGGAAGTGAGTCGAGAAGTTATCCAGTACTGCATGAGTTTCTCTGACGAAATCATCGTACTGCTTGCCGGCGTACCAGTTGACCTCTTTACCGGGATCATCCGCCGTCCATGACGGAATGGAGTCGTTGTATCCGGCATAGGTTCTGCCTTCATGGGTGAATCGCTTGCTCCCCGGGGGAAGTATGTCCCAGCCGAGACTTCTATTGCCCTGGGAGGCCTTGAGGATGATGACAGGTTCGTCGTGGTAATAGCCCATGATGTGACCGAACTGCAGTTCCGGACCGATGGTGTTGCTACCGGAACCACAACCAACAGACAACCACTTGTTTGCCGTGGCAGTGACAACACCCTTGTACCAGACGTCATTTCGAACCGTCCAGTTTCCCGCGTCATCCACCAGGTGAGGGAACTTCCCATCGGTGTGAACGACCGTATGAAGGGTTCCTGGAACATCGACTCTTCCGAACCAGCCGAGACCATCGGCTGCGGTGGTCAAGAATATGATCTTGAAGGAGTACTTCTTGCCAGCAGTGGTCTTGAAATCGTTGTAGACGGGATCTTTCCCGACTTCTCTTCGATAAACTTCGACGCCATCCAGTTCCATGATGCAGAAAGAGCTGGCTTGATAGCCCGGTTTGAATCTGAAGAGACCGGAGTCTTTAATATTCATCCATCCTCGGACAACTTGCACTCCGCCACCTGGAAAGGGAGTGGGCTTCACGCCGCCGTACTCGGGGAGATCTTTCGTATTGATCGGGGTCGATCGGTCATAATCCGTCGTGGTGGAGTAAGTCCCTGGATAGACGGAAACGGTGAGATCCGAGAAGTCAGACCACCGTGAAAACCCGCCATTGACCTGGCCGATCCCCACCATGTTGGATTGGCCAGACAGGATGTACACCTTGACCGGCTTATTGGGCGCAGGTGGCTTACTGTCGGGATCCGGCAGCTGAGCAGGAATTATCTGGGCTGCTACGGGAAGGATGAAAATTGCCATCGCCATGACAAGGGCGATCAAAACGGTGCCGGTTCTATTTCTTGCAGTCATCTATCCTCCTCTGGTTTGTTCCCTGTTGTCCCTCCTCGATGTCGCTCATATCCCCGAAGAATACACGCAGGCTCGACAGCGCCTAGCCCGGGGCGGTTTGAAATTTGCGCAGGAGTTGCAGGGCTAGAGGCCCGGGTGATGTTGAAAAGCATCCCCGGCAGGATTCGAACCTGCGACCTTCGGATTAGGAATCCAACGCTCTATCCAGCTGAGCTACGGGGACACGTATTTCCATCTCTTGTCTGGAGCCTCCATCGGTTCCAGCAAGTATTGCAGGGTATCTTCAGGGGCCTTCGGGGTCGAGAGAACCGGGCGCAACTGATGGCGCTGCAGGTCTACCCGAAAACCACCTGTAGAGCGCTGGGAGCACCAGCAAGGTCAACACGGTCGAGGTCGCAAGCCCGCCGACCACGACGGTCGCAAGCGGTCTTTGAACCTCGCTTCCGGTCCCCTGGGCAAACAGCAGCGGTATCAATCCGAGGCCAGTGGTCAGCGCCGTCATGAGAACGGGTCTGAGACGGAGAGAGGCACCTCTGATAGACGCCTCGTCGATCGAGAATCCCTGGCGTATGAGTTGGTTGAGATAGGTGAGGAGCACCATTCCGTTCTCGAGCGCGATGCCAAAGAGAGCGATGAAACCGACCGAGGCCGGCACCGAGAGATTCTGCCCGGTGAGCCACAGTGCCACCACACCGCCGACCAGGGCGAGTGGAATGTTGAGAAGAATGAGGAGCGTGTTACCAATCGAATTGAAGCTGGCAAAAAGCAGAAGAAACACACCGAGAAGAGTCACCGGAATGACGACCAGCAGCCGTTTATTCGCTTCCTGCTGGAGCCGGTACTGGCCTCCCCAGGTGACGAGATACCCCGGTGGAAGATCGACGTGTTTGTCGATCGCCGCTTGCGCTTCCTCGACAAACGAGCCGATGTCCCGGCCCTGAACGTTACACTGGACCGAAATGAAGCGCTGGTTGTTTTCCCGAGTAATCTGGCGAGGTCCGACGATTTCTTTGATCTCGGAGAGTTCAGACAGCGGTACCTTCACGCCGTTGGGTGTCTCGACGAGAATCGAGGAAATTGCCTCCTTGGTGTCGCGATACGATTCTTCATAGCGAACGAGAATATCGAACCTACGAAGCCCCTCGAAAATCTGTCCTGCTACGTGCCCGCCCACCGCGGCACGAATCACTTCCTGGACCTGGGAAACGTTCACGCCGTAGCGGGCAATCGCTTCGCGGTCGACTCGAATGAGAAGTTGCGGCGTGCCGCTGACCTGGTCGACCTGAATGTCCACCCCACCGGGAACCGTGCTCACCACGGAGGCGATTCGCTCGGCTTCTCTCTTGAGAACCTCGAGGTCCTCGCCGAAGAGCTTGATCGCCAACTCAGCCCGGACCCCCTCGAGCAGTTCGTCGACGGTCATTTCAATCGGTTGCGTGAAGTTCACGATCACCCCGGGAACCCCCTCGAGGACCTCGCGCATCGCCTCCTCGAGTTCTTCGGGGTCCTTCTGGATCTGGGATTCCAGCAGCACATACATCTCGGCACTGTTGATCGGGTCAGTGTGAGCCCCTACCTCACCACGTCCGATTCTGCTCACCACCTCGCGTACTTCGGGAAGCGCCATCAGTCGTTTCTCGGCACGGAGTGTTACGCGGGTACTTTCCTCGAGAGAAATCGAGGGAGCCATCGTGAGCCGTGCGACGATCGTTCCTTCGTTGAGCTCGGGTGTGAACTCTGAGCCGAGTTTGGGAAAGACGACGGCTCCTACCGCAAGCAGCACGAGGGCAAGAATGACGGCGAGCAATGGTCTGTTGACGAAAAATCGCAGAAGCGGGACATACCCTTTGAGAAGAAAACGAACCACGGGACTTTCTTTTGCTTTTGAACCCGGGCGCGACTTTTTCATGAACAGGGCGCTCAGCACCGGGGCAAGCGTGAGCGCGAAAACGAGGGAGCCTGCCATCGCAAGTGCTACGGTGTAGGCCAGAGGACGAAATGTCTTCCCTTCAACGCCCTGAAGGGTAAAGAGCGGCAGAAAGACGAGCACGATGATCAAAATGGCAAAGGCGATCGGGCGTCCAACTTCCGAACAGGCCTCGAGAACGGCTTCTCTTTTCGATCGTTCGGAGTCTCGAAACAACCGGTCGACATTTTCGACCATGACGATGGACCCGTCGACCATCATGCCGATGGCGATCGCGAGCCCACCAAGGGACATGAGATTCGCTGAGATTCCGAAGTAGCCCATCAGTACGAATGCAAACAGCACCGAGAACGGAATCGAAAGAGCGACAACGATGCTGGGCCGCACTCCTCCCATGAAGGCGAGAAGGACCAGCACCACGAGGGCGATCCCCTGAAATAGTGCGGTTTGCACCGTGGTCACGCATTTTTCCACGAGGCTCTTCTGCTCGTAGTAGGGAACAATGCGAATTCCTTTCGGGAGGATATCCTCGATCTCGGAGAGCTTCGCTTCGACGCGGCGTATCACGGTCGAGGAGTTTGCTCCGAACAGTTTGACGACCATTCCCGAAACGACTTCCCCTTCGCCGTTGCGCGTCTGGACCCCTCGCCGGATCGCTCCCCCGATTCCGATGTCCGCGAGGTCGCGAAGGTAAATCGGACGCCCGTCAACGGACTTCACGACGATGCTCTTGAGGTCCTCGATGGAGGAGACGAGGCCGACGGAGCGGACAACGAACTCCTCGGAATTCTTCTCGATAAACTGAGCGCCGACGTTGAGATTATTCGACTCGACTCGCTCGATGAGTTCCTGCAGCGTCACTTCGTAGCGAAGCAGGGCCTCCGGATAGACGCGAACCTGGTACTGTTTCTCATGGCCGCCGATTCCGAGCACTTCGGTCACGCCGGGTACCGTCTGGAGGTTACGTTTGATGATCCAGTCCTGGACCGTGCGAAGCTCCTCGAGTGAATAACTGTCGGTGGTATCTTCGAGGTAGTAGAACAGCACAAGTCCCATTCCCGTCGAAATCGGCCCCATTTGTGGTTCGCCAAAGCCTTCGGGAATCTCCTCGCGTGCTTCCTGAAGGCGCTCTCCAATTAGCCTCCTTGCGAAGTAAATATCGATTCCGTCCTCGAAGTAGACGTTGACGACGGAGATGCCGAAGTTCGAGACGGAGCGAATCTTCTCGATACCTGGAAGCCCACTCATGGCGACTTCGATCGGATAAGTGACGTATTTCTCGATCTCCTCCGGAGCGAGCCCCTCGGTCACGGTGAAGACCTGGACGAGGTTCGGCGATACGTCAGGAAAGGCATCCACGGGAAGCCTCTGGTAGCTGTAGTACCCGGCTCCCATGACGACGATACCGACGACGACCACCAGCAGAGGGGAGCGTAGACTCGCTCTTATCAGTTTCTCTATCATCATTTCTCCCTCAGTGGCCGTGGCCATCGCCGAAGGTTTCTTTTTCGAGTTCTGACTTGAGCGAGAACACGCCTTTGGCCACGTAAGCTTCCGCTGCAGAAAGACCTTCGGTTATTTCTACGAGCGTCTCGTCATAGCGTCCGGTCTTCACTTCTCTGGGAGCGAAGCCGTCGTCTGTTTCGATAAAGACGACAGTATTTCCGTCGATCTCCGTGAGCGCCGTTCTCTCCACGGCGACATCGACCTCGAGTTCTCCCGAGATAATCACGGCCGTTACGAACAGCCCGGGACGAAGCTGTCCGTCCTCGTTGTCGAGCACAACTCGAGCGGTGGCTGTACGGGTCGCCTCTTCAATAAGGGGGCTGACGTAGGAAATCACCCCGGTCTTTTCTTCCATTCCCTTTCCAGGAGAGATTCGCACGGTCTGTCCGACGTGGACGGAAAGCAGGTACTTCTGATATACGGTGAGGTTGACCCAGACACTGCCGAGGTCCGCGACAACAAACGCTTGAGAGTCCTCCTTGAGCATTTCTCCACGCACGATATGACGTTCGATGACCTCTCCGCTGAAGGGCGCCCGGATCTCGTAGCGCGTGAGCGCCGTGTCCGGCTCTTCGGAGAGCATCTTCACGTCGGCTTCTGAAAGGCCGAGCGCGTGAAGTGCCTGTTTTCCCTCTCGAAGAGCGATTCTTGCTTCCGCGAAGGCATTTTTCGCCTCGAGATACTCTTGTTCGGAGCCGATCTTCTTCTTCCAGAGATTCTCCTCGCGAACGAGTGTTGCTCGTGCGAGTTCCACGCGGGTTTCTGAGGCGAGAAACTTCGACTTCGCGGCGGCGAGTTCTCGGCTGTCGAGGACCGCCATGACATCTTCGCCCTCGACGCGGTCCCCGACACGATTTCTTACCTCGCGCACCACGCCTGGCACGCGCGGCACTATGTGAGCCAGTCGGTCAGCGTTGGCGACGATTTCACCAGGTAGACTCACCTCGAGCTTGAGCGTCGCTGCAGCAGCGGCTTTCACCACGATGCCAAGTTCCTCCCGTTGCGCCTCGCTCAGGTGAACCTCTTCTTCGTGAGTTTGGTTCGGTATTGGTGTATCCGCTTGATGATCTTCGGGTGAACAGCCAAGCAGTCCCCAAAGAAGAAATGCCGGTACCGTCAGAAAGAACTTCTTCTTCATCGGGGACCTCCTTTATCCATATTTTCGATCGACCGTCCCACAAGGCCCTCGACTCGGGCCCGGGCTCGGTGGTAGGAAGAGAGGGCTTCGGTGAACTGCTCCCTGACCTCGAACAGGGTTCGCTGGGAGTCAAGGACGTCGAGTTGTGTCAGTTTTCCCTGCCGGTAGGCTTCACTGATGCCGTCAAAAGCCGAACGCGCGGCGGGGAGCACTTCGTCGCGAAGCGTTTCTACTTCGCGAAAAGCCGAAAGAAGCGATTGATATTCGTAGCTCAAGGCGGTGCGTATTCGAAGCTCTACTGCCCTGCGCTGTTCGTTTGCCTTTGCGAGATTGAACACTGCCTCACTTCGCCGTCCCTGGTTTCTGTCGTACAGGGGAAGGGGAACAGAGAGTCCGACGACGAAAGCGGTCTCGTCTGTACCCTGGAGAAGGCGGGCACCTGCGTTGACGGTGACGTCTGGAATGGCTTGCGCCTCGGCCAGTTCGATACGCGCCTGGCGCTCGGCGATCTCCACACTCCAGCGGGAGATGTCGGGATTCTCGACTATCCAGACCGCAAGCGTGTCGAGCGCCGGGACCGCTGGAGTCTCCTCGAGGGCTCCGATGACGGATTGGAAGCGAGCGCTGGTGCCTCCCCAGCTCGCAGCGAGCCCTGCTCGGGCCGCCTCGAGGGTTCGATTGGCGCGTTCGAGAAGAATTCCGCTCTGAGAAACGACGATCTGGGCTCGTGTCGTCTCGATCGGCGAGCTCTTACCGGCATCAACGCGCTCGGAAACCGTATGCAGCACCTCGCGGGCAAGCCCGAGACTCGCCGTCTGGAGTTCGACTCGCCTCTGTCCTGCCAGCACCCCGACGAACGCCTGCGCCGTTTCGGTGAGGATCCGGAGGCGCCTGGCTTCGTAGTCCCATGTCGCGAGTCCTCGACCAAGCTCTGCGACCCGGAGC
This sequence comes from Planctomycetes bacterium UBA1146, assembly GCA_963854815.1. Classification (GTDB taxonomy): domain Bacteria; phylum Planctomycetota; class UBA8108; order UBA1146; family UBA1146; genus UBA1146. The sequence goes on from CAWLAN010000069.1 coordinate 11,212, forward strand.
CGTTTCGCCCTCTTTCCGCCGAGCTCTATCAACTGGCTGAGCGCAATCGTGGACTCTGCTTCGTTGAAGCGACTGAAGTCTCCGCTTCCTGCGAAGTCCTCTATCTCTCCTTCAAACGTAGGGTTTGGTTGGAGACCTGCTTGAAGTGCTCGCGCTTCGCTTGCCCGAATCTCCCAGGAGAAGGCGGAGAGTTCGGCATTTCCCAGCAGTGTCAGCGAAAGGGCCTCACGGAGCGTGAGAGTACCCTCGGGTTCTTTTAGATCGGGCTGGACACTTCGAGGTGTTTCAGATGCTTCAATGCCTCGTGCGAGATGAAGAATCCCGGGTTCCTGGTAGACACCAGGTTGGGAAGAGCAACTCGGCAGGAAGGCGAGCAGCCCAGCAGTAGCGAGGAGGAACCTGGTTGGCCAAAAATGGTCCTCAGGTTGTTTATTCTTTTCCATTCAACTCTCTGATTTCTGACTCGGTTCGGAAACGCTGCCTGTGCTGAATCGTGACCACTGACGGTCATCGAAAAGCACAAACGAAAATTGCGGTGGGAACTGAGCGAGAAATCAGGCGCGAAGGGGCATGTCGGAGGGGGGATAGGGAAGTTTTTTGCCAGCACCATGGCGACCGAAATTGGCGTGAGGCCTGGTGCGAAAAGTGGAGAGTTGACCATCAATAACAGAATCAAGTCCCCCGAGAGCGTCATCGTTCGAGCATTGGAAACCCTCGTCCCTGACCTTCTCGACCACGACCTGCCCCTGACAGGGATCGTTCGCACAAGCATCGTGTGAGCCGTTGTCGTGTGAGCAGCCATCGTGTGAGCCGTTGTCGTGTGAGCAGCCATCGTGTGAGCCGTTGTCGTGTGAGCAGCCATCGTGTGAGCGACCGTGCTCGAAGCAGTCGTGTTCGATGTTTACGCAGCAGGTTTCGTATTTGAAATTGATGGGGGAATCGCAGGCATGACTCAAAACCCCTGCAGCACACAGAGTGGGCGCAAGGGAGAACCACAGCAACCCTATCGTGACTAGAGCATTTCTGAACATGCGGGAAATCCTACCAGGAAGGGGCGGAAAATTCAAAGTGCATCGGTCGGTCGCTACACGGTCTCTCTCGTCATTCTGGACCGGTACGGCGTGATTCCAGGGCGACCTGATATCTAAATTCTAGCGTCAAATCCGGCTGGGTCTCTCGACAAAATGTTTCCGGGCTTTCGAGGCGCCCCTGTTGAGCATTCTGGTGCTGCAGGTCTCTTCCATCCGGGCATTATAGGATATCTCACCCCGGGAGCCGGGTGTTATCCGGCCTCCAGCGACACAACGCTGCATCATCACCTCCAAACCGGTGCGTTTCGCGGTGACGGATTACAGATGTGGCGGTTGCCAATTCTGCGTATGTGATCCTCTCGTTGATGTTGTTTGAAATGGCTCGATCGCCAGCAAGTCGGGCGAGAATGGACCGATGGAAAAAAACCTGTGGCCACGGAGTGAAATGTGTTTCCGGCAAGATTCGAACCTGCGACCTTCGGATCCGGAGTCCGACTCTCTATCGAACCGAGCTACGGAGACAAACGTGTCATTCGAACGTCCCGGCCGAACCTTCGAGCCCGGATGGGTCGAGCAGTTGCATCCAGAGCTATCCAGGACTGCCGCACTTGACTCGAGGATATCCCCATCCCCCTGCTGACATTCCTACAACCAGAGTTGTCAAAGATTAACAAAACAATACATTTAAGGGGTCCATGTTTTATAGAACCTGGGAATAGTGACGGGAGAGAGACCTCAATGTTACATGACATCGCGCCCTCAAAGGTCGCTTCGAAGCTTCGTTTTGGATCCGTGATATCGCGGATCTTTTCTGTCATCACACTCTTCATCCTCATCTTGTGGATGCCCTCGAGCATCCCGGCGCAGTGTGTCACCGATGGTCTTGCCCTCGGGGCAGGAGCTACACATGCCGATCTCGACGGGTCGTGGGCGGTGCGAGGAAGTGGCAGCAGCGTCGAGTTGCTCAGAGAAGAAGCCGGATCCTGGAGTTCGTTCCAGACCATCGATCTGGCGGGAGCCACTCTGACCTCGATGTCGCTAGAATCAGAGATACTTGCGTTAGGAACTTCTGGTCAGGTCCAGGTTTATTCCTATGACGGAGTCAGTTGGCTTGTTGAAGCAACACTTACAGAAGCTGGAGCAGATTCTACCTATGGATCTACTGTAAGGCTCGCTACCGACACTCTCGCCGTTGGATCTCCCGGAGATGACACGATTCATTTTTACACGCGTCTGTTCACCGGCGGGGGAAGCGTAGTCTGGGTTGGTTCCACCTCGATCGTTGGTGACCCCGGAGACGGTCTGGGAACCGATATCTCGATGGCCGGTAGTCATGCCAGCGCCACCGCTCCCGGTGCCAATGAGTTACGAACATATGTTTTCTCAGGACTGCAACAGAACCAATGGTCTCTCGAAACATCCTTGGCTTACGATTCACTTGCAGGATCCCGATTGAGCATGGATTCCTCAGGTGGGGAACTTCGCTTACTGATTCCCACGGCAACCGGTGCAGAGGTGTACCTGATGAGTGGCAGTGCCTGGGGATTTGAGGGTGCTCTCGCTTTCACTCCGGCAGCAGATCCAGCGTTGGCCATCTCTGGAGACAAGGTCCTCGTCACCACCGATTGTGGCTTACGGTTGTTCCTGAGAAATGCAACGACATGGAACAACGGAGTTGCACTGGCGACATTCGACCAGAACGTAGCCTGTATTGCGATTCCGGGAGCCTCGACTTCGGAACCGATCGCCTTCGGAGGCAATCGCGCCATCGTTGCAGAGGCATCTGCAGTCTGGTTGATGGATGAATTCTCTTACGTAGATTGCAACGGTAACGGAACTCCAGACATTTGCGATCTTGCTGCGGGGTTCCCTGATTGTAACGGGAACGGAATTCCTGACAGTTGTGATTTTTCCAGTGGAACTGAAGACTGTAACGACAATTCAATTATCGATGTTTGTGAAATCTTGAGTGGATTGGCATCCGACTGCAATGGAAATGGAATTCCAGATGTATGCGACGACCTCGCTGGAATCGACTTCGACACGCTTCCTCCGGTGATTACCAACATTCCTGGAACTGTCACGGTGCAAATAGCCACTGGCGAGTGCGAGGGTGTGGCGACATGGAATGAACCTGTAGCGACGGATATCTGTTCCGAACTGACG
>CAWLAN010000070.1:0-14301 GCA_963854815.1 Planctomycetes bacterium UBA1146
TTCCGAGCAAGCCGTCGGGGCCTGACATCGCCCCGGTGTTGTGACCTGCACGTCCCCGCGCACTGAGGAACTCCGCGTTGTCACCTGTGTTGATGGAAAGAGCGGGCTGGAAACTGAGAGCGGCCGGATCGAAGATTTCCATGCTCTTGAGCGAAGGGAAGACGTTGATATCGATCTGGAACCCTGGTTGCCCCGGTGCAAAGTTCGGATCGATAATTGTCTCCTGGCGCGATTCCTGGCCTCCTGCGATGAGAATCTTACCGCTGGGCAGCAGTGTGGCGCTGTGCCGGAACCGGGGCACGTTGATGTCCTGATTGAGCTGGAGGAAATCGGGTGCAAACTCCCTGGCGCTGATGTCGAAGATCTCTGAAGTGTCGACCGACTGGGAGAAAAGAACGTCGAAGGTTCCGCCGCAGATGAAGACGTTTCCATCGGGCAGCAAAGTAGCCGTGTGGAAAATCCGCCCCCCTTGTGTCAGGATCATCAAATTGCCCTCGACATCGGTATCGATGAAATCTCCGGATTCGGTTTCGGGGATCGGATCATTGAGGCCGACTCTCGCGCCCTGATCGAAAATCTCTGCGGTATCGATCGAGGTGAGATGTCTTTCGTCACTACCCCCGATGACGAGGATGGTTCCAGCTTCGAGGGTCGTTGCGGTGTGACCGTAACGCGGAGTGATCATCGAAGGGCCCTGATAGACGGCGTTGTCCTCGAGAAATGCGGCGGCATTGTTGATGTTGGGAATGGAACTGGCGTCGCCGTGACAACCGATGAATCCAAGCAGGACCGGTGTGCATACGAAAGCGACGACAAACCAGCGGCCCAAGTTGGCGGAACTGCGAAGGGGGCTCATTAGTTTCTGCTCTTTCCATGCTGCGAAGGATCAGCCCCGGGTGGGCGGGCAAAGCCATCGCACGGACCAAGTCGGCCGAATCCGAGCACGTTGGATCCCATCCGGACCCCCCCATGTCCTTCCAGAAGATGAAGGCAGGAGTCTACGAAACCCCGGGAATCCCGGTATCGCTCGGACCTCGTTTACTGCACGAGAGGTCGATTGTAGATCGGGACCTACAGCCTGTCCACTGACGCCGTGAGGCCCTGAAACCGCTCCGAACCTCGCTCTTCAATGCCATTTCTCAGGGTCATCGACAGCATCATCGAGGCCAATCGGAAACGGAATAATTCCACTCTCAAGGGCAATGATACGTCAGAATCGGGCGATAGTGACACAATCGGTGGGAGAGATGTCAAACGATAGGGCTGCCACGGGGAGAACTGCCTCAACGTGGCGGATCTGACAAAAAAACGGGGCCTCCGGGGCTCGAACCAAGGGGATCACGCGATCCGGGTTCTCGCCTCCTTCCGGAGGCCCCTCCAAATTTCCAGTTCAGAAACTACCGATACTCTCCTCCAGTAGTACAGCCGGGTCCTCGACGAGGATCTGATCGGAGACCAACAACGGAACGATGGTTGAAAACCGTTCGACCAGTGGTTGCTGATTCGCATCGAGAATCCGACCCCGTTCGTTGCCGTAATGGAGATAGAGAACGATCTGAACGGCGCGAGGAAGCGGTCGTGGTAATGGCTCTTCGGGAACCATTTCACCTGTTGAAGGATCGATTTCTCCGGGCTGGGGGAGCGTCTCCTGATCGCCTTCTTCCTCTTCCAGTTCAGCCTGTTCTTCTCTTGCATCCAGGTATGGAAAATCAGATAGGTTTTGTTCTGGAAGCAGGGAACTGGCGTCCCATTCCTGGACCCAATCTCCTTCTTCATCGAGGTAGTGAATGTCGAGTGCCTTCACTCGATCGTAGAGTGGAGTTCTGGAACCCCTATCGAGAGGATCTGTCTCCAGATCCCATTCCACACGTCGAAACAGGATCAAATCTCCACTCTCTTCTCCAGGTCGCAGTGCGTATCCCACAGACGTGACTTCATCGGTCCAGTTAGGAATCTCGTCTCCTGGTAGGGGAACCGGAGATGTGGTGAGGAAATCGATGATGTCCTCAGCGCTGTCTTCATCACCTCGATCTTCACCCCGGAAGATTTCTTCTCCGAGACCGCGCCACACCGCGCCCTGCAGGTCTCTACGCATCTGGTTGAGAATCGCTTCACCGACCTTGCCGGTCATGGTGGTCCGTTGGATCCGGCGATCGGCCTCCAGGGTAGTGGTGAGAATCGTGTAACTCGCCATCATGATGAAGCCAAAGATCGACATGACGACCACGATCTCGATGAGAGTGAATCCGCGCTGGTTCATCAGAATCCGAACCCTTCGCCAAAACCTGCGTTTGATTCGGCATAGGTGGCAAGAGGATCGTCCTGGGCGACGAGGATCCTGGTGGCGATGGCGAATTCCTCGAACTGTTCGTTATCGAGACCTGGAATCTCGAGGATCAGGGTGATCTCCAGCAGTCGGGGTCCGGTCTGTTCGCTGGAGAGGTCCATGATGGTGGAACGCCATGGCCACAGGACCGATTTTCCGGGCACTTCCAGATCGCCTTCCAGGGCATCCTCGAGGCCGAATGCCACTTCATCGAGTTTTTCGCGGGCCAGTCGTCTGACCGTTCGATCCTGGTTGTAGGTGAAGGCTCGGTCGACCGCATCGGTTCTCAGATAGAGAAGACTGAGAAAGGCACCGCTGATGATGGCGACGGCCATCACCAGTTCGATCAGCGTGAAGCCGTTTTCAGTGGCAGTGTTTTGAAAGTTCCGGATTACCATCGAGGAATCTCCGCATCCGCTCCAGGCAAGTATTCGACGGTACCGAGGATTGCCCGGAAGGAGACCGCTATCGATGCTTCGTTCTCATTGGTCAGGACCGCGATGTGAGTGCCGCTGGAGCCGTATTCATCGAGGATGATGTCGACGATGCCAAATTCATCCTTGTCTCCATCTGCATGCAAGATTCGATCGATCTCGATTCCGATCGGCATACTCTCGGCCCCGAGGTCCTCGCGGCTGTCAATATCCAGATCTGGGTCTTCGTCATCGGCCGGAGGAAGAATTATGGTGATGGTATTTTCGTCGAGGTTGTAGCGCACCACATATTCCTTTCCCAGTCCGCCTCCGAGACTCCGTGCCCAGCCAACGGTCTGACCAACAGTTCTCGCTGCGGATCGAAGTCTGTACTTGGGGGAGAAGTTGTCCAGGTTGGGAAGCGTATATGATGCCAGCACCGCGAGGATCGTGATGACCACGATCAACTCGATCAGCGTGAAACCAGAATCGGTGCTGCGGCGTTTCATCGGACTAGTAACGCTCTCCGTCTGAGTAGATGTCCGCATCGAATCCCTCGCCGCCTTCGGTCATGTCGGCACCGAAAGAGATCAGCAGTGGGCCCCGATCCCCGATCTCGTAGTAGTAGTATTCCCCGCTCCATGGGTCTTCTGGCGCGTTGTCGAGGTACTCCAGCTGTAGACCTCTATCGGTGGCGGGGGGATCTACCATTTCTTCCAGTGAATCGGGCCAGCGACCATGGTCTTCCCTGAACATCCTGGAAGCGGTCTTGATGCTGGAGAAGTCGGCCTGGACCTTGGCCACTTTTGCCTGGTCCGTACGGCCAAATACATTCACCACGACAGTCGTGGCGAGGATTCCGATGATCGTGATTACCACGATCAGTTCGATGAGGGTGAAGCCTTCATCCGGCTTTTGATTATGGCGGCTCATGGTCGCCTCCTTATCACTCGATTTTTCTTGCTCCCCTGATTCAGACAGAGGGTCACACTACAGATTATTGAACTTCAATAGCGGTAAGAGAACCGCCATGATGATGAATCCAACGACTACGGCCAAAAGGACTATGATGATCGGTTCTACCATGGCGGTGAGCTTCTGAACCAAGAGGTCTATCTCTTCCTCGTAGTTTTCCGAAATTCGATCAAGGACCTCCTCTAGTTCTCCACTCTGTTCGCCAACGGCGATCATGTATCCTACCATCGGAGGGAACATCTTCGATTTCTTGAGTGGAGTGGAGATGTCTGCTCCTTCAACGATACGATCAGCAATTTGTTTGATGGTCAGCGCCATCAAGGAGTTATTGACAACCTTGCCGACGATATTGAGGGACTCGAGAGCAGGAAGGCCACTCTTGAGGAGTGTCGAGAGAGTTATCGTGAATCGAGAGATGGCCGAACGCTGGATCAGTCCTCCGATCACGGGTATTTTCAGCAACAAGGTATCGTAGACCAGTCGCCCTTTTTCCGTGGCGACCATGATGCGAAACAAGATGATCAGGCCCAGGAAGCCGAGCATCCCCGGCAACCAGTAGGCCTTGAAGGCATCACTGATCGTGATCAGGGTCGTGGTGGCCCACGGCAACACGTTGCCCTTCTTGACCAGCATCTCGGTGATTTTCGGCACGACGAAGGACATCAGGAACGCGACCACTCCGACTCCCACGACGATCATGATTGCCGGGTAGGTGAGCGCTGCGGACAGTTTTCCGCGCAGGCTCGCTTGCTTTTGTAGGTAATTGGCGAGACTCAAAAGAATGTCATCGAGATTTCCGCTCGCTTCTCCGGCGCGCACCATGTTGACGTAGAGATCGCTGAAGACGGCCGGGTGTTGAGAGAGCGCGTCGGCAAGACCTGCCCCCGAGACGATCTTCTCACGGAGGTCCCGGAAGACCACTTCCATCCTTCGATCCCCGATCTGCTCGACGAGGACGTTCAGTGCCTCGGACAGGTGGACTCCGGATGAGAGAAGGGTGGAAAACTGTCGGGTGAGAATGGCGAGATCGCGGATGTTCGCCTTGCGCTGAAGCTGAAATCGCCCCGCTTTTCCGCCACCCTTGGCCACTGCATCGATGCGATGCATTTTCGTGACCCGTAGTTTTTGATTGCGCAACTTTTCCCGGGCATCTCGTGCCGTGTCGGCATCGATCCTGCTCCTTTTGTTGCGACCACGGATATCGATCGCCTGGTATTCATAGATCGGCATCGTGGCCTCCGGGTATTTCTTCTAGAAAACATCCATCTGAGTGACGCGGAACACTTCTTCCATGGTGGTGATTCCCTGCGCTACCTTGCAAGCGCCGTCCATACGAAGCGTCTTGAGGTGTCCCGTCTCGACGGCGACCTGCTTGATCACCGAGGCACTGGTCCTGGCGATGATCTGGTCTCGAATCGTTTCGTTGATGGTGAGGATCTCGTAGATCGCTGTACGGTCGTAGTATCCACGTCCGAGACATTCGTCGCAGCCACGTCCCCTGTAGAGCATGCCTTCGAGGAGCTCGTCTCGACCGAGTCCCAGGCCATCCAGCTCACCGTCTGCCGGGGCGTACGATTCTTTGCAGCGCGAGCAGATCACCCGCACGAGACGCTGTGCCACCACTCCGATCAGCGACGAGGAGACGAGGTAAGGTTCGACGCCCAGATCGATCATCCGGGTCACCGCACCTGCGGAATCATTGGTATGGAGGGTGGAGAAGACCAGGTGGCCGGTGTTGGAAGCCTGTACCGCGATCCCCGCGGTCTCCTCGTCCCGGATCTCTCCCACCATCATCACGTCCGGATCCTGACGCATCAGTGATCGCAGTCCCGAGGCGAAGGTGAGGCCCTTCTTGTTCGAGACCTGGATCTGGCTGATGGAATCGAGGTTGTACTCTATGGGGTCTTCGATGGTGATGATGTTGGTTTCGGTAGAATCCATCTCAGCGAGTGCTGCGTAGAGAGACGTCGTTTTTCCAGAACCGGTCGGTCCTGTGACGAGGAGGATACCGTGAGACGATGTGATCAGACGGCGGATCAGCTCGTGATTGCGCTCATCGAGTCCGATCTCGGTGAGTTCGTAGAGTCGAGCACTCTTGTCGAGCAGCCGCATCACGATTCGTTCCCCGTGACTGGTCGGTACAGAGGAGATCCTCACGTCTACATCGCCATCGCCGATCTTCAGGGAGGTTCTTCCATCCTGTGGAAGTCTCCGCTCGGCGATGTCCATCTTGCCCATCACCTTGACCCGGGAGATGAGCGCTTCCTGGATCTTCTTCGGAATGACCTTGGAATCGTAGAGGATTCCATCTATTCGGTATCTGACCTGTAGTCTGTCGGGGAAAGGTTGCAGATGAATATCCGAGGCGCGGATCTTCAGTGCTTCGAACATGATCGTGTTCATCAATTTGATGATCGGAGCCTTATTGGCGATATCAAGCACGTCTTCTGTCTCGTCGATTTCCGCAGCGATGCCGATCAGATCATCCTCGTCGAGTCCTTCGAGCAGTTCGTCGACATCGGCACTGGATTTCTGGTAGGCACGGTTGATGAGGGCAGTGATCTCAGCACGAGGGGCGATCACCGGTTCGACCACGCGCGCGACCATCGCTGCGAGATCATCCATCGGTTGCACGTCGAGGGGATCGCAGGTGGCTACCTGTAGTACTCCGGCAACTTCGCCAACGGCGATCAGGTTGTAGGTTCGCGCGAACTGGGCAGGGACCAGTTCGGTGAAGTCGGGGGGGACATCCGAATCCGCCAGATCCTCCACGAACGGGATGTGGAGACGTCTGGAGAGCACCTCGAGCAGTGCCGATTCGCTGACGAAGCCTTTCTCGCGCAGGATCTTGTCGAGTGCCTTGCCAGTGGCTCTCTCTTCCTCCTGGCATTCATTCAACTGCTCCTCGTTGAGGAGGCCCTGGTCGATCAGATCGTTAAAGAGAGGGATCCTCATCTGGGCTACTCCGAATCACTCTCGCTCTGTGGCCTGACCAGCGGATCCACTGCTCGATCGCGGGCGTTGTTCGGATTGGAGAACTGCTGCAATCGGATCTTGTCATCGAAAGAGCGAACGCCCTGGATGGCACCTTCCGTGAAATCTCCCAGGCTGTTGAAGCGGTCATCGTCGAGGATGTGCGCGCTGATAAACACGTACAGGTTGTCCCGGCGAGAAGATGATCCGTGATTCTTGAACAGCATCCCGATCAGGGGAAGATCTCCCAGAAATGGGATTTTTTCTTCAATCTTGCTGGCCTGGCTCTGGGCCAGGCCGCCGATGATGAACATGCCGCCATCGGGGATCGTCACCTTGGAAGAGATGGTGTTGGTGGCACGGTCGGGAAGTGCGCCGGTGGTGCTCTGTATGCCGGAGAAGGAAGACACTTCGAGTTCCAGTTCGAGCAGGACCACTTCGCTGGAGATGGTAGGAATCAGCGAAAGGGAGATTCCTGCCGTCTCCGACTGCTGACTTGTGGTCACGTTGACGTTGGTGGTGTTCGAAGTGGTGTAGAAAATCTCATTTTGAATCGAGATCGAGTTTTCCTGGTTGTCATCGGCGAGGATGAAGGGGGTAGCGAGGATGTTGGTGTCCTCGTCTGACTTCAGTGCCCTCATGATCATGGGGAACTGACCATGTTGCTGGAGTGCGGCACTGAATCCCGTTCCTATTCCGGGAGTTCGCAACAGGCCAGTGATCACTCCGTTGGGATCGAGGCTCGGAAGTACCTCGCTGGCGCCGAAGGAACTGAGCATGATTCCCGTCAGCGCCTGGTCATCCAGGTTTCCGGCCAGCAACTCGAGGGTGTAGTTCAAACTGGAAGTCTCGCTGACCTGCACCAGCGCCACCTCGAGGAATACCTGGCGACGACGCTTGTCGATCTGCTTCAGGATGTTTTCGATTTCCTCGTACTCTTCGGGTTCTGCCTGGATGATGAGGGAGTTGGTCTGTTCATGGGGAACGATGCGGGTCGGGGTGAATTGCTGCTGTTGCTGCACTCCACCGGCGGCTCCGGTGGTTCCTCGGGTCGTCCGGGAGGATGTGCTCCGGCTACCGGTCCGGCGCAACGAGCCCTCCGATCCCTCGACCAACTGGCGGATGTTGTCGGCCAGTTCTTCCGCCTTGAGGTAATTGACTTTGTAGATCCAGGTGGTGTTGCGCACGTTGCGGACCTTGGTGTCGAGTTCGTCGATCAGTTGGTGGACCAGATCGAGTTCATCCGGATCGGTCGACTGGATGATGATCTTCTGGGTTCTGTTGTCAGCGATGAGGCGTGTCGATTCACCGGCAAGTGCGGTGCTACGACTGACTCCCGACCTGCTCGTTCCGGCTCCTGCTCTTCCTGCCTGGGCACCGGAGGTCGATGTCCGACGTCCTGTGGTGCCGAAAGCACCCGTGTCGCTGAGGGCTTCCTCGATAATGCTGACGATGTCCTGGGCATCGGCGTAGAACAGTTCACGGATTTGCAGCAACCGTTCGGGACCTGTAATCTCGACATCGATGTATTTAACGAGACGCTGGATGTGTTCAAGAATCCGAATCTTCGCCTTGATGATCAGTGTTTCGTTGTTGGTCACGGTGACGATCTTCAGGCTTCCCGATGGACTTCCTGCTCCCGTGACGCCGAGCAGTTCGGTGAGAGCCTGACGAACGACGCTGGTCTCGACGTGCTTCATCTGCAGTACAAGGGTTGCCAGTTCGTCAGCCTCTCTGTCTGAGGGTTCGTCTCCGGCTTCTATGATTGGGCTGACCGGATCGGACGGAACCTGCGCTCTTGCGGTGGTCGCCCGGACATTGATGACGACGGTTCCGTCCCCGAGTGTGCTCTCCCATAGTTCATAACCGTTCGTTTCCAGGATCGCCTGAACGATGGGATAGGTGAGAGGATCAATATCGCCGATCACGTCGACGAAGGTCTCTTCGGCGAAGGCCGGATCATTGGTCGTCGATGGATAGTTGACGAATTTGCCCGTTGTGCGCTGGATGAAGCGCAGCAGGCTCAGTACCGGGAACTTGCCCTCCTCCATGCGGTAGATCTCCGCATCGGAAGAGCCGTCCGAGGAATCACCAGTATCACCATCGCGAGCGTCGGCGTTCTCATTTTCATCGTCATCCTCGGTGGCATCGCCAGCAGTTTCACCACCGGCAGGAGGATCCTGAGCCCTCAGCGGATATTCTCCTGGTAACAGACACAGGGTAAAAATGAAAACCAGACAGGCCACGAGGGCACCTCTGGTGACGTTTTTCAGGGTCTCCAGTGCGGAGACCTTCCGATTGCTGGCCATCACGGCACACCCTTCCATCGTCGGGATCATGACTGTTCCTCTTCCTTAGATCGGCCGGATCACGGTCTCCCTTGTGGGGAGTTCGGGATTCTTTCCAGGGAATCCAGAAAGGGACCGATCCGGCCAGAGGTCGCGGCGTTGACCTCGATTTCTCTCCGTAGAGAGAGGCAGGTCAGACTATCATTGCGCAAATGGAATGCCCGTCCATGGCAACCGGGCAACTTCCACAAGTTTGTTTGTCATAAAGAGTTGTCGAGATTCCGGTAATGCTTCAGGAGGTCAGCTTGATCTGATCTGGGGTCGGAGGTGTTCAAGAATCGAACACTTTGAGGAAGTTGCCGCTCAGGAGCCGGGAGCCGAGTCGAGTTTTTCCAGCAGCCGTTCGACCGCTGGCCAGATGTGCTTGGGAACCCGGATCATCAGCGAGTTGGAGGGGCGGTGCTCGACGACATGGATCCGAACGCCGCCTCGCTTCTTCCAGGCACGATCGAGCTCCAATGCCAGATTCGAGGCGGTTCCATACCGGACCTTCCAGTTGCGCAGGACCGGCCGCTGGGTTCCTGGAACCGGCGGGCAGTCTGCCGCTGAGAGGAGTTTCAGGTAGTGCTGGAGACGGATCGGAGAGGTGCAGGTGATGACCACTGATCCGGTTCTGGGATCGGGCACGAAACGGCTCGGTCGATCGAGCGGACCGAGCCGCTGCTCCCGTTTGTCCGCCTCGATACGCAACAGTTCACAGATCGGTTCCGGGTTGACGTATTCGAGTTGAACGACCCTTACCACAAACCGGGCCAGAGGAGGGTTCGACGTCGGATCGGTGGTCGCCCAGTGAGGACCAAGGACGAGTCCGGGGCGAATTGGTTTCAACTCGATTCCCTCAGATCGCAACAGCGCAACGATGAGAACTTCTCCTCCGCCAGAGATGGACAGAGGTTCGAGCAAGCGCACCTTTCGGTGACCGAGAGTCGAACTTTCAGCGATCATCTCTTGCTCGGTGAGTAGGCTCCAACCACTCAGCAGAGCGCCGACCGGGATGGTTCCCGAAGGGAGAACGGAATCGGCGGACTGGGGTAGTGGCAGCAACAGACCGAGCCAGGCAGTCAGCACGATGGAGTTCATCGATCCACCTCCGGTGGGTCCAGATTCAGATTTCGGATTCGTGAGTACAGAGTCGAGCGCTCGATGCCGAGCAATTCTGCTGCTCTTTTCTTGTTCCACTTCACATGTTCGAGAACTTTTTCTATGTGCTCCGCTTCCAGTGTACGCAGCGAGATCGGTTCCCAGTCCGCTTTCTGCCGCAGGTTTGCAGAGAGGGAAGAAGTCTGGTCCAGTCGTAGTTCAGCTGGGCCGAGAGTGTCTCCATCCGACAGGATCACGGCGCTTTCGATAACATTTTTCAATTGCCGGACATTTCCAGGCCAGGGGTGTTCCTGCAGCGCTTTACGACCCTCCTTGGTGACCGATTTACGTGGTTTTTTCAATTCTGTCAATTGGTCGAGGAAATGATCTGTGAGCAGATCGATGTCGTCGATTCGTTCGCGAAGCGGCGGAACCAGTACCTCGAGAACGGCGAGACGGTAGTAGAGATCTTCACGAAATCGACCGTTGGCCACATCTTCCTGGAGGTCTCGATGGGTCGCTGCGACGATTCTCACATCGACCTCGATCGATTCATTGCTGCCAACCCTCTCGAGCATTCTTTCCTCGAGTAGCCTCAGCATCTTCGATTGAGCCGCCTGGGGAAGTTCGCCGATTTCATCAAGAAAGACGGTCCCACCTTCTGCGGCCTCGAACTTACCTTGCTTCAACTGGTCGGCACCGGTAAAGGCTCCCTTCTCATGTCCAAACAATTCACTCTCGACCAGTGAAGCGGGAATCGCTGCGCAGTTCAGCGCGATGAAAGGCGCTGCTGCTCGAGACCCCTGGTAATGGATTGCCCGGGCGACCAGTTCCTTGCCGGTCCCGGTTTCTCCCCGGATCAGTACGGTACTTCCTGTCGGTGCAGCCTTGCGGATGAAGACCCTCATCTCCTCGATCGAACTGGATTCGCCGATGATGGGCATCGAGTCGATCACGGTGCGGACCAGTTCCTGACGATCGTGATTCAGGTCCTGCAGTTCCTCTCCCACCGACAAGCCCGCACCGATGATCCCGGCCGCTACGCCTGCGCCCCATAATTCCTCGTCGCCGAAGGGGCGATCGCCTTCGTCGATTCGATCGAGATACAGGATCCCGCGGATGCCTTCCTGGACCGGAATCGGGGCGGCGATCACCGTGCGGATCTCGTCGCCCACGACACTGCGGCGGTCAGAGAAGCGAGTATCTTGCGAGGTATCCCTGGACAGGACGGCGCGGCGTGTCTGCATCACCTCGGCATGGATGGTGTGGCTAAGGACGAAGCCGTGCATCGGTTGACCGTTGCGCGACCAGGCACAGCGACAGAGCCAGCCATCATCATCGAGGATGAGAATGGCACCACGATCCGCTTCGGTGCCCTCGACCAGATGTCGTAATCCCTGCTCCATCTGCTCTGTCCCCGCCCGCGAAACGAAACCGAGCAACGGTGCTGCGCGATGGAGTGCCGCCAGGATTTCGCCGGCACGAACTCCATCGAGGGACTCGGGGGAGATCTCGATCCTCTTGAGTACCTGGGTCTGACGGTCATCGTCGCTACTGATCTCGATGGCTGCCTCGAGACGAATCTCGCTGTCTCCGATCCCGAGACGGTCTCCGGGAGCGAACTCTGCTTCCTTGATCGGATCACCGTTGATGAAGGTGCCGTTGGAGGACTCGAGATCGAGAATTCGCCAGCGTGGGCCCTCGAGAACCAGTCTCGCGTGAAAACGGCTGGCAGCACGATCGTCGATAAATACGTCTGCCTCTGGATCACGGCCGATGACAAGTCCTTCTGCGGAAGCGGTCTCGGTCGAGATCTCCTGGCTCGTGTAACGGCCGTCGCGATTGAGAATGTGAAGGCGAGTAGTCAGGGGCCCCCCTCCAGGATCCAGCTGCGCTGGATCCTGTCTCGATCGAGCAGCCCGACGATCTCCACCGTGCTCAACCTGGTATTCCAACTGGCCAGATCTCCCTCGCACCGGATCGACGGAGCTCCACTCGGGACCGCCTCGGCAGGCAGCGAGAAGAGAATCCGGATGAGTTGGGTTTTTTGCTCGTCCTCTCGCTCGACCTGGAAAAGGAAACGAGCTCTCGTGAGATCTTCCGAGGAGAGGCGAACCAGAGAGATCTGGTGATCGATTCCTGCAAGAATGGCACCCGAGATGATTTCTTCCTCACGTTCGATGGCGATCACTTCACCATGCTGGAGAGCCTCGATTCTGGGAGAGACTTGCCTACCGATCGCGATGCCGATGCGCAGACGATCTCCCGGGCGCTCTGGATCGTTCGCCAGACGCAGTTCCAGATCCGGTGATCCGAGACATCGGAGGCCAGTGATTCGCCATTGCCGCAGTTCCTTCAGATACGGAAAAGAAATCGTGCGCGGGTCATTGGCCCATCGCAGTTGACCGTCCTGAACGGTGGGGGCGATACGGGTGTGTCCCGGAGGGTTCTGCCCCAGGGAAGGAAAGCGGAAGAATCTCTCCAGAGCCTTTCCATCGCGGGCGAAGTTGTATTCGAGGCGTTCATACGGTGCTGCTGCCGAGAGAACCCCGCGCAAGGTACCATCGACCTGGATGCCTGTATTGTTACGAGTCCCTTGCCACAAAAGGGTGCCTGCCACGGCGCACGTCACCACGATGGCGACCGTCAGCACGGTAGCGAACACCGAAGGCGACCTGGATTCGACTGCCGAAGGGTCGATCAATTTCTGGATCGAGATGAGTTCTTCCAGCAGGGCGGAGTGAGTGGGTGGACGATCTTCTGGCCGCTTTTCCAGCATCTTCAGCACCAGTTTGGAAAAATCGGAGTGGATCCCCTCCTGCAGGGTCGAGGGATCGGGCGCGGGTTCATTGACCTGGGCGACCAGCAATTCGACGCGGGTTTCGCGTTCGAAAGGTGGTCTCCCGGTGAGCAGGTGGAAGACGGTGGCACCGAGGCTGTAGATATCGGAGCGTTCGTCCAGAGACCAGCCCTGGACCTGCTCGGGAGAGCCGTACTGAGGGGTGCAGAGAAACACCGGTTCTTCCTGGGGATTTTCTCCCGGGATACCGGCGAGTCCGAAATCTACCAGTTTCACTTCACCCCGAGAATCGCTGAGCAGGTTCGATGGTTTCACATCGCGATGAATGATGCCGCGGCGCACCGCAGCCTGAAGTGCCCGAGCAGCTGCAATCGCCACCCGGATCGCCTCGGCCGGCGAAAGAGTCCCTTCTTTATCGAGCCGGTCGCTGAAACTGGGGCCCTCCAGAAATTCCATCACCAGGTAAGGGGGATCCTCATCCTCGTGAATGGCATGAATCTGGCCGATGTTCGGGTGGTTCACGGCGGCGATGGCACGTGCTTCGGTGAGGAACAGTTCGCGGATTTCTGTTCGATCCTGAAGACTCGGATGGATCCTCTTGATGGCGACGGTGCGCTGTAGTCTCGGATCCCGTGCCCGGTATACCACTCCCATTCCACCTTCGCCGATCTTCTCCTCGATGAGGAAGGAACCGATCTTCTCCAGCCTTGGAATTTGCATCGGTCGAGTCTCGTCGGGAGAACTTCCCATTCCAGTGGTTTCACCGGGAGACAGCCTTACATCGGGATGCAATGCCTTACCTTTCCATGCACCAGGAACCGATCGGTCCCCCATCACCTGCGGCCGGACTCATGCTATCCTGCGACGCCGGCAGGTCGATGGGGCCGGGGTCGAAACACAGGGAATAGTGTCACGATGACTTCGAAATTCGAAAAGAACCTATTTGCCCGTGAGGGAAAAGATCCCCGTTTGCTTCTGGTGGCTCTCAGAAAGGCAGTAGAGGCGACGCAGGGGCAGATGGAGTTGATCCGTCTGACCGGATCCGATCTCCAGGTGCGGATTCGTGCCGATACCGAGTCTTCGGGGCAATCGCTGGTCAGCAACTTGTTGCCGCTTGGCTTCGAAGTGCGCGAGCAGTTGCCGGTGACCTGGCAATCAGCTCCGTCGGCTGGCGTCGCTCCGGAAGGGTTCTACAGCACCACCCATCACGACACCGAAGTGCTCAACGACGGTCAGTGGCAGCAGTTGCGCTGCCAGCGCATGGATGGCTGCATCACCCTGCGTGAGAAGTTGCCCACCTGTACCCAGCTTCGCGACCTGATCGAGGGAGAGCCGGTGGTGGTGGGGATGGACGGGGTCCGTCTCGTCACCGGGGAACGGCATCAG
>CAWLAN010000071.1:0-14100 GCA_963854815.1 Planctomycetes bacterium UBA1146
GTGCACCAGGCGAGGAGCATCCCCTGCCTCCTGTAAGTTCATTCCGAAATCGATGATGTTCATCAACACCCATGCCTGTGCCTGAGGCTGGGTTGCCCCTCCCATCACACCGAAGGAGAGCCATGGTTGTCCATCGCGGGTCGCAAATCCGGGAATGATGGTGTGGAACGGTCTCTTTCCCGGCGCATAAACGTTGGCATGACCATCCTCGAGGCAAAACAGCTCCCCGCGATCTTGCAATCCAAATCCGAGACCCGTGGGGCAAACCCCGCTACCGATCCCCCGGTAGTTACTCTGGATCAACGACACCATGTTGCCTGCAGAATCTGCAACCGAGAGGTATACCGTATCTCCATGATCGGTCTGGGACCTTCCCGTATCAATTCTCTGCTTGGCCTCGGCGGGGTCGATCTTTGCTCGTAACTCGTTGGCATATTCCTTGGAGATCAGTCGCTGCAGCGGAACATCGTGGAAATCCATATCGGCGTAGTCCCGGGCTCGATCCTCAAAAACCAGTTTCTTCGCCTCGATAAAGTGATGGAGCAGATCAGCGCTACCGAATCCCCAATCCTTGACCGGAAATCCTTCCATGATGTTGAGGAGTTCCAGCACCGCGATCCCCTGGCCGTTGGGAGGAAGTTGCCACACCTCGATGCCCCTGTAACTGGTGCTGACCGGTTCGATCCATTCACCACGATGCGATTCGAGATCCTCGACGGTGACATATCCACCATGTTCCTGGACGAAAGCCGCGATCCGTTCGGCCACTGGCCCCTCATAGAAACCACCACGACCGTTGGTGGCGATCTGTTCGAGAGTAGTTGCCAGATCGGGGTTCTTCCAGATCTCTCCGACAGCGGGCGTCTTGCCTTCTCTGGTAAAAGTCTCGCGGAACCCAGGTTGTTCCCCGAGCACTCGGGCACTGATTTTCCAGTAGTGGGAAATCAATTCGGTAACGGGAAATCCCTCCCGCGCATGGCGGATCGCCGGAGCCAGAACCTCATCGAGAGGAAGAACACCGAATCGACCATGCAGTTGGGTCCAACCATCGACGCAACCGGGAACCGATATGGGCAAGGTTCCGTGTGCTGGAATCTCTTCTTTTCCCAGAGCAGCGACCTCCTGGCGCAACTTGTCCAGGGTCAATGATCGAGGAGAACGACCGGAACCATTGAATCCGTGCAACTTCTTTTCCTTGGCATCCCAGACGAGGGCAAACAGATCTCCGCCGATGCCACTTCCTGTCGGTTCCATCAATCCAAGGCATGAGTTGGCAGCGATGGCTGCATCGACAGCGCTGCCTCCGGCCCGGAGAATCTCCACCGCAGCATCGGTCGCCAGGGGATGACTGGTGGCAGCCATACCGTGAACTGCATAGACCTCGGAACGGGTTGCGAAGGGACGACCGGTGATGCGATCTCCACTGGTGATCTTCGCTGATAGGCTGAGCAACAGGAGCAAGAGCAGCAGGAATTTCATCTTCGTGTATTACCGTCCGATCTTCCTTGAAGAGGAGGAGTCATCCTAACGATGTTGGAAGGGACACGGAAGCGTGGTGGAGTCGCACTCTCAGGTACGCCCGGGAGCCTGGAGGCGCAATTCTGCCTCTGTGGGAGTGTCAGTGGTGGTTCATTCTCCGGTCGTGGCTTATTCTCCCATTCACCTACTCAGGAGCAGGAGCCCGGATGGCGGACGGTGACAACCAGAAACTCTTCGAACAGGCTTGCCAGCTCATTCCCGGCGGCGTGAACAGTCCGGTACGGGCTTTTGGCTCCGTTGGAGGAACCCCCCGATTCATCTCGAGAGCAGAAGGCTGTCGGATCTTCGATATCGAGGGAAAGGAATATATCGATTTCGTCGGTTCCTGGGGCCCGATGATCCTCGGACATGCCCATCCCCTAATCCTCGATGCCATCGCGGATACCCTGAAGGATGGAACCTCGTTCGGAGCTCCCACAGTGGCCGAAGTAGAACTCGCTTCCCTGATCGTTGAGATGGTTCCTTCAGCAGAGATGGTGCGCCTCGTCTCCAGTGGAACCGAGGCTACGATGTCAGCGCTGCGGCTCGCCCGGGGCATCACCGGACGAGACCTCTGTATCAAGTTCGAGGGTTGCTACCACGGTCACGGCGATTCATTTCTGGTCGCTGCCGGCTCGGGCGCGGCCACTCATGGGAATCCATCGAGCCCCGGAGTTCCTGCCGGTACGGCAACCTTGACCAGCGTTGTTCCCTACAACGATCTGGAGGCCGTTCAAACCGTGATGAAAACTGATGGTGACAACGTCGCTGCCATCATCGTCGAACCGATCGCCGGTAACATGGGCTGCGTATTGCCGACACCAGGATTCCTGGAAGGGTTGCGAGAACTCTGCACCAGGCACGGATCGCTGCTGATCTTCGATGAAGTGATGACAGGTTTCCGGGTCGACCCTGGCGGGGCTCAGGGCTTACTGGAGATCGAGCCGGACATCACCACTCTGGGCAAGATCGTCGGGGGTGGTATGCCGATGGGAGTGATCTGTGGACCCAGCCAGTTGATGGAGAACTTCTCCCCCACTGGCCCCATTTATCAGGCCGGTACCCTCAGTGGAAATCCGCTCTCGGTGGCCGCAGGAATCGCCCTGCTGACCCAATTGCGAGACCGGGCTGACGAGATCTACCCGGCCCTGGAAGCAAAGGGCAAACAACTACAGGATGGATGGCAACGAGCCCTCGATGGACACGGAATAGCTCACTGTTGGAACCGCATCGGATCGATGTTCGGTCTCTTCTTCACGGAGGGTCCGGTGAACAACTTCAGTGATGCTTCTGGTACCGACGAGCAGATGTTCCGCCGCTTCTTCCACGGACTGCTGGCGGCAGGAGTCGCGATCGCCCCCTCTCCTTTCGAGGCGGGCTTTTTGTCGATGGCTCATTCCGAACAAGACATCGATCACACCACAGCGATGGTCGAAAAACTCACCCTCTAGTTATCAACGAAATACCCGTGTTCTGTTGACGTTGTGAAACAGTCCTCCAGGAAAAGTACAAAAAAAAGAGTCCCTCGATCACAACGATCGAGGGACTCTTGAAGTTACGGAGTAACTTTAGACTCTAAATGTCGTCTGCATCTCCGTCACAGCCAAGGCCATCACCAGGTGTAGGATCGAGATCGCTACCCGGGAATGGGGCTTCCGGTGGCGGTCCGTCGAGGAAGCGATAGTTGAAGATGTAGATACAGTCGGAAGCATCAATCCCACCGTCATCATTGCTATCGCATGCATCGTCACATGTTGGATCAGGACCCATCTGGAACAGGTAGTTAATCCCGTAGATGCCGTCAGCGATGTTGACCGTCGAGTCATTGTTGCAGTCTCCACGGACGAAACTATTGAAGTTCACCACTGTCATGGTGCCGTCAACCAGAGTTGGTTGTTCCTGAGTGGTCTGCCCTGTCACGACAATGTTGTCCTGCGGGGGGTTCCCGAGGCCATTTGCCCACGCGATGGCGCTGGCGCCTTCTGCATTGGTAGCCCAACTAAGCTCAACGAGATCGGTCTCGGCACCGGCTGGAATCACGTTATCGATGGGAGGAGTCAAGTCAGCCACTCCACCCATGACGACTTCGCCAGAAGCGCCGGACTGAACCGCGAAGAAATCGAAGGGGAAGAGCGCAGACACTCCGGAGAGGCCGAGAATCGTATCATCGTAGGTGACGCTCATCTGAACCGCATCGACAGGCGGCATGGTGACGTTGTTGAGGCTCAGAGTCGTGCTGGCCGGATCACCAAGAACCGCGAGTCCCGAGGAGGCAATCAGCTCGTTCGGGTTTTCGGGCACCACGTCTGCGCAGTTCGTTACCGGCGCAATACTGGCACCGTCGACCACCGTCACGGTGGAAACCGGCGGAGAACCGAGAGTGTCGCAGAAGCAGACTTGTGAAGGGGATGTCCCATCGATGGTATAAGTCATCGTGAGCATCTCGAAGCCGGTCGTTCCAGGAGCCACCGTAGCGCAACCGGTGAAGCAGATGACAACTCCCTGAGTGACACCACCTGGCTCGAGGTTGATGTTGTCGAAATCAACGGGACCGCCATTTTTGGCGGTGTCGGTATCAGCGCCAGTGGCAGCGCCCGTGAGGCTGACGAGGGAGACATCATGGCAAATCCCGTAGGACCATCCCTGAACCTCTCCACCATTATTGTCAAGTATTGAAGCAGCACCGTGGGAACTCCCAGGGGCTCCCTCAATCAATGCCGGCGAAATACTAAAAACGTAATCAGGATCGCCACCCGCGTCTACTGTAGTTGTGACCATGAAAATAACGGTCAGGACCACGAAGCCTGTCATGAATTTACGAAGCATTTGCATCGTTCCTTTCGCTGTCGCTCCAAGGCATCGAACTAGACACCCGTCGCACACCCCATGTTCTTATCTTAGAAACACCTCTGCAGTGCTTTGATCCCGATCGCCTCAGACACACATCCGAGAACAGACGAGCAGTCGCACCCTTCCGGATCAAAAACAGATCCGATATGTCTCCACAAAAATCAAAACTCATTCAAGGATGGGAAATTGGTGTACACACCAGCGACGTTGCAAGGTCCACGGCGCACACCAACCCACCTCCTCGGAGCTCAATGTCACTCCCACCAAAGGCGAGAGGAGAACTCCAGAGCCAAAGTAGCGCAAGAAACCGAAACGGATCCTCAAGAAGGACCAGGAGATAACCACCCGAATTCTTCGTTCTACTAGAGCCCAAGCCCTATCGAGTATATCGGCTTATCGGTCCATGCCAAGTAGTGAGGCCTCTGTCTGATGTGACAATTATCCGCATCCAGACAAGGAAATATACATGAGGACGACCACGACCCCGTAAACCTCGACCCATCCGGAAAGGAGTGAGGAGTGAGGAGCAAACCAGGCCTTGGCTCACGATCAAGCCATGGCCGTTCTCACAAACAGTGGATAATGCGGAAGTTGGGGCAAAGGAAACCGAGCCCCTTCATGCCCACTACCCAGTTCGATGTAAGCGCTGAAGACTCCCCGTGTCAATCATTCTTACTGCATACAAACTCGAGCAGGTCGCGTAACTCATCCCCACTGAGAACCCAGTGAATCTCCGGCATCGCAGAAATGCCGTTGTCGGTCTCGTAACCCTCCAGAATCACGGCGGAGGGGTCGACCAGGCTCTGCAACATCTCCTCGCGTGACCTGCTGTCGACAAGATTATCCAGGGGGGGACCGGCGACTCCACCACTACCTTGTCTCATATGACACCTCTGACACTGGGCAACCGGGTGATCGATGAAGATCTCTCTTCCCCGGTCTCTATTTCCACCCGCCAACGCCCAGCGATGATCGGCGAGCCGGTCTATCCCTTCCCCCCCCTTGATCCTGGCAGCGCGATTATTGAGCTGCTCCGAGTCACTCATGCTTGCGGCGATCAGTACGTCGAGATGCAACTCAGGCTCTAGATCATCCTTCTCGAGAGCATCGAGCCAGGCAGTGAGAAGCGCTAACGTCTCCGACTCTTTCTCGGCTCCGATAGCCCGAATCGCTAACTGTCGAATCTCCATCTCATGGGTGTCAGAGGTCAATTGTTCCAGTTTTTGCAAACGAACGCTCCGGTCCTCCTCGAGTCGCTCCGCCTCAACACGAAGTGCCGCGACCGGGGCAGATCGGGCTCGATCTCGAGCGATCCCGGCACTATCAGGATAATGCTGGACGATCTGACGCAGCGCCTGAATTCTGAACGGGGTCTGCTGCGATCCGTCGATAAGAATTTTCTCGTTGATCGAAAGGGGAAGATCGATGCCGTGAACGCTGGCGGCCTGTTGAGCGAGACCCGCAAGTTGATTTCCCTTTTGAATCAAATCCAACAATGGAGCCGATACTGCTGAACGAATCGCCTCAGCGGTTCTCTGTGGCCCAGCGTAGGGTCGAATCGTTCCTCTGACGAGGTCTCGTGGTCCAGGTTCTCGCCAGTCGATCACCGCCTCGATCGCCAGCCTCCCGGCCTTGCTCGGAATGTCATCGCGACCAGCAAGACGTACCAACGCAGCAGCATGCCTCGTATCTCCATGGCGCAAGGCAGCATCGATCACTCTTCTCAGGTAGGGAAGTCGATGATCTCCCATCGCTTCCAATGCACCTTCTGGAGCTTCCACATGAAACAAAACACGGTCCGCAAGAGCGGGCATTGCATCCAGCACATACAGGTCGTGAATGGCGCGTGCCGCCTCGGTGGCGATCTGAGCGTCCTCGTCCGCCAGGAACATCGAGATCACCGGATGCACACCGGGAGACCTACGCCCAGCGTCTCCATCCGGATGAGCAAAGAGAAAACCAGGGTGATGTTTCTTGCGTAACGCAAGCAAGACAGCGAGACGTACTTCTCGATTGTCGGACATCGCGTGATTCATCAGATCCTTTGGCTCCGCCGATCCGGCGAGCCCCATCACCGCAGCATGACGTAGCATAGGATCGGAGGGGCCTTCGTCACGGGCCATCTCCAGTAACCGATCGGTGGCATCTCGAACACCGATTCGACCGAGAGCGAGTGCGGCATGAAACTTGACTCTGGCCGCGGGATCATCGAGCAAACGCACTAACCGAGAACTCGACTGCCGGTGGCGAAGATCACCTAGCACCCGGGCCACCTGCGCTCGCACCTCCGCTTTCTCGTCATCACAGAGATCTGCCAGCGAAAGGAGTTGGATCGCTCGGTCTTCGCCTGCACGAACCCATTGCCACACCCCCCAGATGCCATGCAGGCGTGCTTGTAAGGTGATTCCGTTGTGAGCAGCCTCGTTCAGTACCGACAGTGATTCATCATCTCCACCGGCAAGATGGAACTGCACCCGCTGCCGAACTCTTTGATCAGGATGGCCCAGAAGAGTGGAGAGTTGCTCAACCGGAAGAGAATCCAGATCGGTGGTGAGCCAGTGACCAACTCGATGCTGCTGACTGGCAAGCTGGCTTTCTGGATGCCATACCTCGATCAGACGACCCCGATCTGTCGAGACCCAACCTCCTCCCCACGCGGAAATCCACATCTTGCCATCGGGTGTGAAATCGACATCGGTGCAGAGCACTTTGTTGACGAACACTCTGGAATCTGCGAGGCGAAATCCTGCTCCCTGTTGCTCGAGACGGAACCTCCACACCGAGGAATTGCCAGGACTACCACGGAAATCACAGAGGTAGAAACAATCCCGGTTCTGTTGGGGCAATCCGGTCCCCGGGTAATGAACGAGACCGGAGGGACCGCTGGTCAGGTGAGCGATGGGAGGCAGGGCCCAGACCGGGCGCACGGGGTGGTCGAGTTGCCAGATCCCCTCCTGATTCCAGGGGCCGCGCTGGTTGGACCCCTCCAGCGTCTGGTACTCCATCCTCCAGCCGCTTTCACCACCCCACACGATCTGAACCAGGCGCGCCTTGTCGCCGGCATCGGAGTTGTTGTCGCCGGTGAACAGGTCTCCGCGGTCGTCGAAGGCGAGTTCCTGCGGATTGCGAAGGCCAACGTGCACCACCTCAAGGTCGCTTCCATCCGGTTCACAGCGAAATACAGCGCCGGAACCCGGATCCGTGAGCAATCGTCCATCGGCAGTCTCGAGATGATAACCGCGATCTCCGATCGACCAGTAGATGCGACCATCGGGTCCACGTACCACACCATGCATATCGTGACCACGTAGGGCGATCCGCACTCCGAAGCCGCGCTGGATCGAAACCTGCGTCTCAGCGACACCATCGTCATCGTTGTCCTGGGCCAACCACATATCCGGGATGTTGGTGATCCAGGCACGACCCTCCTCGATGAGAACTCCGGCCAGGGTACCGCCGAGTGGTTCGTTGTAGACAGGCGTGAACAGGTTTCTCGCATCCAGGATGCCATCGCCGTCACTATCAACAAGACGTGTCAGCCGATCATCATGTGCGGTGTAGTATTGCATTCCATCCTTACGACGATCCTTGTGTTTTTCGTACATCGCCAACCGATCTTCGACCGTCTCGAGAGCGAGATCATCCAGCAACCAGTAGGGACTGGATCTGTTGTCCTCTACCCCATTCTCCTGCCGTGCTGATTCGCAAACATAAGCACGCCCCTGTTCGTCAATGTCGAATGCGACGGGATCTCTCACCAGTGGTTCAGCTGCCACTAATCGTTTCTGAAAACCTGTAGGGATTTCAATTCTCTCCAGCGAATCGACGGCTTCCTGAGACCAGCGATCAGCATCGGTACCGTCAGTTACAGGATCGGCTACAGGATTACTGATGAGGAAAGTTGAAAGTACGAGAGGGATGAGATGCGTAAAGGACACGGAGCCTCCAGACCTCGAAAGGGACGAGGAAACTGTCACCATTCATAGAAACTGAAATGGAGGTGGTCAAGTTGGTCGAGGAATTCCTTCTTCATGAAAAATCCATGAAAAAGGCTCCGCCGGCGAATCGCCGACGGAGCCTTTGATACCAACGCTGTTATCAGAGTAGTTTCAGGGACAACTCTGATAGCTCTCGCAATCGAGAGAATCTGGCGTCGGATCGACACCACACGATCCCCAGGGGGCTTCTGGAAGAGGGCCACCCAGGAAAAGGGCGTTGAAGTGGTAGATCGCATCTGCAATCTGAACAAACCCATCGTCATTCTCGTCAAGAGAATCAAGGCAAGGTGGTTCCGCGGCTCCCGAGAAAACGTATCCAAGAATGTAGATCGCATCCGAGATGTCGAAACTACCGTCATCATTGGTGTCCCCCCTCATGAAGGAAGTCTCGCAACTTTCCACCGTCACAGTGAAGGACTCGGTAGTCGTATTTCCTGCCTCGTCAGTTGCCGTCACCATCACATCAGTGGATCCCACGGAGAACGTGCTACCCGAAGGCAACGATGTGGTGATGGAACCACCAGGACAGTTGTCAATGAAGCCTGGCTCGAGCCAATTCGCCACCGCGGTGCAGGTTACAGAATCAGGAATCAGCGAGATCGGAGCCGGGAGGTTCACGATCTGCGGATTCTCAGTGTCGGTGACAATGACCAGAAGATTATGAGTAGAAGCATTCGCATTCACGTCGACAGCGATGTAGGTAACCGTACTCTCTCCGATCGGGAAGAAACTTCCTGGAGGAGTGTTCGACTGAATCGTCTCGATTCCGCAGTTATCGGTAATGACAGGATCTGACCAGAATGCGCTGGACCCACACTGTCCTGGATAATTGGGAATTTCGATCTGAGTCGGCAATCCACTGATCACAGGACCATCTTTGTCGACCACGTTGACGTTGAAACTAGCGCTAGTTTCATTGCCATAGGTATCGATCGCAGTATAAGTGACCAGCGAATCACCTACTTCGAAGAATGAACCATTCGCCAACGAAGCGGTCATGCTGGCAAGATCGCTGCAATCAGTAGCACTCGGCTCATCCCAGGAAACCACTGCACCGCATAACGCAAATTCGTTGGTCACAACCATGTCAGTGGGCATTCCCGAGATCTGTGGTTGTTCAACGTCCAGCACGGTCACAGTGAAGAAGGACTCGGCGATGTTGCCCTGGAGATCAATTGCCGTGTACACGACAACATGGATGCCGATCGAGATCTCGCTCCCTGGAGCGATGTTAGATGTCAAGGTCACTTCCGTACAATCGTCCACCGTCGGTGTATCCCAGGTCACTGGTACCGAACAACTTCCGAGCGGAGCATCGAGCGTAACATCGAGTGGCATATTCGAGATCGTCGGCGCCTCTCCATCAATGATGGTGATCAGCGTGGTGAAATTCCCCTCGTTTCCGGCATCATCAATCGCGGTGTGAACAACTTCCGAGACACCGATCGGAAAGACCGACCCAGACCCATGGCTACTTGTCGCAGTAGCACCACCACACAGATCCGCCGCTTGGGGCAAGTCCCAGGTCGCCACTCCATCGCACTGTCCAGGAGTCGTGAAGAAGGACAACTCGGACTGCACGTTGAGGAAGAAAGGCGCCTCTGCATCGACGATCGTTACCTCGAAACTGGATTCTGCGGAGTTTCCAGCTGCATCTGTTGCGGTATAGGTCACCAGATGTGTTCCCAGGGCGAAGACGGTCCCGCTCGAGTAATTTGAAGTCAAGGTCGACTCGGAGCAGTCTTGTACTGCCGGGGTTTCCCAGGTCGCGATCCCGGCGCAATTCCCCTCGATATTGTCGAAGGTGAGATTACCGGGTACTCCCAGGATGACCGGATCCCCTGTATCGATCACGGTGACAATGAAACTTGCTGTGGATGTATTCCCGCTACCATCGGTGGCAGTGTAAACCACCGTTGTAGTACCTATGGGGAATTCCGATCCGCTGGATTGGCTTGGGATTAGCGACAATATTCCGGAACAATCACTCGCATCAGGCTCGGACCAACTTGCCACTCCATTGCAACTGTCTGGAGCCGAGTCCACCTGAACTGGCGATGGAAGTTGAAAAATGAGCGGCATTTCCTGGTCGAGTACCGTGACAGTGAAACTGTCGGTCCCTGAATTTCCACTTGGATCGGTAGCAGTGTAGGTAACCAGGGTCTCCCCGATGGGGAAGGCATCGCCGCTGAGCGCATCGCTTGAAAGTTCGTAAGAGATGCAATCGGTTGCCGTGGGGTCCGACCATGTTGCGGTGGCTTCACAGGAACCCTCGGGTGCTACCACTTCGATATTCTCCGGCATGTTGGCGAGTAACGGAGCTTCTACATCCTCCACGGTGACGAGGAAACTGGCGACAGTCTGATTCCCTTCGGTATCTGTCGCAGTGTAGGTCACTGGCGTTGTTCCAATGAGGAACTCGCTACTGCTAGGATGGTCCACTTCCAGGGCACTGAATGTGCAATCAGTAGTGGTCACTTCAGACCAGATCACAGCCACACCACAACTTCCTGTGCGGTTTTCAACCGTGATATCAGCCGGAATGCCGTGAATCTGTGGCAATTCTCCGTCGACAACGATGATCAGGAAATTATCGCTCGAGGAGTTTCCGAACTCATCCGTAAAGGTGTAAGTGCCGATGTGATTACCAATCGGAAGAGTAGAGCCGTTGAGGATATCAGTTGAAGCAGTGACCAAGCTGCAATCGGATGTGGTTGGTTCTTCCCAGATAACGATGGCTTCACACGCATCTGTCGGGGTATTAACCTCGACGATCTGTGGCATCTGCAAGATCGTCGGGGGAGTTGAATCCAGGATGATGACCGAGAAACTGGTCGAAACCTGATTCTGATCTATATCCGTTGCGGTGTAAGTCACCAGGGTTTCTCCCACAACGAAGAGATCTCCGGGTTGATGAGTCGAGGTGATATCCAACTCAGCGGTACAAAGATCGCTGAAGGTAGGAACTACCCAGGTTGCCGCAAGTTCGCAGACTCCAGTTGGATTCTCGATCGTGATCGGTAACTCCTGCGTTGTGACTACCGTCGGAATTTCCGCATCCAGGACCGTGATCGTGAAGATCATCGATTCGATGTTGCCCGCAGAATCGGTTGCAGTCGCCTCCACGCTAGTGACACCGAGATCAAAGGTATCACCAGAGGCATGACTCAGCACGATCTGAGGAATTGAACAGTTGTCCTGCGCATCCACGTCGATCCATGTAGCAGCAGCGCTGCAAGTACCGGGTTCGCTATCAATCAC
Source organism: Planctomycetes bacterium UBA1146 (assembly GCA_963854815.1). Lineage (GTDB taxonomy): Bacteria > Planctomycetota > UBA8108 > UBA1146 > UBA1146 > UBA1146. The sequence continues at coordinate 11,628 of CAWLAN010000071.1, forward strand.
AACATCGACTGGTACAGAAGTGAACTCAGGAGCATCGTCGTCGACGACCGTAACGGTGAAGGAGCCCGAAGACTCATTCCCTGCCAGATCGACCGCGGTGTACGTCACAACGGTGTCTCCAAGAGAGAAAATGGATCCATTTTCAAGGCTGGAACTCAGGCTCTGCATACCACAGTCCTGTGCAGCAGGTTCTATCCAGCTCACTATTGCAGTGCAGTCACCAACATTGGTTCCTGCCGTGAAATCTGCCGGGAGACCAACAATAAGCGGAGATTCGACATCCAGTACGTTGACGTCGAAACTCATGACGGCAGTGTTCCCGACGTCATCTGTGGCCGTGTAAATCACAGTCGTAAGGCCGATTTCGAACGCAGTTCCCGATGCGAAGTTGGACTCCAGTTGGACTGAGCCACAGAGATCTTCGGCCGTCGGTTCGGTCCACTCCAACACCGCGTTGCACAGCCCCGGATCAATGTCGAGATTGATGTCTGGCGAGGTAGATGTGAAGAACGGATCTTCCTGATCTTCCACAGTTATGGTGAAACTCTCTACAGTCTGATTCCCGACGCTGTCGGAAGATGTGTAGCTGATCACGGTCTCCCCCAACGGGAAACTGGACCCCGGAGCACTCGAACCAACTGCAGTGACCTCTTCACAGTGGTCTAAAGCAGTCGGCGGATTCCAGGTCACGGTAGCCTCACAGGATCCCTGAATATTTCCAACCACGATATCCGCAGGCATCTGGAACAGATCTGGCGGCTCGACATCGGACACCGTCACGGTGAAACTTTGCTGGGCTATTTCGCCACTACCGTCAGATGCTGTGTAGCTGACTGTCGTGATTCCTACGTCGAAGAAGGAACCAGGAGAATGCGAACCGGAAACGGTCGCTGCGGTGCAATTATCGACAGCAGTTGGTTCTGTCCAGAATATCTGGGCACCACAGATGCCCAGGCTCGATGGAGAAGAGATGTCCTCCAGTTGCGTATCGAAAGTTGGACCTTCGCCATCGTTGATGGTCACGAAGAAAGTATGATTGCGCGAGTTTCCAATATCGTCCGTGGCGGTGTAGGTAACCGGAGTGATCCCAGCAGGGAAGGTCGTCCCGGAATCATGCGAAGAAACGACGGTAAACGCATTACATCCATCGGTAACGATGGGTTCATCCCAACTCGCTTCGGCAGCGCAAAGTCCAGCCACAGCAGTGACCAGAATGTCCGCAGGAGCAGTGGTGTAGGTAGGAGCGAAACCGTCCGTAACCGTGACCGTGAAGATCAAATCGGTGCTTTTATCAGCGGCATCGGTTGCTGTGTAGGTCACCTCGGTGGTTCCGATGACAAAGAAATCTCCGGGTTGATGTGTTGAAGTAATGGTCACGAGAGATGAACAGTCTATCGCCTGCGGCTCCTCCCAATCCACGATTGAGCCACACTGATCATCTGAGGTTGCCACCAGTAATGCTCCTGGAGTGGAGATGAACTGAGGCTCATCTGGATCAGTGACCGTGACGCTGAAACTCGAAGTCTGAATATTCCCAGCAAGATCATTTGCCGTGTAACTCACCACCGTCGTTCCGACACCGAAAGTAGAAGGGGGCTCGAAGTTACTGATGAGAGCCACCAGAGCACAGTTATCAATGGCGGTGGGAATGTCCCAGATAATGGTTGTTCCACAGGTTCCCGGTTCTGGATTCAGGGTCATATCGGGAGGCATGTTGAGGATGTTCGGAGCAGTGGTATCTATGACCAGGATATCGAAACTCATCGTCGAAGTTTGTCCAAAAGGATCAACTGCCGTGTAGTTCACTACTCGACCACCTCCAGCGACTTGAATCGGTGGAGGTGGAGCATCCGAGGAAACCGTCACTCCCGTACAATCGGTGATAACGGGGGGAATCCAGTCAACGACCGCGTCGCACGTATTTGGAGCTGCAGAGAGAAACAACGTTGGTAGTTGTTCGATCACTGGCGGAGAATCGTCTGATACTGTCACGTTCAGGAATGCCACAGCAGTATTTCCCGAAGCATCCGTAGCGGTGAAGACAATCGCATCAACTCCGATTCCGAACTGTTCTCCTTGAGGAACAGAGGAAGTGATGACCACGTCAGAGCAATTGTTGGCGTCCTCTGCGACAGGATCTGCCCATGTAATCAACTGCGTACACGTGAGTGGGTCCGCGGATGCAATGATGCTCTCGGGGACAAATGTGAAAACCGGAGCATCAGGCTCGATGATTGTCACCACGAAACTGGCCTGCGCCTGGTTACCCTCGGCATCCAGGGCCGTATAGGTAACAGTGGTGGAACCGGAGGGGAAAGTCGCCCCTGACAGGAAATCGCTCGTCAGCGTCAGTTCGGAACAGATATCCGTCGCTACAGGTTCATTCCATGTCGCCACACCCTCGCACTCGCCAGTGGCTATTTGCACCGTGACAGTTCCAGGAATGTTGGTAATCACCGGAGGAAGCGTGTCG
>CAWLAN010000072.1:0-13901 GCA_963854815.1 Planctomycetes bacterium UBA1146
CCGATGGAACCGCTGATGCCGTTTGAACTGTTCAACTGCATGGCGGGCCACGAGACCTGCACCGGAGATTCACCCTCGATCTGGATATCTTCTCCATCGGCCCAGCGGATCACCAGATCGCGAGTCTCCAACTGTGGTATTCCGCCGACTCCCTGTCCACGCAACAGGCCGACCACACGAGCTTCCTCGCCACCGGGATCGGTGATGATCTTCTCTGCCTCGAGCAGGATCTGATCGACCGGTTCGGTGCGTCCCTCGGCATAGACGGGTAACTCGATGGTGGCATCGATCAGGGTTCGCTGAGAGATCAGATTCTCGGACGAGAGTACGACTCCCGAGGACAGTTCCATCAGACCCCGGAGGGTGAATCGGAGCCGCCCGAGAGTGTAGTCGTAAGAGTGATGGGTGACCCGGTTCCGGGTCACTTCGGGAAAGGCATCCCCGGTGGTCGTTTCTTCCTCGGATGCGCCAATCCCACCGAACTGCCCTGTCAGCAGCAGAAAGACCACCAGTCCGACGGAAAAAACACCGAGGAAAAAAGAGATGCGCTTCAAGGTCTTTCTCCTGTGACCGCACCGTGGAACTGTTGCTGCCAGAGACCACGAGCTGCGAGGATCCACTCGCACACCTCGCGCACCGCACCGGCTCCCCCCGAGCGGCTCGTCACCACATCGGCCTGCTCGAGCACCGTCGGCTGGGCGTTCGCCACCGCCACCGAAACGCCGACCAGCGCCATCGGGGCCAGGTCGATGAGATCATCTCCGACATAGACGGTGTTGTCCGCCTCGATCCCGAGCCGATCGAGGATCTGCTGCAAGCAGATAGACTTGTCACGGATTCCGGTATGGACCTCCTCCACCCCCAGTTCCCGGGCACGATGCTCGGTCGCCGCGGATTCGCGCCCAGAGATCCAGGCGACTGCGATCCCCTGCTCGAGCAGCCAGCGAATCCCCGCACCATCGGGGACGTGAAACTGCTTCACCTCGCTGCCATCGGAATTGATCTTCAACGAGTTGTCAGTGAGCACCCCATCGACATCGAGTACCAGCAGTTGTGGTGGGTGCGACTTCAGGGGGGTCGGGATCTGCGGTTTCATGGCCATCCAGTCTCCCCCCACCCCTGTGCCGATCAAGCGAGAATTCCGACCTTCCGGGGCAACAGACCCGGGCTTCTGCTATCCTGGGGCCCTGTTCCCGGGCATCGGGAATCAGGCAGAAAACGAGGTACCCGGTCGTGATCCAGCGCACCAGAGACTTTCCCACCAGGGAGCCCGATCCCAAACCGGGCAAACCCGCGCTGCAGGAGCGAACCTCAACTGTCGGGGAGGCGCCTGATAACCCCTGGGACGACGGTTTTTGCACTCACCTCGACGACTATTCCGGCCCACTCGAATTGCTGCTCTATCTGATCCACAAGAATGAACTCGACATTTTTGACATCCCCATCGCCACCATCCTCGAGCAATTTCTGGCTCATGTGACCGAGGCACGCCTGGCCGCGACGCTGGACCTGAGACAAGCCGGTGATTACCTGGTGATGGGAGCGCGATTGATGGAGATCAAGGCCCGGATGCTTTCGCCGAGCCTCATCGAAGAAGAAGACGATCTGCTCGAGGAAGAACTGGAAGATCCGCGCCACAACCTGGTCGAACAACTGCTCCAATACCGCGACTTCAAGGAACGGGCCCAGTTGCTCGAGGAGGCCCACCGGGTTCGTTCGCTCGGGTATGAACGCAGGCAGGACGATTTACCGCCACCACCTCCAGGGAGTCTCGATCTGTCCGAAGTCTCGTCCCATGATGTCGCGGCGGCCTTTCAGCGGATTCTCGACCGGCTCCGCGAGCAATCCTCTTTCACCATCATCGCTGGTGAGGAAATACCCATCGAACAGGCGATGGGTGAAGTTCTCGGATCACTTCGTGCCGCTGCCGGATCGGTATTGCCTTTCGAACAACTGTTCCCGAAAGAGCGGGGCATCCCCGGGGCCGTCAGCACCTTCCTGGCACTGCTCGAACTGGCTCTCATGAAACAGGTACGTCTGGAACAGGCAACCAACGCCGACCCCCTGCTCGTACACCTGCGCGAGAACGGTTAGTTCGATGCGAATCCTGTTCCTCGGGTCGGGTCCGTTCGGGATCCCTACACTTCGGCGACTCCACTCCCTGCGTGAGGACCTGATCGTGGCGACGGTGCCCGATGCACCGAGCGGCCGCGGCCAGACGCCACGTTCTTCCTTCATCAAGCAGGAGGCCGTTTCGCTGGGGCTGGAAGTTCTCGAAACCGAGCGACTCCGCGGCCAGGAGGGCCAGCAGATCCTCGAGCATGCCGATGCCGATCTGGTGATCACCGCCGACATCCGGCTGATCCTGGGAACCCGATTCCTGCAGGATCCTGAGCGTGGCTGCTACAACCTGCACGCGTCACTGCTACCGCGATGGCGCGGAGCGGCACCGGTGGTTCGGGCGCTGCTGGCCGGAGACGATCAACTCGGTGTCACCCTCTACCGGATGGTGCGAGAACTCGATGCCGGTCCGGTGGTGGCAGTGGAAAAGTGGACACCCCCGGCCACGGTCACCTCACAACAGGCCGAGGAGCATCTATCGCTGCTGGCGGCGGATGTGCTGGAACGGATGCTCGAGACGCTAGAAAGTGGTGATCCGCCGCAACTTCCCCAGCAAGAAGACCGGGTGACGCTGGCACCACGACTGGAGAAATCGGAGGGCTGGGCACACTGGGAGAGCAGTGCCGTGTTCGTCGAGCGCCAGGTGCGGGCACTGCATCCCTGGCCGCGAACACGCACCCTGGTCACTCGTGGTGGGGCTGGCCAGCCCCCCGAAGAGGAACTGATCCTGCATCGGGTAAGCCTCGCCGATCGAACCGAGCAAGTTGCTGCCGGTACCGTGCTGGAGGTCAGATCAGATCAGATCATCGTCGCCTGTGGTGAGGGGGCGATCGCCATCCACAGGATGCAGCGAAGCGCCAAGAAACCGCTGGAGATGGCGGATCTGCTGCGAGGGATGCCGTTCGAGGTGGGGGACCGATTTCACGGGAAAGAAGGGGCATGAATACCGATCGACCCACTCGCAAGCCCGGTCGTGCCGGCGATCCCCTGCCAAAGAAGAGGCAGACACCGCCCACCGATGATGCACCACTGCTGGAGCCACCCTATCGATTCCCCGTGGTCCGACACGGTGAACATGGCAGCGCGTTGTCGACTCGTGCGGCAGCCATCCACCTGCTGACGCTGTGGGAGCAGTCGGCACATACTTCGATGGAACAGTTGCTCGGCGAGTACCTGCAGCACTGCGACTTCTCCACCTCGGACCGGGGATTCCTGGTCGAACTGTGCTACGGCAGTGTTCGCATGCGAGGCACCGTTCAGTACCTGGCCCGGGCTTTCATGGACAGACCCTTCACCGAGGTGTCGCGAACCGCCCGCTCGGCCATCGCCCTGGGGATCTACCAGCGCACCTACCTGCGCACCCCGGACCATGCCGTGGTCTCCGAAACCGTCGACGGCTGGCGACAGGTGAAGGATCCGAAAATCGATTCGATCGATCGCAGCGGATACATCAACGCGGTACTCAGGAGCCTCTGTGACGGTATTGAGGATGTCGACGAGGACCTGGGAGACCCCCGTGACGCAGTTCGAGTCTCGACCGGCTGGGCACGATTCGGGCGACTCGCACTGCAGGGGGGAGATGCAGGTCGGATCCAACGCTGGAGCGTCCAGTACGGCCACCCACCCGAACTGGTCCGCAGGTGGCTAGAGCGCTATCCCGCCGAACAAGTCCGCCTGATGCTCGAGCGCGACAACGAGACCCCCTCGCTGTTCATCGTGCTCCGGCAGCCGAGAGAACCGAAACACCACATCCGACTGCTGAAGCAGGCGGGCCTGGAGGCCAAAACGGCGCAGGGAGCTCCGCGCATCCTGAAGGTGACCGGAGCGGGCCTCATCGAGAAGATCCCCGGTTACTACAGTGGCGATTTCTGGGTCCAGGATCTGACCGCACGCCGACTCGCCCTGCGCATGCCTCGAAGAGAAGGGGCTCACCTGCTCGATCTGTGTGCGGCTCCCGGTGGAAAACTCGCCACCTTGCTCGATCGAGGCGGTATCGAGAGTGCCACCGCCTGCGATATCAGCGACGCGAAACTGGATCGAATCCGCGACAACCTCGAACGGCTTCGGCTCGAGGACAGTTGCCGCCTGCAGTTGCTCGAGGTTACGCGCGATGCTTCCCGGCTCCGTCTCGACCAGAGTTTCGAGCAGGTACTGGTCGATGCTCCCTGCTCCAATAGCGGCGTTCTCAACCGCCGCCATGAAGCGCGCTGGCGCTTCTCCCCGGAGGTGCTCGGAGACCTGGAGCAGCAGCAGATGGCGCTGTTGAAGGCGGGAGTTCGGCACCTGGTCCGCGGCGGCCATCTGCTGTACACGACCTGCTCGGTGGAGCCGCAGGAGAACCAGGACGTGATCCGTAGAACGCTGGAGCAAAACACCGAACTGCGCCTCATCGAGGAGGTCGAGATCCTGCCCGGCGATCTGGGCGGAGACGGCGGATACGGCGCCTTGCTGCAGCGAGTCGAGCGCTGATCTGGAATCGCTTTCCCGCCCCTGAATCACCGAATTCACGTGATTGGGACCATTTTGATCTTTTTCGGTCCGACCGGTCCGGACTGATTGGGTTCCCGGATGGAATGGGTGAGAGAGCAATACCCCGCCCGCCGGTGGGGATCCAGAAAAGGAGGACCCAATGACTGCACAATCCAAGGAAACCACTCAGCAGAACAGCATCGGCAAGGCGCTGGTTCGCATCTTCGCAGGAGCCCTGATGGTGCTCGTTGCGTCCTACCCGATGGTCACCGAAGCGACCTCGGACCAGGTTCGTCGGCCGCTCGATCTTCCCTCCGGAGGAGGTCGAGATGAAGAGGACCAGCCTCTTCCCGACATCATCCAGTTCTTCGGACACGATTTCGAGGGCGACGCGTTCGTCTGGGTGCTCGACATCTCCGGAAGCATGACTGTTTCCGGACGTATCGACGAACTACGTGGAGAGTTCACAGGAGCCATCCTCAACCTCAGCAGCCAAAGTGACTTCGGAGCGGTCGCTTTCAATCAGAACATACAACCGCTCGATATCCTCTGCACAGCGGCGTACCCGGACCGTAAATCGCGCGCCATCGCCTGGATTTCCGGCCTTCAACCGTACGGCACCAGTTGCCTCGCCGTAGCGGTGATCCAAGGGCTGGAAATCATCCGCAAGAGCAGCAACACGAATCGTCGCCTCATCGTGGTCGGCGATGGACTACCGGCCTGCCCCTCACTTACCGATACGGCGCTGGTACTGAATGAAATCGCGGCCGCCAACTGGGATCGCATCCCCATCGATGCAGTGTTCGTCGGAGAAGGATCCGCACTGGGGATCGAATTCTTCCAGCAACTGGCCAATAGCTTCGGTGGCAGCATGGTGATCGCCCAGTAGCGAGCTCCGCTGCAACTCCTGAACCGGTGGAATCCGGACACTTCATCACGGGAGTGTCCGGATTTCTTCATCCATGAACCATTGACCTTCTACTGGTCCTGGGACCGTCTACCAGAAAACCACCCTTGACGCGCCTGCGCGACCGCCATCAGATGCCCAGACGGAGGGTCAAGGATGAATCGGGTTGGCATTCTCGTCCGGGTAACACTTTTGATGGTGCTGGCGATGGTCACCTCGACGAGCGCCGTGTTGAATGCCTCCCCCGACGACAGCATCCAGAAGCAGGTGGTCGCCGAACTGGAGCGGGTCGCCGCCGAAGAGGATCAGGTGCGCTACAGGGGTCAGTATGCGGCACTGATTCCGCTCGGATCAGATGCCGCGCAGGTGCTGTTGAAGATGCTCCAGGATGAAGACCTGCCGCTCTCCCGGCGCCGAAGAGCTGCCAACGCGCTGCATGATGTCGCCACCGCTGAACAGGTGGTCCCTCTCCAGCGCGCGATGGACGACCTGTTGCTGGAGCCATGGGTCGAGACCGAGATCGGGCTGATCCTGGCACGGCTCGGTCAGCGACGTTTCCTCGAGCGCTGGTTGAAGCAAATACGGCGGATCACCGACCGGACTCCGACCACGGTGAACCTGGCAGGAATCCTCGAGGGGCTATCACGGCTGGGAGATCTCCAGTTTCGAAGTGATGATCTGGCCGCAGCCACTGCCACCCATCGGCGTCGAATCGCCCTGATGCAGGATCTGATCGGACGCGTCCACTCCGGCCTGAAAGAACGCCTCACCGCCGAGATGTGGTCAATCCACTACAATCTTGCCTGCTGTCTGTGCCGCTCCGGCGATACCGATGGCGCCTTCGAGGCACTGCAGAAAAGCCTCAGATCAACGACCATCCGGCTCTCGATGGCCCAGGCAGACGGCGATCTGAAAGCGTTGCGAGAAGACCCACGATGGGCGGCATGGTTGGCCCAGCACGCCAAGACCGCCGAAGCCACGGCGCCAGCGGCAGAAAAACAGCCGAACCGTTGACCGACGATGGCAACGAACCTGGATCTCGATCGATCGACCTGGTGAGGTGGATCTGCGCCATCCTCTCACTGGTTTTGCTGGGCCTGGGCATCCACCTGCTTACCGGTGGCACCACCGGCGATCCGGGGCGCGACTCTCCCTGGCCCTACCTGGCACTGGGGGCACTGCTGGCGGTGCGAACTCTGGTTCCCCGACGCGATCGCCCCTGACGGTGACGATCGGCGGGTCGTAGACTGGCCGTCATGAAATCGATGATCTTCACCATCGCCAACTGGTTGTTCATCTGTAGCGTGGCGCTGGCCGCACCGGGTGACGATCCTCCCCCCAACATCCTGTTTTTCATCGTCGATGACCTCGGCTGGCAAGACACCTCTCTACGTCTTCACGCGCAGGGACCACCGCATCGGGATGTCTACCGAACTCCGCAACTGGAACGGCTCGCTGCCGAGGGAATCACCTTCACCGATGCCTACTCCTCGTCGCCGGTCTGTACGCCGACACGAACCAGTGTCATGACCGGTCGCTCGCCGCAACAAAACCAGATCAGTTACTGGATCCTGCACAAGGACCGTGACACCGGCGGTCCGCGGGACGGCACCACCCCGCCCAGGTGGAACGTCAACGGTCTCCAACCCGACGATGTGACCCTGCCGCGGTTGTTGCAAAAAGGCGGCTACCGGACCATCCACGCCGGTAAGGCGCATCTGGGAGCCAAGGGAACCGCCGGAGAAGACCCGCGCAATCTCGGCTTCGACATCAACATCGCCGGGCACGGTGCCGGCGGACCGGCCGATTATCGCGGCCAGCGGAACTTCGCCAAGGACCCCGACAACCCCGGCAATTCGTTCTGGGACATCCCCGGTCTGGAGAAATACCACGGCCAGGAAATCTATCTGACCGAGGCACTCGCGCTCGAATCGGTGGCCGCCATTCGAGACGCACACCGCGACAAGAAACCGTTCTTCCTGCACTTCTCACCGTACGCAGTCCATGCACCCATCATCGCCAACCAGCGCTGGCTCGATCACTATGGCGAGTTGCCAGCGAAGGAAGCCGCCTACGCCACGATGATCGAAACGGTCGATCGAGCCCTGGGGACCCTGCGAGAGGCACTGGAGGATCTGGAGATCCTCGACAACACCATCATCATCTTCACCAGCGACAACGGCGGCCTCTCGGCTCATGCTCGCGATGGCAAGGCCCACACGCACAACCATCCACTCGCCAGTGGCAAGGGCTCGGCGCTGGAGGGGGGAACACGGGTTCCGCTAGTGATCCGCTGGCCCGGCAAGATCAAGGCGAAACGACGCAGCAATATGCCGGTGATCAGTCACGACCACTTCCCGACGCTGCTGGAGATCGCTGGTATCGAATGTCCGCCAGCACATGCAAGCACCGTCGAAGGAGTCAGTCTGGTGTCATACCTGCTCGGCGACGAGCAAGCGCTCGACCCGCAACGAGCGTTGTTCTGGCATATGCCGCACTTCTGGGGCCCGCGCGGCCCTGGAATCCTGCCGTTCAGTTCGGTGCGCCAGGGACCCTGGAAACTGATCTATTACCATCATCCCGAACCGCGACGAGTGCTCTTTCATCTCGGCAAGGATCTCGGGGAAAGGCACGATCTCTCGGCACAACAGCCACAAAAGCGGGAACAATTATCAAGATTGCTGGGACAACATCTGCGCACCGTGAAGGCCCGGTTGCCACACCGAAATGGTGTCGAGATTCCGCATCCTGATCGCATCGACAATGCTGACGAGAAACCAGGGCAACGCTAGTTCAGCGGTGTCCGTCTAGCCCCTGGCCCGGGCATACTCTTTTGCCAGAACTTGCTGATCGGTGGCGGGTACCTGCGCGTAATGACTGAACATCATCGTGAAGTCACCTTTACCACCGGACAGGGATTTCAGGCGTGAGTGATAGCCCTGCACCTCTTTCAAGGGTGCCTGACCGGAAACCTGGGTGCGACCACCAGAGAGCACATTGGTACCCTTGACGGCACCGCGCATGCCCGATAGATCTCCCGCCACATCGCCCATGCAGTCCTCGGGAACGGTGATCACAACATCGACGATCGGCTCCATGACGATGGGTTTGGCGTTATGGACAGCATCGACGAACGCCTTCTTGCCCGCCGCCACGAACGCAATTTCTTTCGAATCCACCGGGTGGTACTTGCCGTCATAGACGGTGGCCCGGACGTCTTGCAACGGATGGCCAGATACGGGTCCACTGTCGAGTACTTCACGAATCCCTTTTTCGACCGCCGGGATGTACTGGGTCGGGATCGAGCCTCCGACAACCTTGTTGACGAATTCGAAACCGCCACCTCGCTCGAGCGGTTCGATACGTAGGTAAACCTCACCGAACTGACCTGATCCACCGGATTGCTTCTTGTGCCGAGCGTGACCCTCGGCCTTACCGGTGATCGTTTCGCGGTAGGCGATCGACGGCAATGCGGTTTGCACCTCAACGCCGTACTTCTGTAAGATTTCCTCGAGTGCAACACGAAGATGCAGTTCTCCGATTCCGCGCAGAACGGTTTCATTCATCGCCGCGATGTGCTCGACCCGTAGCGAGGGATCCTCGGCACACATGATGGTCATCGCTTCATTAACCTTTTGCGCAGCCGCCACCGAATCGGTACTCACGGCTCGACCATACATCGGCTCGGGGAGGTTAAAGGATTGCGGGTGGAGACTGTCGTCATCATGTGAATCGTGCAACACATCGTTATAAAACACCTCTTCAGCACGGGGAATCGCACAGATATCGCCGGGGATCGCCGTCTCTGATTCGGTCTGCTCGGCACCGTTGAGTTTCAGAAGATGACTGATTTTGATCGGTTTACGTGCACTGCCAACGAACACCTGCCCGCCACGATTGAGAATCCCCTGATGGGCCCGGAAGATGGCCATGCGTCCGCGGAAGGGATCAATATCGACCTTGACGACGTGTGCGATGACGTGCTGATCGCTCTCGGGTGAGACCGGCACTTCCCTGGCATCTTCGCCTTCGCCATGGATGAAGGAGGAAGGATTCCCCTCGACCGGATTGGGCATCAGCCGCTCAAACACATCGAGCAACTCGGGGATCCCCACACCGGTACTTGCAGAGGTGAAACAGATCGGAATCAGGTGGCCGTCACGAAGAGCTGTCTCGAACGGTTCGTGCAACTGCTCCGGGGCCACTTCGCCTTGATCGAGATAGATCTCCATCAGGGCTTCGTCGACCTCGACGACCTGGTCGACGATCTGCTCGTGAGCCAACTCGACGGTGCTAAAATCAGTATCCGCTTCAGCGGGGGCAAAGAAGCAGTCGACGACCTTGGCTCCCCCTTCGGCCGGCAAGTTGATGGGCAGACACTGGGCACCAAAGGTATCTTTGATCTGCTCGAAGACGCCAGCAAAGTCGACCCCCGGTGCATCGATCTTGTTGACGATGATCATGCGGCAAAGATTTCTCGATGCCGCAGCCTCCATCATCTGCTGGGTCATCGTTTCTATGCCGGTTTCTGCGTTGACGACGACCGCAACGGTCTCTACCGCAGGTAGTACAGCAAGGGCACGACCCTGAAAATCAGGGTGTCCGGGGGTATCGAGAAGATTGGCGTGAACACCGCCGTGATCGAAGTGGCAGAAAGTTGCTTTGAGGGAGTGTTTCAGTTCTTTCTCACGAGAATCGAAGTCGGAAACGGTGGTTCCCTTGTCGATGGAACCCATCGCAGGAATGACTCCCGCGCAATGAAGAAGAGCCTCAGCGAGCAGGGTTTTGCCAGCGCTGGAGTGACCGACCAGTGCGACGTTGCGAATATCTTTTGTGGTATAAGCCACGTTCTGAACCTCCCCTGAGCTGTAATGCCCCTCGAACCACAGCCTCCAGTCAGCACTTATTGGTCGCACAGGTGGCGAGTCGCTTCAAAATGCATTCCGATTCGGTCGCCTGATGAGACCCGATTACTTCGGAGGATGAAGGATACCCGCATCGATGAGGGTGCGGTAAGCACCGTTCTTCGAGATGGTCTTGAGGGCACGGGTACTCAATCGAATGCGCACGAATTCGTTCAGTTCCGGTACCCAGATTCGCTTTTTCTGCAGATTGACCTTGAAGTGCCGTTTGGTGAGACCGGTGATCTTGGTACCAACACCACCGAGATGCTTGGCTTTACCACGAGTCTTCTTGCGATTCCCAGAAGCGGTCCTGGCTCCGGTGATCTGACAGCGACGCGGCATGATCGTGATCCTGTTCCTGTGCTGGAGATACCTGCGCTGGAGAAATGTGCCTCCACCGGTCGATTCTCAACATCGAGGCGAGGCAGAGTCACTGACAAAACCATCGCATCGAGGCCAAGCGAGGAGGGTAACGACGAGACCCACGATGGTCAACCGAACCCTTTCCTCCCACGGGCCATAACACCCCTTTCAGGGGTATCCTGGAGGTTTTCAGGTCGATGACTGGAGGCGAAATCACCGCCCCTGCCAGACGCCAGGGGATGCCCGGGAGGAGCCTCGTAACCTGTTGCAAAAAAAAGCCTTACAGGACCCTCCTCGGGACACATCGAGGGCCACTCGATCACCTGGCTGTCGTCGATGTGGCACAAGCACGGCTCGATTGATCATGAACGCCGCCGCCACAGGCACTCCCGGGTATGGAACTTCACTGGCGCGTTGAACCCACCAGTTCGACCCTCCCTTCTGGACCCTACGGCTTCATCCCACATCATGCCTCGCAATGAAGAATCGGAGGACGCGGATGAAGAATGAGCAGATGGTCGCCGAGATCGGTGTTGTGTGGCTACTGATATTGCTGGTCGTCATCATTGGCTGCAAGGGGACCGGATCCTGGATCACCGAGGCAGAAGATGAAATGGGGCCTGCCGTGGAAGATGGCATCGTGGTCGAACCGTGGGGTCAGATCGATGGCACCGCGGTGCATCGATACACCCTCGATAATGGTCGGATGCGAATCCGACTCACCGATTACGGAGCCACCTTGACCGAGTGTCTCATCCCGGGCATCGATGGCACGTACACCGATATCGTGCTCGGTTTCGACGACGTCGACGGTTATATCGACCGCAGTCCCTATTTCGGTTCCATCGTGGGTCGCTGCGCAAATCGCATCGCAGGCGGCCGTTTCACTCTCGAAGGATCTCAACAGGTCCTTGCCACCAACAACGGCGAGCATCACCTTCATGGAGGAATCAAGGGCTTCGACAAGAGAATCTGGGATGCCAAGCCGATCGACACCGAACAGGGCATCGGTGTCGAGATGCTCCTGACGAGTCCCGATGGAGAGGAGGGCTACCCCGGCGAAGTGCTGGCTGCAGTGCGCTACATCCTCACCGATGACGACACGCTGCGCATCGAGATGGCCGCCAGTACCGATCGTGCCACCCCGGTGAATCTGGCTCATCACTCCTACTGGAACCTCGCCGGACATGATTCCGGGACCATTCTCGATCAGCAGTTGATGCTTCAATGCACACGATACACCCCCGCCGAGAACCTCATCCCGACCGGCGAAATCGCCCTGGTTGCAGGGACTCCGCTCGATTTCACCACGGCCAAGAGCATCGGTCAGGATATCGGTCAGTTTCCCGGTGACGGTGCAGATGACCCGGGAGGCTACGACCACAACTTCGTCATCGACGGATTCAGTCTCAAGGAGGCCGGGGCTCTTCGATTTGCCGCCCGCGCGATCGATCCCGCCAGTGGCACTGCGATGGAGATCTGGACAGACCAGCCGGGGATCCAGTTCTACAGTGGCAACTTCCTCGATGGGGTCGCTGGCAAGAAGGGTGCGGTGTACCAGAAACACGCCGCGTTCTGCCTCGAGAGCCAGTTGTGGCCCGATGCGATCAACAAGCAAGACAACGACGCCTGGCCCTCCGTGGTCTTGCGCCCCGGAGAGATCTACACGCACGTCATGGAACATCGATTCGATCTCGGGGGAGGGGCATAACTCGTGATTCGAAATCTGCTCGCAGTCATCGCCGTCATCAACATCGGAGGCGGGGTCTGGATGCTGGTGGACCCCCAGGGGGTCATCTCCTGGGTGCTGGAGGTACAGGGCAGTGGTGCCTATGAAGGAGAACTCAGTTTAGCGTCGCTGGGCGAGCTCCGGGCCGTCAGCGGACTGATCACGATGCTCGGAGTGGTGATCCTGAGAGCCCTCTGGAGCCTCGAGTTCGCCTCATGGCTACAGCCACTCGCCTGGTGTTTTCTTGGCATCTCACTGGCACGTCTCTCCAGTTTGCTGCTCGAAGGAGGCTTCTCCACGTACACCTTCGCCATGGGCTTGATCGAGGCGACCACTGCCTGGCTGCTGGGAATTCACTCGCAGAGACAGCTGCTGGCTCTGGAGGAAGAAGACGACGAGGAATATGACGACGAGGAATACGAGGAGGATTCGGAATGAGCCCGACAGGTCGTGACCTCTCCCGGCGAGAGGTGCTACGCCGAGGCGCCGCCGCCACCGCGGCACTGGGTCTCTTTCACATCGTCCCGGCTCATGTACTGGGCGGACCGGGGCGCATCGCCCCCAGCGACACGGTCACTCATGGAATCATCGGCTGTGGCGGCATCAGCCGAAGCGGTGCCCACATCCGTCCCAACAAGGAGGGGGCTACCCCGACGACCCTGGCGCTTTGTGATGTCGATGCGCGCCGCCTCGCCGATGGGCTCAAACACGCCGGCGGTGACTGCAGTGGATACAGTGACTGGCGTCAGATGCTGGAGCGAACTGATATCGATGTGATGCACATCTGCACCCCACCGCACTGGCACGCGCTGATGAGCGTGGCGGCAGCACGGGCGGGGTTCGACATCTGGTGCGAGAAACCGATGAGTCGCACCATCGACGAGGGAATCCAGGTCGTCAAAGAGGTACAGCGCACCGGCGCCATCTTCCGCCTCAACACCTGGTTCCGCTTCCGCGGTTCCCTCTACGGTCTGGGCACCGATGCCAAGAAGATGAAGAAACTGGTTCTTTCCGGTCGCCTCGGCGGACCGCTGCGCGTCAGGGTCAGCCCCGACACCGGATTCGCCTGGAAGATGTTCTGGATCGGAAAACCGGCACTGGCTCCGCAACGGGTGCCCGAACACTTCGATTACAACTCGTGGCTGGGACCGGCTCCGTGGAAACCCTACACCGCTCATCGCACCCACGGCTCGTTCCGCGGCTACTGGGATTATGACGGTGGCGGGCTGGCCGACATGGGCCAGCACTACCTCGACCCGGTGCAGTGGATCCTCGACAAGGACCACACTTCGCCGAGCGAGATCAGCGCCATCGCACCGTGGCCGCAGCACCCCGATTCGTGCGGACCGTGGGGCAAGGTGATGCTGAAGTACGCCGACGGCACCGAACTGATCCTGGAATCGCGCGA
>CAWLAN010000073.1:0-13719 GCA_963854815.1 Planctomycetes bacterium UBA1146
AGGTGTGCGTGAGGCTCGTGAAACTTCCGTCATCCTCGAGTCGCGAGATCGACGAAAGGCGGGGGTAGCTGCCCCTGCTCAGGGGTTATTTCTGATGGAAGTGGCCTGTGAGGGAGAATCGATGCCGCGATCTCAATCCGGGGAGTTCTATCCCTAGTACATCAACTCGATTCCCGGCCCTCACGAGACTCTCAGGGGGGATTTTTGCTTCTAGGGTCCACTTGCGTGGAACCAATAGCGCTGTCGTGGTAAACCATCGAATCCCCCGGATCCTGTTCTGGATGCGGGTTCGCCGTAGATTCTGACCATGTGCGTTTTTTGGTGGAATCGAGAGCCACAGCGAGGCTGGTTGCAAGGTTTTCAGTGAAGGAAAAGAGATTGAAAGCAGATCACCCGGGTGCCCCTGAGTCCATCTTGCCGCCGCGAATCGTCGCATTCGGAGGGGGCACGGGAATGTCGTGCCTGCTTGCCGGGCTACGTGAGGAACCGGTCGAGGTGACTGCAGTGGTTTCCGTCAGCGACGATGGAGGATCCTCAGGGAGACTCCGTAAGGACTTCGACATCGCCCCCCCGGGAGACATCCGCAACTGCTTGTTGGCTCTATCGGGCCAGGAACCTCTGTGGGCGCGACTGCTCGACTATCGATTCGAGGAGTCACAACTGGCAGGGCACTCGCTGGGAAATCTGCTGATTACTGCTTTGACCAGGGTTACCGGAGATTTCGATCTCGCCATCCGTGAATTGAATCGCCTTCTTCACGTTCGCGGTCGGGTGCTTCCTGCCAATGGTGGAAAATTGACGTTGATTGCGCACCACCACGATGGATCGAAGTCCACTGGAGAGGAACAGATCGCCAACAGTGGCAAGTCGATCGAGAAGTTGGAGGCTCGGCCTCGGATCCTGGAACCTGCCGCTGATGTTGGTCGTGCCATCGAAGATGCAGACCTGATCGTCTTTGGACCCGGTAGCCTGTTCACCAGTGTGATTCCACCGTTACTCATCGAAGGAATCCGCAGACGAGTTATCGACAGTTATGCTCCCAAGGTATACATCGCAAATGTGATGACCCAATCAGGGGAGACCGACGATATGAGTCTCTTTGACCATCTCGAGGCTCTCGAAGATCATGTCGGAGAGAAGATATTCGATGAGATTATCACTCACGACGGTAACTTCCCGAGCGAATTACTCGAGAACTACGCCCGCCTGGGGAGTGTGCCCGTGGTGGATTGTGGTGAGCTGGCAGGTAGGGGATTACGCGTCTCGGTAGCCGATCTCGTCGATCATGGTGCCAACACTGCGCGGCATCACTCCGGGATTATCGGTAGGATCATCTGCGAACTGGCACTGCTCAATTCCGGAAAACCGGCATGAGTGAAATCAGTCAGACGGTCAAGATTACCTATGAATCTGGTCTTCATGCTCGTGCATCCACCGAATTCGTCCGATTGGCTCAGCGATTCGAAGCCGAAATCAAAGTGAGCCGATTGGATGGAATCGGTGTCGATGGAAAAAGCATCATTGCAGTCATGACACTGGGGGCGCAACTTGGTGACGAGATCGTGATTGAAACCGTCGGTTCCGATGCTGAGGAAGCTCTTTTGGCGCTGATCCAGCTGGTCCGACTCGACTTCCACGGCGTGTAGGTCCGGAGGAGATCTTGGAGATCAGGCAGGGGATACCCGTCAGTCCGGGTATTATCATCTCGGAGGCTCTCATTCTCGATTTCGAGGAGTTGCGCATCCCGCAACGCTTCGTCGAGAAGGATGCTATCGATGATGAAATTGCCCGCTTCGAGCAAGCTGTAGAGGATTCAAACCGCTCACTCGAAGAAGAAATTGAACGACTCTCGAGTGAGATCGAGATTCATGCCCTGATCCTTGGTGTGCATCGCGATCTGGCATCCGACCCGATGCTTCACTCCGAGGTCGAGAAAGCGATTCGCGAGAATTGCTACACGGCAGAGCATGCTCTCAGCCGGGTCATGAATCGATATGTTCGGAAACTACAGGATCTCAAGTCTCCCATCTTGCTCGAACGAGTACACGATCTTCGGGACGTGGAGAAGTTGCTTCTCAGTACCCTGCTCGGGAAACGGATCGAGGGGCTTTCCAATCTTCAGGGTGAGGTCGTGGTCATCGCACACAATCTGACTCCAGCCCAGACCGCCAAACTGGATCCTGAAAAGGTCAAGGGCTTCGCCACTGACATGGGGGGGAAGACTTCACATACAGCCATCATGGGCCGTGCCCTCGGGATTCCTGCTGTTGTCGGACTCGATGACATCTCGACTTCTGTCGTTGGGGGTGATCGGATCATCATCGATGGTTATCGGGGAGTGGTCATCATCGATCCGGATGAGGACCAGATCAGCGATTACCTGGCCAGGGGCCTCGAGATGGAGAAACTATCCCTCCATTTCCGTAGCCAGGCGAAATTGCCCGCAGAGACGCTCGACGGGCACCTTCTCGAGGTTCATGCAAACATCGAAATCCCCAGTGAGGTGAAAGCTGCCGTCGAGTTCGGAGCCTCGGGGATTGGCCTCTACCGAACGGAGTTCATTCATCTCCAGTCGCCGACGGCAGGCGAAGAGGTTCATCTCGAGAATTATCGATCGGTTCTCGAGTCTCTCGGCGGCCTACCCCTGACGGTGAGGACTCTTGATCTCGGCGGCGATAAGTTGCCCGAGGGTGGACTGGAGGAGGAGAATCCCTTCCTCGGATGTCGGTCGATTCGGTGGTGTCTCGCAAATCCAGAACCGTTTCGTGCGCAGATCCGAGCGATATTGAGAGCCGGGGCTCTCGGACCCGTTCGTATGATGTTGCCGATGATCACTACCATTCCTGAACTCGATCGAAGTTTGCAGATCATCGATGAGTTGAGCGACGAGATGAGGCAGAGCGGGGTCGACTTCGACGAGAATGTTCCCATCGGGGTGATGGTCGAGGTTCCATCGCTGGCGCTGATCGCCAGTCATGTTGCAGACCGCGTTTCATTCCTCAGTATCGGTAGTAATGACCTCGTCCAGTACACCTTGGCGGTTGACAGAGGAAATGAACATGTTGCTGATCTGTATGATCCGATGCACCCGGCGATACTCCAACTGATTGCGGGTCTTGTCCGGACCGGCGAAGAACATGGCGTCAGGGTTTCTCTGTGTGGAGAGATGGCATCCGAGCCGATTTATTTGCCATTGCTGGTCGGGCTGGGACTGCGTGAGATTTCGGTAAGTCCACAGTTGATTCCCGAGGTGAAGCAGGTGATTCGCCATCTACTCGATTATGATGTCCGCATCCTGGCCGAGCGCTGTCTCGGGATGTCTGACGGAGATAGTATCGCCCGTGAATTACGTCTATGGGCCGTTGAGAACCTTCCAGAGGTCGCTCTTCGGTTGATCTGAGGCGTCCGATTCGGGCAAATTTGCGCCCATTTCCGCCCCGTCGTAGTCTTCTCGGGGCCTTCCTAGAGGTAGGTCCCCTTTCCGGCGCGACATTCTCGTGTCCGGAGCGCAAACACGGTCCTGTCCGCTGCAGTCTGTTGGCAGGACCCCGTTGCGCGCCCGCATGGCGCGGCAGGAAGGCACGAAGGTATGTTTTCTCGTCAGAAGTCACTCGTCGGTCTCGATATCGGATCCGATGAGGTCAAGGTTGTCGAATTGACCGAGACCGCTGAGGGACTCGAACTCACTGGATTTGGCTGGGGTAGAATTCCCGCGCCCGAAGAGACTCTCGATACGGTCAGAGCGGTTCTGAGAGAATCGGGTATCCGTAGTCGTAAGGTCGCCACCGCAGTTTCCGGACGATCGGTAGTGGTTCGCTACATCACATTGCCCAAACTCGATGATGATGAGTTACCAGAAACGCTTCGCCTCGAAGCGGATAAATACATCCCATTCGATCGTGATGAAGTGTGTATCGATGGCCAGCGCTTGGATGATTCATGCGAAGAAGCATCTGATACCACGGAAATGCGGAGTCTTCTTGTTGCCGTCAAAAAGGACCTCCTACATGACCACATCGATCAGATCCAGGATCTCGGACTCGTGCCTGTTGCCGTCGATGTCGATTCATTCGCACTCGGCAATTCTTTCGAACTGAGAAACGGGATCGGTGTCAGATCAGAAGATCCCGACAAGGCGGTTGCCCTGGTCGATGTAGGAGCAAGTAAGACGAACATCCACATTTTACGTGGCAACGTCTCCAGTTTTTCTCGTGAAATTTACCTTGGAGGTTCGGACCTCACCGAAGCGATCTCTCGCAGAGAGCATCTGGATGAGGCCGAGGCCGAGGAATTGAAATGTGAACCACACGGGAATGAAGAGATGGTAGCAACAGCAGTCCAACCGGTCCTGGATGAGATTGCCGGTGAAATCCAACTCTCCTTTGATTACTTCGAGAACCAGTTCGACCACAGAGTGGAGGAGATCTTCATCAGTGGTGGAGCAAGTCGCACTATCGGTCTCCAGGAGACCTTCGAACGGATCTTCGACCGTGAGGTCAAAACATGGGATCCACTCGAGTCCATCAAGGTCCGTGAAGATCTGGTCGATGTGGATGTTCTCAATGACCATCTGGTCCAACTACCGATAGCGATTGGTCTCGGTTCCCGTCTTCAGGACTGCGTCTAGGCGCGCGAGGAAAGGATCTCATCTTGATCAAGATCAACCTACTGCCCGCCGAACTACAACGTGCCGCCAGCACTCCCCGTACGGTGTTTTTCTCCGTGCTAGGTGGAGTGGCTGCCGTTGCTCTGGGGGCCATTGGAATCGTCTGGCTGTGGATTGCACAGGGAACTCTGGAAGCCAGGGCCGAGACTCAGACGGCTCTGGTATCGGTACTCGAGGATCGTGCTCAGGAAGTCGATCGGATCCAGTCCGATATCGATTACTACCGGCAGCGCGAAAAATCCATCATCCAGATCAAGACCCGCCGAATTCTATGGGCACCGAAACTGGACCAGATGCTGGCTTTGATACCGGATGATATCTGGATCACGGCACTCTCTGTCGATGTGCTCGATGATGGAGAATACCGCTGGGATCCGAATGTCACACAATCAGGGGGAAGAGTGGTTCTAGATTGTGTTGCTCTCGGAAACGACCCCCAGGTGTTCACCCGCTTCAGGAAAGCCCTGAGTGAGGATCAGCGGTTCTACGCCGATCTCGTCGATATCAGTTCGATGCCTGATTCCTTCTTTGGTGATTTCATCGGTTTTTCACCACTTTCCTGGGAAAAGGTCGACGCCAGCGAAGAAGAGCCAGCGCACTTCCGTTCCAGCATCGGAATCGACCTGAAACCTCTTCAGGATCCTCCGGTCGTGGAGACGCCGAAGAAGGGTAACGAGGCAAAATGAAATTTGATGAAAAGAAACAATTACTGATCGTCGCTGCCCTGTGTGGGTTGGTTTTCTGTGGTGAGTTCGCCATCGGTTGGGGTCTCAGTACGGAAAATTCGAAAATCAACGGATTGATTTTCCAGCTGGATTCGCGACAGGTTTCAGCCCAGGAGAAGATCGCGCGCATTCCCCAGATGCAGGGCAAAGCAAAGACCCTCTCCCAGATCGTCAGGGAATACACCGCAATCCTACCCGAAAAGGATGCAGTGCTGCGCGACGCCTTCGTCGACACCATCACCGGGCTCAGTCGTGACGCGGGTCTCGTCATCCAAGGTGCCGAACCTCTTGATGTCAAGAGTACTACGATTCGTTCGTCGAGAAAGAGGTCCAAGAAGCCAACTGTAGCGAGACAGAAACAGGACTTCATCCGTCACAAATACCGTTTCGAATTGCTGGGAGAGTTTTCCCAGTTGCATCGGTTCATCAATAGCGTCGAAAACCATCCTCGTTTCTTGCGGATCGATGGCATCGAGTTGCTTCCCACCGGCGGGGGAACGGATCTAGTTTCGGCTTCGCATCCGATAAAGAAACTCGCCGTAGAGATTTCGACGTACGTCTACGACGAACCACAGATACAGATGGAGGAGATACAGTGAATCAGCAAAAACACTTGCTCCCGATTCTTGTCGGCATCTTTGGGCTGTTGATTTTCGGTTTTAACATCGACGAGGTTCGTGCTCCGGAATCGGTCAAAGCAGATTCGACGGAGGCTTCTATCGAACAGATCGAGATCTCTCTCGAGGGTACTGTGGATTTCGATCCAGATGCGACGGACCCGATGACTGAGGTCAGCGCCGAGAATACTTTCCCTGCTGTAGAGAATGTTCTGAGCGATGAGTGGTCCGGCATCGAGGATCCAGAATCGTACCAGTGGTATCAGGACCCTGATTGTCCGGATGAACTGGCCTGGGCAGGTGAAGAGGTGGTGGATCCCTTCAACGATCCCCACGATGAGTTCGACTTCTGGAATGAGTCGGTGGAATTCCATCCCGATGACCTCGATCGAACAGAAATTGACCTGGTAGTTGAAGACGTTGGGGTCCAGGAAACCATCAACAGCAACGATTACGCCGATCTATCCGAACAGGGAATCGAGTTCATCACGGAGTTTTTCGAGCAGGCCTCACACGTCGACATCGATGCAACCCAACCAGAAGATCCGCTCTTCAGCGACTCTCAGAAGGATACCGATGTAGGGCAGGACACCGTCGAGGAAGTGCAACAGCAATTCCTCGAAGAGACTCAGGATTTCGATGAGTCGAGTGTTTTCGATGCAACGCCAACAGTCGATGAAATCTCTGTTCTTGAGGAGTTCGATATTGATTTCGGCCTCAGCGACCTGGAGGTCGATCCGGTCGTCGTGACTGAACTGGAATCCGTGATCGAGGAAAGTGTTGCAGTTCATGTTGCAGATACCCTCGAGACGGTCGTAGAAGTCGTCGAATCCGCAATAGAATCTTTCGATATTGTTGAAGAAGTCGTCGAGTTTACCGAACAAGCCTACGAGCCGGCCGAAGAAGTGGTCGAGACCACACATTCTTCGAGCGAGAGTCGCAGTGCTACCAGCTTGCTGGAGGAAGAGGTCAGAGTCGCCGATCTGAGGCGTTTTTCTACTGACGACATCCATCGCTCAAACTGGAATCGCGCTCTCGATAAACTTCGCGAACTGGTGACCCTGCGTCCCTACCATGCCGATTACCACATCACCTTGGGCCTTGTTCATCGCAACCTCGAAGACCAGTTCCAAGATGGCGCGCATCTCCAGGAAGCGATACGAAAGTACGAGGAGTATGCCGAGTTCGGTGGCGAAGAGGCGATCGCATCCTTGTTGCTGGCAGAGGCCCATGCAGCCAGCGGAGACCGACAGACTGCCTTCGAGTTTCTGGAGCGCGCGGCCTCCCACGGGATGAACATCGCCCGAGCAGTACAACAGTTTCCGGTCCTTGAAAAGTTCACGCGGGACACACGATTCGTTCGCTCTTCCCTGCGATTGGAGAGATACGCGCTCTCGTCCGTGATGAGCAGGGATCCCTTCACCGGGCCCTGGAGCCGCAGTGGTTATCACAGTGAAACCGTTTTCATCGGACCCTTGTCGATAGAAGAGCAGCGAGAAGCGCTCGCAGATGCCCGTCAGGCGATGGCCAGAGTCGAATACGCTCTGCGCAACCGCGACGAGTCGGCAGCGATGGAATCCTATGGCGTCATCGAGAAGATCGGCAGCACGGTAGCTCGTTTCGATCAACCGGAACTGGCAGGAGAACTTCGTTCGATTCTCGAAAGATTGGATGAGGTGGAGGAAGGGATCGACCAAATTCGTGTCACTTACCTCTACGAACAAGCGCGCTCCAAGATGCAATCGATGAAAAAAGCGTTCGAAGAACACGATTTCACAATTGTTGATCGTTTACATGGCGAGGTCAGTTCTCTTGCATTCAGCATCGAAGAGATGGGCGATTCCTACAGAACTGCATCGACACTGGTTGTTCAGGCGGCCGACCAGTTGCAACAACGAAGTGACATCGTCCGCGAATTCCTCGCCAAGAACTTGAGTGTCGAGGGAGTCGTTGTCTCAGAGGAAGGTTCCCATGCCATCATCGATGGACGCTGGGTCCGCGAAGGGGGAGACGTGCTCGATGGACGCCTCGATCTGATCCTGAGGGATCGCGTCGTGATCCTCTACAAAGGAGAACGGATCACTCACCGATTCAGTCGTTTTTAGGTAATCGAAGGGGCGAGGAAGTACCTCCTCGACTCCCTACATCGGCATTCAAGGACCTGTCGTCCGATGCCGATAATTCAACGAGAGAGACCAGCGAGTTGCCTGGTCCGTCGACAACAGAATCCTGTCCCATACGGGAGGAAACAGCAGATGAGTAAGTTTTTGATCGTAGCGACTCTTTTCGTCGCTCTATTCACTACCAGTGGTCTCGAAGCGATGCAGGTTGCCGGATCCAGAATAGACCTGGTCACCATCGATGTCCGGGAGAAGGACCTCGCTGAGGTTCTGGCACAGATCAGTGAACAGGTGGATGTCAACATCGTGGTCGATCCTCAGGTCGAAGAGTTGGTGACTCTTTCTCTGGAGGCAATCGGGTGGAAAGAGGCTCTCGATGTCATCGCACGCGAGACGAACTGCGTGATCATCGAGGTGAGCGACCGTTTGATTCGCTTCATCCAGCCTCCATCCATCAATATCGAGTTCCAGGATGCTGATCTTGCAGTGGTTCTTGATCTGCTGGCGAAGCAATCCGGTGCAAACATCGTCATTGCTGAAGATGTCGTGGGGAAAGTCAGTTTGACTCTCAGGGATGTTCCCTGGCGCGAAGCACTGGAAACCATCGTGAAGACAACTGGTTACGTGGTGGTGAGCGAACGCCACGGGATCAGTGAAATCCTGCGTATCGTTTCCCCGAGTAATCTCGAGCAGCAACTGGAAACACGTATCTTCCGTCTGCGATACATCCGTCCGCCCGAGCAATACATCGCCATCATCTCTGACATCGAGAAACAAGCCGGAAACGTTACTCGTGATGTTTCGGGGGATGCCGATAGCGAGTTCACCTTGCTCAAAGCACTGCGCAAGGCACTGTCGGCCGGTGGAGACATGGATTTTGACGTCAAGACAAACTCTCTCATCGTCAAAGACGTTGCCCCCCGCCTCGACGAGATCGAGGCGATCATCCGTGAGATCGATGTGGAACCTGCTCTCGTGCAGATCGAGGTCAAGTTCATCTCGACCACCAGTGACGACATTCTCGAAGCTGGACTGAAATGGGATGATCCGAATACACCGGGACGTGACGGTTTACGACTGACCGCCCGAGGATCCGCTCCGTTGTCGGGTTTTCCGGATCTCTCCGGCACCGGTGCGATCGTCAATCCGTTAACGGGACCGGCCTATCCCGGATCCGTCGTCGCCAACGGTGGAACCTGGCCATTTGACATCGGCAACATGCAGTCGATAGGAGTTCCTTATCAGGCTCTGGGAGTTCTCGACTTCTCGCAGACCCAGTTGCTGTTGTCGATGGTGAAAGATGATGAGAATTCAAAGATCATCCAGCAGCCATTTTTGACCACTCTCGACAACTACCCTTCGACCATCTTTGTTGGCGAAGAAGTTCCGTTTGCGGTCCAGAGTGTTCAGCAAGACCAGAATGGAAACGTGACAGTCTCCATCGATGAAAATGATCGTTCGCCTGTCAACGTTGGGTTTACGTTGTACGTTTCTCCGCACGTTATTCCGGGTACGGACATGATCTACATGAACGTGATCCCCAAGGTTTCGACGCTTGTGGGGAACACTTCGGATATCCCAGGATTTGATCGCTTCCGCTTCAGTGATCCTGGAAGTGGTACTTCTGCATTCATCGATCTTCCTCGCGAGAGCAGTCAGACCGTGGTCACTTATCTGCGAGTCCGTGATGGACAGACAGCGGTGATCGGCGGTTTGCACACGGAACGACGAATCGAGATCGAAACTGGCTTGCCTTTCCTTTCGTCGATTCCCTATCTGGGAGAACTGTTCAAGTGGAGACGTCGTCAGTCGAACGTCGAACACCTGCTGATTCTCGTCACTCCAAGAATCATCAAGAGCAGCGATGTCAGTGATGAGATCTACCAGCAAGCTTTGAAAGAAGCCGAGCGCTGGGATTACTTCCATGATAAGTACGGCGATGAAGACCAAAGTTCCGAGCAAGAAAATGGGGGTGACGAGGTCGGATCGGCCTCCGAATCCGCCGGAGAATCTGGACAGGGCTAAATCGTCTCGAATCAGACGTTGTGGGGGCCGGATCGGCGAATCATGCCGATCCGACCCCCTTTCTCGTCGGTCCCGGAGCGCGCCACAGCAACGAAAACACCCGATGCATCGCTCGGGTGTGCTGGACCCCTCGTTTCTCGACGATATCGTGGGGTGGTGCTCGGGACCCGAGATCCCAGGCCTGAGGTATCCAGCTCTCGACCACGGCACGATGTCCGGGGTCAATCCCCCAAGGATGCAGATGCGACTGCTCATTCAAACTCGAGATTCAGATCAACTGCAGGTAGCAGTGATCGATGGAGATGGACTGCTATGGGAGTACCATCAGGAGTACCGGGAGTTCACGAGGATTCTCGGGAACGTCTACCTCGGACGCGTCGTCAACGTCGAGCCTGCGATTCAGGCTGCCTTCATCGATATCGGTGAGCGGCGTACGGCATTCCTCCATGCTTCGGATGTGCATCCAGCATACGAGGGGGCCAGAAAGGTACCCGTCGATCAGTTCGGGGAAAGTACCGATCGGATTCGAGGGAAGAGTCCGATCGAGCATCTGCTCAGGCAAGGCCAGGAGGTCCTGGTCCAGGTCACCAAGGAGTCCATCGGACAAAAGGGTCCCTCCGTGACCACTTATGTCGGTCTGCCGGGGCGTTGCATCGTGCTGCTGGTAGGACTCGATCGCGCGGGCGTTTCCAAGAAAATCGTCGACGAGGAGCATCGAGAGCGTCTCCGGTCTCATGTAGAGGGATTGTCCACCGTTGGCAACGCTGGGGTCATCGTCCGCACTGCGGGCCAGCATCTCGAGCGCGAACAACTGGTCCAGGAGGTTCGCGTTCTGGAGAAAATCTGGATCCAGATCTGCGAAAGTGCTGCCGCTGGGCGAGGTCCGGCATTACTCCACCAGGAAGCAGATCTGCTGCTCAGGACGGTCCGGGATCTATGTAGCGATCAGATCGAAGAGGTGATCATCGACGATTCTCGAATTGTCGAAAAATTCCGTCAATACCAGCAGGATATGATGCAGCAAGAACCCCAACCAGTTCGTCTCCATGGCGCCAAGTCCTCGCTATTCTTGGAGTTCGGTGTTGAACCACAAATCGATACCATCTACGATCGGAAGGTTGCTCTGGCCAGTGGAGGTTCTCTGGTCATCGATGAGACGGAAGCTCTCGTCGCCATCGATGTGAACTCGGGAAGCAATACGTCCCAGAAGGATCTGGAGAGCACTGCTCTGGGCACCAATCTCGAGGCAGCAAAAGAGATTGCGCGTCAATTGCACCTCCGAGACATTGGAGGGGTGGTGGTCTGCGATTTCATCGACATGGTCGAGGAGCAAAATCGTCGGACTCTGGAAGATTCGTTCCGGGAATTAGTGCGCAATGATCGGGCGAAGACCTGGTTTGAGAAACTCTCTCGATTCGGTCTGCTGGAACTGACGAGGCAGAGGATCGGGGCTTCGAAGGATCGGGCGGGCCGAACGCCATGTCCGATCTGCAGAGGCCGCGGAACGGTGCGCAGTGCTCGCAGCGTTGCCACAGGAGTGATCAGGGAGTTACGTCAGGGAATGTCGGTCGCCACCACGGATGAGGCACTCATCACGGTGGGGGAGCCGGTGCTGGGGTTTCTCCAGGGGCGTTGCAGAGTGGATCTGGAAGCCCTCGAGGCCGAGTATGGCCAGAAAATCGTGGTGCTCGAAGGCCAGGGGTGGTCGCCAGAGCGCTGGACGATTCAGTACCGCTGACGAAATTCAGCGGCGAGAAAGAGGAGATATGCACGCGATCATTCGCGACGGTGGACGTCAATACCGGGTTCAGGAGGGAGAGATCCTGTTCGTGGACCTGCGTGACGCCGAACCGGGTAGCACCATCCAATTTTCCGAGGTTCTGGCCATCGAGTCTGGTCCCGGAGAGTTCGTTTGTGGCACCCCGCTGGTCGACGGTGCTCAGGTAGAAGCAGAAGTACTCGGCGAGTCGAAAGGTCCGAAGGTGATCTTCCATCGCTTCAGGAGGCGAAAAAATTCGCACAGGCGTCAGGGGCATCGCCAGCGCTACACCAAGGTCCGCATCGATAAGATCGCCGCAGGGTCGGATGGAACCAGGACTCCGCAAGTGGAGTCATCGACAGGAGTGAAATCAGATGGCACATAAGAAGGGGCAGGGTGCTTCGCGCAACGGGCGCGATTCCAACGCTCAGAATCGTGGTGTGAAGAAGTACGGTGGCGAGTCGGTAATTGCGGGCAATATTCTCGTTCGCCAGTGCGGTACCAAATTCCATCCGGGACGAAATGTCGGAATGGGCAGGGACTATACCCTTTTTGCTCTCTCCGATGGTGTGGTTCGGTACGGTACTCGTAAGCGGATCCACATCGATCCCGTGGCTCCCTAGATCTCCAGATCCCTTGGTGTTCTCTTGGCTATCAGGTTCGTTGATGAAGCAAAACTCCACGTCATGGCTGGTAAAGGCGGAGACGGTTGCGTCTCGTTTCGCAGGGAAAAATATGTCCCTCGCGGGGGTCCCGATGGTGGTGACGGAGGTCGTGGCGGACACGTGATCTTGCACGCTGATCCGCAGGTGCAAACCCTGCTCGATTTCAAGGGGAAGCCCCTTCACAGGGCAGAGTCTGGACGCCAGGGCAGCGGTAAGAACATGACCGGTCGTGGAGGATCTGATCTCATCCTGCGAATTCCTGTAGGGACTTCGGTGTTCGATTCGGAAGACTCTTCTCTCATCGTGGATCTCACCGAACAGGACCAGCAATTCATCGCTGCCAGAGGTGGAGACGGCGGCCGAGGCAATCAGGGCTTTGCCACCTCGACACATCAGGCTCCAAGGGAGTTCACCCCCGGTGAGGCGG
Organism: Planctomycetes bacterium UBA1146; assembly: GCA_963854815.1. GTDB lineage: Bacteria > Planctomycetota > UBA8108 > UBA1146 > UBA1146 > UBA1146. The sequence goes on from CAWLAN010000073.1 coordinate 13,005, forward strand.
GCCAGGAGCGCCATTTCGATCTTGAATTGAAACTGATCGCAGATGTTGGGATGCTGGGTCTGCCCAATGCCGGCAAGAGCACTTTCCTTTCCAGAGTGTCCAGTGCCCATCCGAAGATTGCCGAATACCCGTTCACGACCTTGAGACCGCACCTGGGAATCGTCGAACTCGATCGATTCCGGCGCATCGTGGTGGCTGACATCCCGGGTCTCATCGAGGGAGCTTCAAAGGGAGTGGGTCTGGGAATCGCATTTCTCAGGCACCTGGAACGGACCCGTGTGATGGTACATCTGCTCGATCCCCACGGTCGAGATATCGACGGTCTGCTGCACGATCACGCGGTGATCCGGGGTGAGGTCCAGGCCCATTCGGAGCAACTCGCTGCAAAGTGTACGATCACCGCTCTCAACAAGTCCGATCTGCTGTCCCCGGAGCAGGGCAGCCAGATGCGAGAGCGCCTCGAGCAGCGCCTCGGTGAGGAAGTGGTGCTGATCTCGGGAGTGACCGGGCAAGGGCTGAAAGAACTACTGGAACGATTGTGGATGCTGCTCAAAGAGCAGGATCAACCCTCCTGAAGCGGTATGCCGTCACCCATCGGTACAATTGCCCACATCATCGTAGTCTTCTGCGGAAGATCCGCGTCCCGAACGGGACCCTCAACCCGCGCATCTCCCGGGAGACGACATGGAATTCCACGAAATGCTACGCCGGATGG
>CAWLAN010000074.1:0-13432 GCA_963854815.1 Planctomycetes bacterium UBA1146
CTCGCCTTGGGGCCTTTCTCGACCCCGTTTTTGACGCCGTAGAGATAGCGGCTGAACCAGCGGTTCATCATCTCCATCGGCGGCTGGCCGCCGTGCCCACCCTGGTGGTAGTAAATCTGCGCAGGAAGGCCCTTGGCGCGAACCGCCTCGTAGATGCGCCAGCTATGCTCCGGCATCACATTCCAGTCATTGAAGCCATGAGCCATCAACATCGCGGCTCGCATCGGTTCGAGGTCGTTGATGTAATCACGACCGGCCCAGAACTCGTTGTAATCGCCGGTGACACGGTCGAAGCCTTCCATCATCTCCTGGTCTCGCACATTGCAATCGCAGAACTCGCGGCGTTCCGGATAGCCACTATTGATCCAGTCGTACAGAACATCGATGTCCTCACCCATATAGCCCCCCGGATGTCGGATGAGACCGTGGGATCGGTAATAGTGGTAATAGGAGGTGTTGGGTGCGATGGGGATGATCACTTCCAGCCCCTCGACACCGGTGGTGGCGGCAGCGAGTGGGATCGTGCCGTCGTAAGAGGTCCCGGTCATTCCCACCCTTCCCGTACACCAGGACGCGACCACTTGCTCGTCACCATCGGGAGTCGTGTAGCCGTTGGCGCGCCCGTTGAGCCAGTCGATGACGGCCTTGGGTCCCAGCGACTCGTTGTCGCCACCGACCGTCGGGCAGCCTTGCGAAAGACCGGTACCCGGAGACGCCGAATGCACCACGGCGAAGCCCCGCGGCACCCAGCGCTTGATCTGACGCTCGGACATCAGTGGCCGCTTGCTCTGATGTTCCATCCGTGGCGGAGTTTCGTGCATCGGTGGCTTCGCGCCCACTTCATGGCGTGGGTCCCAGAAGTACTTCTTGTCGTTCGAGCCGGTTCCAGAGAAGTAAGGGCTGGACTCGTAGATCACCGGGACTTTGAGGCCCTCCGTCTCGGTCTGGCGCTGTCTCGTGACGTCGACGTGCATGCGGTCGAGTTTGCCATCGCCATCGGTGTCGAACGTGGTCTCCACCCATAGATCGTGCTGGATCCACTGTTCCGAGTCCTTGAAGGCGTCAACGACCTGGGCCTGGCCATCGGCGAAAACCGCTCGAGCGGGCTTCGACTGTTGCGCCCCGGTCGTTGGCTCCGGCTTATCTTCGCAGTGCGCTGCGGTGGGTTGGAATCCGAGCAGTGCGAGAATGTAGAGAGATGCAAATGCCTTGTTGCAAAACGAATCCATGTTGCTGACTCCCTGATCATCGACCTTCGGTAATCGTCACTCACGATTGCTGTTTTTGCGATGATCTTCTACAAGATCCTGAGCCCTGTACTCGGTTGGTGAACCGGATCCGGGTTGTCCTGGTGCTCCCTGGTCTCCGAACTTGCCCCTTACCGGTCTACTACCCCATCTCCGAGGGCACGAAAGGCTCCGAAGTGCCAGCCGTACTCTTGACCCTAGACACAATCCGGCTGACCATCCCGGACGGATGATTGATCGATCCCATCCAAAAAAAACCATCGCCAAAGGAGCCACAAATGTCATCGCGTCCTTTGACCCTACCACTGATTCTCGTTCTATCACTCTCCTTGCTCACATCCGACGCCGTCGAGGCTCAAAGGGGGCAGTCGGCAGCCCAACCCGGCGTTGTCGCCGGTATCGAATGGAGTGAAGACGGCAAGTACCTGACCTACACCAACCAGGGACAGCGTCATCGTTTCGAACTGGCAACCGGCGAAACAGAATCTCTCGGTTCTGCAGAAGATGAACCGCGCGCACAGAGACGTAGATCGCGTCGATCTCGCGGTGGCAGCGGCCTGACCGGAACCTATGTCGGACGCCCCACCCGCGGCCGTCAGTACACCCAGGTGGATTCCCCCAATGGACGCTGGGAGGCTCACTACGACAACTGGAATGTGGTGCTCGAGGAAAAGGAAACCGGGGAAAAGATCGCGGTCACCATCACCGGTAACGAGAATATCCACTTCGGCACTGCCAGCTGGGTCTACGGGGAAGAACTGGGACAGAACCGCGCCATGTGGTGGACTCCCGATTCCCAGAAGTTGCTGTTCTACAAGTTCGATGACACCGATGTGCAACCGTTCCATCTGGTGAGAGGTTGGTCGAAGTTCAACACCACTCACTATCCGGAGTATTACCCCAAGGCGGGGGCGAAAAATCCGGGAGCAGAACTGTTTGTGTACGACCTGGCCACTCAGGAGATCACCCGGATCGATGTCGGCGGCGGTTCCGAGGAGTACATCTACAACATTCGCACTTCCCCCGATGGCGCCGTCATGCTGGTCAACTGGACCGACCGACTGCAGCACCACCTCAAGGTGATGGCCATCGATCTCGAAACAGGAGACGGCCGCCTGGTCGTCGAGGAACAGCAGGACACCTGGCAGAGCAACAGCCCCGGCATGAGATACCTGGCCGACAACCACCGCTTCATCTGGACCACCGAGAAGAGCGGTTACACCCATTACGAGTTGCGAGATCTCGACGGGAAGTTGCACAACTCGATCACTTCGGGTGATTTCCAGTCGTCAGGTATCCAGTTCGTCGATGAGGAGAGTGGCCAGATGGGGTTCCTCGGCTACAACTCACCGAAGAATCCCTACTACATGCAGTATCACCTCGTCGACCTCGACGGTACCGATCAGCGTCGTGTGACGATCCTCGATTTCCACCACTCCAATTTCCATCTCTCCCCCGACAAGAAGTGGCTCGTCGCACAGTACGAGGAGGTCAATACCCCCCCCAGTACTGCCCTCTACAGCACCGATGGAAAACTGGTCGCAAATCTGGCCGAGGGAGATCCGTCCTCCGCCGCAAACATCGCGGAGATGTTCAAGTTTCGATCCAACGATGATCGCTTTGACATCTACGGAATCCTCTACAAACCGACCGACTTCGATCCGGAAAACCAGTACGCCGTCATCAATACCCTCTATGGCGGTCCAGGATCCAACGAAATATCAGCTCGATATGTCTCCACTCCCCGATCAGAGAACAATCGCGGCTACCTGGTGGTGAAGGTCAACAACCGCGGCACCGGCAACCGGGGCAAGGAATTTCTCGGTGCCGCCTACCTGCGTCTCGGTGACATCGACATCCAGGATCATGCCGATGCGATCCGCATGTTGCGCCAGCGACCCTACGTGGACGGTTCCCGGATCGGCATCGTTGGCTTCTCCTATGGTGGATACATGTCAGCGATGGGGATTCTCAAACATCCGGACGTGTACGCAGCTGCTGTCAATGGCTCCGGTGTCACCGATTGGCGTCACTACGACACCATCTACACCGAACGCTACATGAGCACCCCACAACTCAATCCCGATGGATACGATATCGGTCGAGCAACACGTGAAGACTACGTCGAGAATTTCAAGGAGGCGGGCGGTCAGATATTGATCCTGCACGGCATGGTCGATGACAACGTCCATCCCAATAACGCATTTCAATTGATCGATGCACTCGACAAGGCGGGCGTACCTTACGAGAGCCGCTTCTTTCCCAACAATGGACACGGCCTCGGACGCGGTGCGAGCCGAACGCAGTGGGAATTCTTCAACCGCGTATTGAAACCGGAGTTCCTGGGAAGAAAAACAAACCTCTGATCACCAAGCGAGAGCCAGTAACAGGTACCCGAACCGTTCTCACGCTTCACTCCTTCGCCCAGACGGGTACACTGGATGATGATCGGAGGAGTCGAAATGGTTGTGCGCAATCTAGCTCTGATGCTGGTGTTTTCCTCTCTTTTGCCCGGATTCCTGCAGGCAGAAGAAGTAGACCAGACGGTCGCTTGGTTCCATGGCCAGCCATCTTCTTTTGGCGGATACAGTTTCTTTGCTCCGGGCCGCTCCAGCACCACCTATCTTGTCGACGAAATCGGCCGTGTAGTCCATTCCTGGCCGAGCGCTTTCAACCCTGGCAACGCGGCATACCTGCTCGAGGGGGGAGAGATCCTCAGAGCCGCACGAATCCCCGGCAACCTGCCCATCTCTGCCGGAGGTGTGGGAGGTCGAGTCGAACGAATCGCCTGGGATGGAACGCTTTTATGGGAGTTCGAGTACTCCAGCAATCTGGTGCAACATCATCACGATGTCGAGCAACTCCCTAACGGCAACGTGTTGCTGATCGCCTGGGAGTTAAAAACCGAAGCAGAAGCGCTCGCCGCCGGCCGCGATCCATCGATGCTCAACGACAACGAACTGTGGCCCGACCACATCATCGAGATCGACCCGACCGGAAATAGTGGCGGCATCATCAGATGGGAGTGGCACGCCTGGGATCATCTCATCCAGGAACTGGACCCGACTCGCGACAATTTCGGTGTCGTCGCTGATCATCCCGAAAAGATTCACCTCAATTACGATGAGGGCAGCCCGAATGCTGACTGGTTGCACTTCAACAGCGTCGACTACAACGCCGAACTCGACCAGATCATAGTGAGTGTCCCGACCTTCGCCGAGGTCTGGATCATCGATCACAGCACCACTACCGCCGAGGCAGCCGGTAGCACCGGTGGCACCAGCGGGCGCGGCGGTGATCTTCTCTATCGATGGGGAAATCCACGTGCGTATCAGGCCGGAACCATCGCCGATCAGGTTTTCTTCTTCCAGCACGACGCCGAGTGGATATCACCCGGGCTGCCGGGAGAGGGCAATGTCATCGTCTTCAACAACGGAGTCAATCGTCCCGGCGGCAATGCATCATCCGCTGACGAGTTCATCCCACCCATCGATGCCAATGGCGATTACATCCTGACACCGGGTTTTGCCTACGGGCCCAGCGATCTGGAGTGGACCTACATGGCCCCCGATCCCGGAGATCTGTACGGCCGCATTCTCGGTGGAGTCCAGCGACTATCCAACGGCAACACCTTCATCTGCGATGGTGCTCACGGAATTTTCCTCGAGGTCACCGAAGCAGCAGAGGAAGCGTGGCGTTACGTCAACCCTGTCGGTCCAGGTGGGCCCTACAACCAGGGAGAAACTGTCCCCAGTAGCCCCAATGCATCCGACAACACCGTCTTCCGCGTCCACCGTTTCGACGCCTCGGCACCGCAACTCGCCGGTCTTGATCTGACCCCGGGAGATCCCATCGAGGGCTATCCCACCCTCGGTGATTTCGACAGCAGTGGTGCCATCTTGATGTCCGATCACGACTGCTTCAGCGCCGTCTTCACCGGTCCGTGCCCCACCGCGCCTTGCCCCGACACCATCTACGGCAGCGCCATGGCTTTCTACGGCGATTTCGACTCCGACGGTGATGTCGACTGCGACGACTGGGATACCTTCGTGTCTGTTTGGGACGGTCCCCCGACAACTCCTCCTGACCTCGCCGCCTGTAGTAGTTCCGGCGAACCGGAGTTCATCCGTGGCGATTCCAATCAGGATGGGACCATCAACATCGCCGATGTCGTGACGATCCTCGGCTACCTGTTCCAGGGGCAAGGTGCAGCGTGTTTGCTGAGCAACGATTCCAACGACGACGAATCCATCGACATCAGCGATGCGATCGCTCTGCTTTCATTGCTGTTTGGAGGTGGCACGACATTGCCACCCCCCTATCCCGACTGCGGCACTGACGGAACTCCTGGCAGTGGACTCTCGTGCGTGACACTGCCTGTCTGTCCCTGACGGAGGAGGCTCTTGGTCATCGAAAGGGAAGTAGTGGTGGTGGGTGGCGGACCGACCGGTTCCGTCGTCGCAACATTGCTGGCGCAATGGGGACGTGATGTGCTGCTCATCGCCGCAGGTGGCCAAACCGTCATGCACTTTCACTGCCATGTAATCCCACGCTACATCGGAGATATGTCAGACCCTCGCGGTGGTATTCGGCACTGCATCCCCGAGAAGGGGAACTATTGTCCTTAACAGAAACAAAACAATGAAATGATGCTTGGGCTTACTGCCCCTCGACCGCTGGCTCTTGCAGGTACAGCCACACCCAGCCGTGCACCTTCGACTTGCGGCGGTCGAACTTGGCCATCTTCTTGGCCAGCGGTCTCCACACATCATTGACCGCCTTGACCCGCGCCAATACCTCCTCTGGGATGCCACCGGGCTTGCCGACGTAGGAGTTGCGCTGGTCGTAGATCTTGTCTAGAGCGGCATTGGCTTGCTCGTAGGCCGGTGTCAGCGCCAGTTTCTCGGCTTCTTGCTCGGCGGTCAGCGGCGGTAGTGTGTAGTAGAGCCACTGTACATCCCCGACCAGCAAGTCGGCTCGGCCATCACCGTTCCAGTCGGTGACGAACACCTTGGTACGAGAACCGGGGCCATCGGGTCCATCGGTCTCCTCGCGTTCCTGCCAATCTCTCTTTTCGAGCAGGGATTGCTGGGCGCCATACTTCGGAGCGTTGTTGGTGCCCTCGTTGCGATACCAGTGCACTCCGCCGTACTCGCTGCCGAGCACCAGATCGAGTAGGCCGTCGCCGTCCCAGTCAGCATGGTGGGCGTTGGATCCCTTGACCTTTTTTCCATCGACGGTCATCAGTGGACGGGACTCACCCGTATAGGCCGGCTTGGCACGGGTGCCGACGTTTTCGAATATTTCCACACTTCCGGTGCGGGTTCCTACCACCAGATCCAGATCTTCATCCGCATCGACGTCCATCGCCTCGACCGTCACCGAGAGAGCCTTGCACTTCAGGTCTTCTCCCTTGTTGTCGAGGAGATAACGACCCTGGACAAAACCGCCATCGGCTTTTCGTTCGAACAGGTAAAGTTCACCGGTGTAGGAGCCGGAGAGAATATCGAGATCACCGTCTGCGTCGTAGTCCACAAACTGTGGACAGAAGCAGATGCATCACGTCGTCGGGATCGATGCGTACTCTCTACCGGCGCGCAGGTACTCGAAATCCTTGAAGAGAGGAGTGGCGTTGGTGCCGAGGTTGCGATAGATGCGCAGTTTGCCCTCGGCAAAATCCATATCCTTTTCGCGAAGTCGCTCGGGAAGGCGCTTCCTGGGGAAGGACCCCTTGCCGTACTCTCCCACCAGCAGATCGCGCACACCATCGCCATCGAAATCGATGATGTACGGGGCCGCATGACCGACCGTGACATCGATCGGAACACCGGCAGCTTCCAGGCGCACCGGGGGCGCCAACCGGAAATCCCCGGCGGGTGTGGCTGCCACGGTTGAACTGACCACCAGGCTGATACAGGTGATGGACACCGATACCAAGGCGAGCGTGCAGTATTTCATCGAATTCCAATCCATCGGTATCGACGATCAATAATATATGGCACGCCCGCCAGGACTCGAACCTGAAACCTTCGGATTAGAAATCCGATGCTCTATCCGGTTGAGCTACGGGCGCCCAGCAAGGATAGGTTGCCACAGACGCCGCCAGAGTGCAAAGCGACCCGCTAGTGGGCCATATGCAGGCCCCAGTCCATCACGGCTGTAGTTCGGAGCGCTGCCAGGTGCCGGAGTCGAGACGATAGAGCACCCGTTCGTGGATTCGACCCGACTGGCCCTGCCAGAACTCGAAGAGTTGCGGAACCAGTCGGTATCCCCCCCACGACTCGGGACAGTCGATGCCCTGTTCCCCTTCCAGCATCTTCTTGACCTCCGCCTCGAAGCCCTGGCGATCGAGCAGTACAGAACTTTGCCGGGAAACCGCTGCCCCCACCTGTGAGTTTCGCGGCCGTTGCGAGAAGTACTGCTCGGAGATCTCCCGTGACACCTTTTCGACGGGACCCTCGATTCGCACCTGGCGCTGAAGTCGCGGCCAGTGAAAAAGTAGCGCGGCATGTGGATTCTGTTCCAGTTCGATGGCCTTGCGCGAACCGTAGTCGGTGAAGAAGAGCCATCCGGTTGAATCAAACTTCTTGAGCAAAACCATGCGCACAGAAGGACGGCCTTGTGCATCGGCAGTCGCCAGCGCCATCCGATTGCCATCGCGTTCTCCTGATCGTGCCTCCTCGTCAAACCAGCAACGGAACTGTTCGAGAGGATCCGGATCTACACTATCACTGCAAATCGAATCGCCCGAAAACTCGTAATCCGCACGTGGGAGGTATGAATCCGCCATCTATGCATCCCTTCGCACAGATTCTAGAGGGATCCGTGACCGTGAGAAAAGAGGAAAGAAACCGCACAATCCCCCACATCTTCATCAAAACGGCTTATACTGGCTCCCAGGACCAGGGGGCGATCCCCCGGACGAACAACAGGGCCTTCAAAGTCTCGTCGGTCGATAAATCGATGCCTTCCGCTGTTGTGAGGGTGATCCCCAGTTCCAGCCTCCCCCGGGGAGGCGAACCGCGAGGAGAGCCCCGTGTCCCGCACCACTTTCACTCCGATCACTGATTTCGCCGAACTCGACCTTTCCCCTCCACTGGCCAAGGCGATCGTCAGGGCGCAATACACGACGCCACGACCGATCCAGGCCGAGACGATTGCTCCCGCTCTCGCTGGCCATGATGTGCTCGGCCTCGCCCAGACCGGAACCGGAAAAACGGCCGCATTCGCCATCCCCTGCATCGAGCATCTACTGGCGCGCAATAAGAAGGGGCCCCGGGTGCTCGTCATCGGTCCGACCCGGGAACTGGTGACCCAGATCGACGCGGAGTTCCGAAAACTGACGGCGCAGACAAAGATCCGCACGATGACCATCTACGGCGGCATTTCCGAGAAGCCACAGATCCAGAAACTCGAACGTCATCCGGATGTAGTCTGCGCCTGTCCGGGCCGCTTGCTCGATCTGCTGGGACGAGGGTTCGTCGATCTCTCGAGGATCGAAACCCTGATCCTCGACGAGGCTGATCACATGTTCGACATGGGTTTTCTCCCCGACATCCGAAGAATCATCCAGCATCTGCCCGAGAAGCGTCAGAACCTGCTGTTTGCAGCCACCATGCCAAAAGAGATCCGCAAACTCGCAACACAGATTCTCACCGATCCTTTCGTCTCCGAGATCGACCACACGATGCCGGCAAAGACCATCAAACACACCCTCTATCCGGTTCGCGAAAAGCGCAAGATCGAGATGCTACGTCACTTTCTCCGTCAGGATGATTTTGAATCCGCCATCGTGTTCACCAGAACCAAGAGACGAGCTCGCCAACTCGCGCAAAAACTAGAAAAGGATGGACATCGAGCCGTCGCACTGCAGGGCAACATGTCACAGAATCAACGCGATCGGGCGATGAATGGCTTCCGTAAGCGAAACTATGACATCCTCGTGGCCACCGATGTCGCCGCCAGAGGAATCGATGTCCTGAGCGTCTCGCACGTGATCAACCTGGATATCCCCAATGTCCCGGAAATCTACACTCACAGAATCGGACGTACTGGCCGTTCCGAGCAACAAGGCAAGGCCTATACCTTCATCACCGAGGATGACGGGGAGATGATCACTGCCATCGAGAAGATGATCGGAATGCAGCTGGAGATCCAATCGGTACCCGGATTCGAGGAGGTCTTCATCCCGAAGAAGACAGGACGAGCGCGAGGGGGCCGCCGCGGTAGCAACGCAAAAGCATCTGCGGGAGGTTCACGCCAGAGCCGCTCTGGGAGAAGAAAGCCCACATCATCGCGGACAAGAAACACCCACTCCGGAGCGAACCAGCCATCGGCCAGTTCGCCGGGACGTCGGCGTAAAAAACGCAAGAGCGCCGATGCCAGACAGAGGTCGAACTCGGGTCCATCCGCGAGCGGTTCTTCCCGGTCACACAGACGCCGCCGAAGCAGTGCTCGTCAATCCAAACAGCAATAGTGGTTCTGAAACGTTTTCAGGACCGCGAGCTCCCTGAGATCTATGGGCAGACCGCACCATAGATGGGGCAATCGAGCAAATCACCGTCCGGATCAGTCCCGCAGTCGGGAAACGGTGGCAATGGTTCGGGCCCCCCGGTGAAGAGGCTCGCCAACAGATAAATCGCATCGGCGATGTCGGCCTGTTCATCATCGTTTGTGTCGCACGCATCGGGACAGGTGACTCCCCCACCGAGGCCGAACAAAAAATTCAGCAAGATGATCGCATCGGCGATGTTGAAGAGGCCACTGGAATTACAATCCCCCCGCACGAACGGTTCATTTTGACAGACATCGAGGACACCATCCCCATCCAGATCGCCTCCAGCGGCGATATCGCAGGAATCAGGCACTCCGTTGACATCACAATCCTCGACCACTGCATCAGCGATGGCGCAACTGTCGAGTAGGCCATCCACATCGCAGTCGGGGGCACCTGCATCGAGATCACAACTGTCCAGAATCCCATTGCCATCGCAATCCAAGGCAACCCCCGCGGAAAGATCGCAACTATCGAGTGTTCCGTTGCCGTCACAATCCGAGTCGCTACCCGAGATCAGTTCGCAACTATCGAGCACTCCATCGAAATCGCAGTCGAGCGCTCCGGCATCGATGTCGCAGTTGTCCGGGATGGTGTTGCCATCGCAATCGGCCACCGTCCCTTGCGAGATCGCACAGGAATCGGGCACCGAATCGCCATCGCAATCACTTTCCAGCCCCTGGGATATCTCGCACGAATCTAGAATCCCATCCTGATCGCAATCGAGATCTTCCTGGCACAGATCGGAGATCCCGTCCTGATTGCAGTCCACTTCGCAGACATCAGGAATTCCATCTGCATTGCAATCGGGTTGTCCCGGGGCAAAGCCGCATTCATCCGGTACACCGTCCCCATCGCAATCCTGGCTGGTACCACTGGCGATGTCGTCCGAATCCGGGATGCCATTGAAATTGCAATCATCGAGTACCGTGATGGTGCCGGCATCCCAGCTCGGGGTGTACTCCAATCCATCCATCACGACGAGCAAGACCACGGGTGGGTCATGTAGCTCTGAAGTGAACAAGAGCGGGGTGTCCCCGATAGCAGCGGTCGTGAGAATCGAATAGGTGACGATGAGGATTTCCTGATTGACACCGGCAATCAGGTTGTTGATCGGAGGAGCCAGATTGAACAGGCAACCGACAACATACCCGACACCGATGGTGGGATTCGATTCGAGCATCAGGAAATCGGGAGTCGCGCCACCGAGCGTGGAGTCCTCCAGGAACTCTCCCCTTTGCATGTTCAGCACCGAGAGAACCTCAGGATCGTGAGAAACTCCGAGAGAGAATGCTTCGCACGCGAAATCGTGACTCAGGAGAACGCGCGTGACCACTGGCACTCCCGGAGCCGCGCTGGCTCCCTGGATCTCCAGATGTGATTCGGAAGACACCTGAGAAACGCCTGTACCACAGCACCAAAGCACCAGCAGCACACTGGAGAAGCTACGCATTGAATTCCTACCCGTACCCGACCGGGAAATCGGTTTCATCACCACTAATAAAAGGCCACACCCCCCTACATTCTATTGGAGCAGTTCAACGAGGCGACCGTGGTTGCGCCCAAACGGTAGAAATGTCACGAATGGGACAGTTCTATCAGGAATCGGGTTTGGTTTGCTCACCCGACAAAGACAGATCCTGCAGAGCAGTAATGCTCTGCAGGATCTGAATTCTCGATATTACAGATCTCTTTCCCGACGATCGGGGGAAACTGATCTAGTCGAGGCACTCCAGCATATCGTGAGTGAGATCGGGCCCACGTGTCAGATCCGACGGAGCTGGAAGGGGCTCTCCACCGCCGAAAAGCCTGCCGACGAGTGTCACCGGATCGGCGATATCGATGTCACCATCGTCATTCATGTCAGTGGCGTCTTCACAGGGAGCCTCACCGTTGAGAAACAGGTACTGGAGAGCGTGAACTGCATCGCTGATGTCGACCGCGCCATCCCGGTTCGAATCGCCACGGCGGAAATCAGGAAACAGGGTTGGGTGGTCGAAAGGTGGCAACTCGAGACGAACTCGCTCATCGGTCAAGGCAACGAGGAACTCGACGAGATCTGCACGTGCACCCGGCGGAAGATTGAGCGGTGGTGTCGGTGGCCCCTGTTCCGGATTCTGGAAATCACCACCGTCGTTGTAGAATTCCACCACTTCTTGCAGAGTCGTTTTACCTCCGTTGTGGAAGTAGGGAGCCCTCAGTTCGACGTTGCGCAGTGGTGGAGTCTTGAAACGACCGATGTCATTGGGATTTCCGGTCACCTCGAAACGACCCAGATCCTCGTTCTCGGGACGAACCCCGATGTCGTGGAAGATCCCGTCGCTGAGAAATGGTCCCCCGTGACACGGAAGGCAGTTGTTCAGAAATACGTTCATGCCGTTGAACTGGTCAGGACTGAGTGCTCCCTGGTCTCCTGCGATGAAGGCATCGAGCGGGGTCTGATTGGCAACCAGCGTCCGCTCGTAAGTGGCGATGGCGTAGGCAATCCTCTCACCGGTGACGTCCGGAGTCCCGAATGCCATCTGGAACAAGGACTGGTAGTCGGGGAACTGGACCAGCACATTGGCAATTTCCGCCGGCAAATCAGTGGTGTACTGCAGCGGTATCGCAGCGATCAGTCGAGCCCGTACATCATCCCAGGTCCTGGTATCGCAACCCATCTCAACAGAAGAGACGATCGGGGCGACTGCTTGCGCCTCGAGAGCTCCTCCTGCCGGAGACGGACCGTTGCCCGGAATACTCAACTGACCCGTCTCTGGATCGTCGAAAAAGGGACCGACACGACCATCCCAGAATAACTGTGGGAAAAACATCGACCCGATCGCCGACGGAGCTTTTCTGGTGGTGACCTGACGTTCCAGCTGGAAAAAAGAATCGCTGAGCAATTCTCCAGCGCAGTTCTGTCTTTGAACGCCGATGGAACCGCGCACATCATCAGCAGTCCCGAGAACACCGTCAGATCCCGGATGCCTCGAAAGCGCATCCATCGCCCGTTCGTCACTTCCTCCCGCTGCGGACGTGTGACAACTACCACAAGCGACCGAACTATCGGCCGAGAGTTGTATATCCCAGAACAGGATCTTCCCGAGTATCGCCTTTTCTGGAGTGATGGGATTTTCGGGAGTTTGTGGAACGGGTGGTAGGGCCGGAATCGGTCCATTACCCCCGGGCGGCGGTGGCGGCGGCGGTGGTGGCGGCGGCGGCCCCTGAGCCGTGAGATCGGCGGCACACACCAGCAGCAAAGAAAGGAGTAACAACGGCACCAGGCCAGCCAATAAACGAACGAACATCTGGATGCCTCTTTCCGCGCACAACGACGGGATTCCCAAGGCAGACTGAAGTCAGACCAGGAGTTGTCAGTATGCTAGATCACACCCTTGGCTCCGGAACCCCCCTATTCGAACCAGGTTGCCACAATTCTATCCTTCACCCGGCAGCGAGATCCCCTACCCTGTGGGGAAGTCCAAAGGAGCAGTGACCGGCACCTGATGCAGGATCACCTTTGGAGCCGGAAAGAGGGAAATTGTCGTCGCTCACTGGTCTGCTGCGCTATTCAACGATTCCCGCTCTGGTTGTGCTGCTGCTTCCCTTGATTCCCGCCTGCACCAGTCACGTTCCTGAGCCAGGGTCA
>CAWLAN010000075.1:0-13429 GCA_963854815.1 Planctomycetes bacterium UBA1146
AGGATCGGAATTTTTCTCGCTGCAATGATGCTCATCTTTGCCATCTTCGAGATCGCTGGTAGCGGCTCGGCCCCGACAGACCAGCCAAGCCCGTATTCCGCCGGTTCCGGGGACAAGATAGCGGCGCCGGAGGCACCAGAGGGTGCAACCGGCTCCGAAATGGCAGCGGATCACCCCGAGATTTCTCGGGATGATTCAGAGCAGCTGGTGGCACCGTCTCTCTCATTGCCAGCGTGGCGCAAGCCTCTCGATGAGTTGATTGCCGCCGGCCACTCGGGTGCGGACCCCTCCGCTGCCATCTTGAGGTTGCTCAGATGCGAACCGGGGATGGGAGATCGGCTGCTGTCTTTATTGCTGGAACTGGATGGGAGTCAGGATGAACGAGATGCGCTCACCGTGGCGCTGGCGACAGCCCTCACCTTCGATCCCGAGTCACCGGAGCCGGATGGAATTTCGTGGCCGGAAGGAATGGAATCGCTCTGGCACGATCGGTCGGAAACCATCTTGTGGATGGCGCAACTGTGGATCGAGGGAGATTCGCGAGCGAAGTACTTCCAACGACTGTTGAAGATGGATGCGGTGCTGGCGCCGTGGCATTCGATTGAACTGGCCGTATTTCTGGAGAATTCGCCGGTGTGGTTGGATGAAGAGTGCCGGACACGGTTGCAGCAATTGGTCGAGCACTCTCTCTCCGGGGCGGGGCAAGACGCCGTGGCCATCGCCCGGGAATGGATCGAGGCAGGGGATCCGATGCTGCAGGGGGTTGCTCTTCGCACCATCGGCCGCTCCCTCGCATCCGAACCGAAGATGGCCAGGGAGTGGATCGAGTCGGTGCCTGCACAGGATCGGATTTCATTGCTGGAGGCGGTATTGAGCCATGTTCCAGCACATCAACTGAAGGGAATGATCGACCAGACCGCCGACTTGATGCTGCAACAGGAGTACCGCGGTGCCGCACTGCTGAAGAGTTTTTCAAGAGGAACCCAGCTCGATCTCGAGTCCATCGTCTACCAGAGGGGAGATTCCCTCCAGTCAGAGTCGTTTCGAAACCTGGTTCTCTATGCAAGCCAGGGCGGCATCGGTCGAGGCGACAGGATCCCTGCACACTGGTCTCATGCACTTCAGAACATCGCCCAGACTGACCCATCTCGATCGGTACGTTGTACGGCACTGCGGATCTGTGCTCTGTCGTGGCCATCGGGAGATCTGAGTGGATTCGAACAGTTGATCCGACGTAGCGATGTGGACCCACGTACCGCAGAGATTGCTCATGCGCTTCTGATCGCGCGGGAATCGACTCGCTGGAGTCTCAATGATTGACGGGTGATGACTCGAGGCGGAGTCCGCAGTCGGGCTGGCATCTCCGGCGGCGTTGCCGTCGGAGATGCCGGTCAGTCCTCAATCGCCCTCACGCCGCCGCTTGGTCACTTTGACGTAGTACAGGTCGGTCGCCACTTCGAAGCGCTCCTGGCCGAGCTCGGTCGATAGGGTCTGCCATTCGGTGGTCGGCGAGATCTGCCGCCAGGCATCTCTTTCTCCGACTCGGATCGGCATGTCGAAACCTGGCACGTCCGTCTTCCAGCGATAGGAGACGCTGTGTTTGGCGTCATCGAAGACCAGTTCGAGAAGCGGCGGTTGCGCGTGGCGCAAATACTGATCGAACACCGGTTGGAGGTCCATCCCGAATCGCTTGCTGAAGAGTTTCACGATGTCGTCGGTCTCGATGCTCTGGTACTTGAACGTGTCGTAGACCTCGCGTACCAGCGCCCACCACTTGTCATCGTCGCTCAACACGTTGCGCAGAGTGTGAAGAAACAACGCCCCCTTGAAGTACTGGTCGCCGGGAGGTCCTTGATGCTTGCCTCTCTCCGTGATGATCGGTCGCCGATTTCGAACCTTTTCCTGATAACCGTTGATGTACTTCAGGGCGTCTGCGTACCCGAACACCTTCTCGACGTACATACACTCGAGGTAGGTGGTCCACCCCTCGTGAATCCACATATCGCACACATCGGAAGCCGTAACAGCGTTGCCGAACCACTCATGACCACTTTCGTGAATGATGATGAAGTCGAACTTCATGCTCACGCCGACGCCGGTCCAGTCCTTACCGAGGTAACCGTTGGTGAATCCGTTGCCGTAGGTCACGGCTGATTGGTGCTCCATGCCCGAATACGGAACCTGCACCAGCTTGTAGCCATCCTTGACGAAGGGGTACTCGCCAAAGTAGTGCTGAAACGCCTCCATCATCGGCTTTGCCTGCGCGAATTGTTTCTTGGCCCTGTCCAGGTCCTCTGGCAAGGCGTAGTAGTCGAGGGTCAGTTCACCGAGCCGATCAGAAAAGTGCTCATAGGCTGCAACGTTGATCGAAACGTTGTAGGAGTTGATCGGATAATGCACGTGCCACTTCCAGCGCGTGTACCCGTCCCCCAGATCTTTCTTGCCCATGTACCGGCCATTGGAAACATCGGTCAGCCCGTTCGGAACCTCCACACTGATGTCCATACTCTCGACCTCGTCACGCCACTGGTCCTTGCTTGGCCACCAGTAGCTCGATCCAGGCCCTTCGCACGCCGTGTAAATCCACGGTCGCCCGGCCGGATCCTCATCGAAACTGATGCCACCAAAACGACCACCGCTTTTTGGGTATCCGGAATAATGGAAGTCGAGGCTGTATTCTTTACCCGCTTTGAATCCATCCGGATGATCGATGAACACAGCGTTGAACTCGCGTTGGTAGGGAAGTTCCTGAGAATCGAGCACGATCTTGTCGACCGAGAGTTCGCTGTTGAGATCGAGCTGGATGCGGTTGTCGTCCGACAACATCCGAAAACCAACGGTCACCTTGCCTCGTATCGATTTGGACTCGGGTGAAACACGGATGTCGAGGTGGTAATAGGTGAGATCATTGTTGGCGCGATACCGTCCGTACTCGCCACGCAACTGTCGTTTGCGCAGTTGTGGGTCCGGCTCCGGATCCTGGACCCCGGACAACGCTGCCGCCGCAGGGCCCGCAGCGACTCCCAGCACTGGAGTCGTACAGAGCATCGTCAGCGCAAGAAGGATTGAGCTCATCAGTTTCCATTCCTCGGAGGGATCACCTCAGTCGGAGACCGCAGTCGCTACAGGTTTCTTCAGATGTGGTAGCGGGAGTTCCACAGGCGGGACAGACCCCTTCGGCGGCGTTGCCCTCGGAGGTGTCTGTCGTTGATTCCCACTCCTGTGCTGCCTCCTTTTGTAATAGTGCCGCGGCATCCGGTGCATCTTCCTTCGCGACCGCGAGGATCAGTTTGGTTCCTCAGCCACCGGGATCCGCTGTGATCCGGGGAGTGATCCCTACCGATTCCAGCAACCGGGCAGTATTCCGGATCGCCTCGGTTCCTCCCTGGATGAGTGAAACCCACTCATGGTCGTGCTCGATTTCGGTCACTTGCGGGCTGCTTTCTTCTTTCCGAGTCGCTTCAGAAGCGCCAGGTTGTTGCGATCCATATCGTTCTCTTTCGGAGTCTCGAGGATCTTCGGGATTCCCCCGAAGCGAGAGTCGTTGATGATCTGCTCGAAACATTGCTGACCGATGAGACCTTCGCCGATGTGCATGTGCCTGTCGAGATGGCTACCGAGGTCACCCCTGGAGTCATTGAGGTGCAGGGCGAAGACGCGGCGGGCACCGATGACTGTGTCGAGTTGCTTCATCGTGTGGTGATATCCCTGCTCTGTGCGCAGTTCGTAGCCGGCGGCGAACATGTGGCAGGTGTCGAGGCAGGTTCCGGTCCGTTCCGGAGTATCGATCGCCTCGAGCAGGTCTCGCAACTCCTCGAAGGAACGACCCATGGTGGAGCCGCCTCCGGCGGTATTCTCGAGCAGGATCCTGGTTTTGACGTGGGGGACTCGCCGGAAGCATTCGCGCATGCCGGTCGCGATCCTCTCGATGGCTGCATCGACTCCACTGCCGACATGGGCTCCTGGATGCATCACCAGGAAATCGAGACCGAGCAACTCGGCGCGTTCGATTTCATCGCTGAAAGCGTCGATCGATTTCTGGAACAGTTCTTCTTTGGGAGAGGCGAGGTTGATCAGGTAGGAATCGTGACTGCTCACCGGGTGGGGACCCCACTGTTCCCTCTGCTCACGAAACCTCTGCGCTTCCTTCTGCTCTATCGGACGCTGGATCCAGCGGCTGGCATTCTTGGTGAAGATCTGTAGGCTCCTGAGCCCCAGTGCCTGCGCTTCTTTTACCGCCTTCCACGCTCCTCCTGAAACGGAGAGGTGGCTTCCGAGACAGAGGCGGTCCTGCTCGTCGAAGAAGGAGCGGCGCACTTTGCGCTCACCTGTGCTCGAAGTCACCATTTCAGTGCCTCAATCCGGAATCAGATCTGCCAGATGGTCGACCCAGAGATCGGGTTCGGGGGGGGAAGAGACGCCGTATCCGTGGCGGCGACCGACGGTACGAACTCCTGCCGCCGCCCCGGTCGCGAAGTCGACGGCGGAGTCGCCGATCAGAATCGCTTCTGCGGTAGAGCAGTCTGATTTCTCGAGGATGAGCCGGAGACCGGTCGGGTCCGGTTTCGGTTTTCCGACATCCTCGGGGCAAATCACGTGCGACCACTCGATCCCGGCATCGAGACGGGGCATCAGCGCATCGGTGACGCTGCGCGGTTTGTTGGTGAGGATGGCCAGTGAGATCGATCTTGCCTCTAGATACCCTAGAAGATCGAGAGCGCCCGGCAGCCAGCAGATGTCGCGGGAAGCATCGCTGGCGATTTCGATGTAGGTGGCCCTGAACTGGAGAAACAGATCATCGATCGATTCATCGGGACGCAGGATGTCGGGAAGGATTCGTTCACAAAGGATCCTGGCACCGTGACCGACAGCAGCGCGAACCTCCTCTACGGGAAGTTCCCGTGCTGCTCGGCCTCGACGGATGGTATTGACTGATTCAGCAATCTCACCGACGGAGTCGATCAGGGTGCCATCGAGATCGAAGATGACACAGGCGAGAGGATCCTGCAGGGAAACGGTCATGTCGATGCTGGGGTATCGGTGGACTTGCCGGAGTACACCTGTCGCTGAATCGCTCGATGGATCAGCGAGATCAGCACGATTCCACCCTCGATGGCGTAGAAGAGCAGCAACAACTGCAGGATGCCGCTGGTGAAACCGTAGGAGTGGAGACCGACCCCGAGCAGGTTGACTCCCCACCAGGAAAAGGCGACCACCATGCCATTCATCAAGGCGAGCAGATGCAGGCCATGATCACGGATGAAACCACCCATCCGTGCATGCAGGATCATCAACTCCGCCAGGCAGATCATCAGTGCACCATTTTCCTTCGGATCCCAGCCCCAGAAGCGACCCCAGGAGTAATTGGCCCAGATCCCGCCGAGGATGGTACCGACGAGGCTGAAGAAGAGACCAAAGCAGATGGTGCCGTACACCATCCGCGTGATGCTGCGGTAGAAATCCTTGTCGTCCTTGCGGATTCCCAGCAGTTTTCCGATGAGCCACACGTGTGCGATGGCTGCCGCCAGCAATCCTGCAGAATATCCCAGCGTGACCGAAGTCACGTGAGTCGAAAGCCAGAAGTTGGTGTCGAGAACAGCGACCAGACTCGGCATCGTGTCACCGGCAGTGATCGCTTCTTTCAACTCGTATCGCATCGACAGGAAGCAGCCAAGAGATCCCAGCAGCACCGCCATCGTCAGGGCAATCCGGCGGCGATCAAATCTTTCGATAACAAATGCAGTGGTCACACAACAGGAGGTGATGAAGAGAATCGTCTCGTAAAGGGTCGTGACCGGAGGACGTCCCTGGATGACGCAACGGATGGTGACTCCGGTGACCAGCAATACCAGTCCAACCAGACCCAGTAACCAGGTGCCCTTCCACGGTAACCTGGAGTTTGGCTTCAACCACCCGAAGCATGCAGTCACGAAAGCGAGCATGAAACAGATCAGAGCCCGATAGAAGTAGTCGATGCGGTAGAAGGAGACTTCCATCGTTATTTTTTTGTACTGACCGTGCAACTGGGCGAGCGTGGAGAGATGGTCCAGCACCTCGCTGGCCTTCTCGCCGAACAGCGCACGCTCTTGGAGCAGTTGTGGCAGCGTCTCGAGTGCAGCCAGTGCAAGAACTCTGCGATCTTGAGGCTCCTTGGCCAGCGCCGCCTGGACCACTCCACTGGCTCTGGACCAGACCACAGGCAGATTCTCCTGTGAGACCTGCACCTGCTCGGGTGGGAAGAAGGCAATGCCCCTGTCGGCGATTTGCATGTGGCGTAGAAGATCTGTTTGCAATTGTTGAAGTGCGGTGACCACCGGAGTCTGACGATCTGGTGGCAATGCCAGTAAGGTTTCGCGGTCGGCGAGCGTTTCCAACTGGTCGATCCCGGAGATGAGGGCGGAGAATCCGGTGCCTGGAGAATCGCCGAAGATCGCCTTCAGTTCCTCCACGGTATCCAGCGGGAAGGTATGACGCGCTGTTTCGAAAGAATAGAGCAGATCCTCCAGCGAGCGGACGTTCTCGGCCAGTTGAACCGTCTGACGTTCGAGCAGACTCCACTCCGATGCTTCTGGTTTGGAATCGAAAATCTGTTGTGTACTGCGAAAGAGGACGTCGACGACACCAAGAAGTTCGTTGTAGCTCCAGCGCGCACTGCGCTTGCGATCCGATGCATCAAAACCGATGCTGGTCAGCACCGCAGCGTTGGAGACCAGGATGCACTCGTAATTGCGTGCCAGATCGGGGTAGAGCATGCAGTCGAGAGCCCACTGCACTGGACCGAGTTTCTCTTCTTCAACGACCAGAGATCGCTTGCCATTGATCTTCAACATCGTGAAGCCAGCGAAGGTGCCGAATGGTTTCACCCGGCCACCATGTTGTATCGGCCAACGGGCGACCTGTTGGATGATCTCAGCGGACCATTGCGGCCTATCGGTGGAAACGGTCTCGTTGATGGGACTCTGATCAACGGGTGCAGGCACGGTGACGTCGGCCGAGGTGGGGGAATCCTGGGCCAGCAGTTCGATCGAGGTGGGGCACAGCGCCACGATCAAACCCAGAAGCAGCAGGGTTGTAGTGGCGGTCTTCATGGCGTGTTCTTTCCCGTCATTCTGGCCTGTCGTTTGGAATAATTGAGGAACTTCTGGATGAATGCGATGGCCATTCCCACCGCAATCACTATGCACGAGTAGAGGGGCCAGTAGTCGGACGGATTGCGCACCACGGCGAAGACGCTGTAGAGGTCGTCACCAACACCGGCATTCGATGGTCCCCAGCTCGACTGGAAAAGGACCAGACCCTGATCCCGCAGTGGATCGTTCATCTCGATACGAATCTGGCGATCGACTCCCTGGCTGTTTTGAGTCACATCACTGCGAAATTCCTTGGCGGTCGCGATTCCCGGGTGATCGACCTTTTCGAAATTGTCGAGGCGAATCGAGAAGGGCATCGAATGGCGAACCTTGCGAAGGACCATCGCGAAGGTGCGATCTTGCACCTGGAAGGTCCAGGGATAGTTCTGTCTTCCCCACAATAGCGCTTGTTGTGCTGTTGTGTCCTGATCAGCGGTGGGCTGCATACGTACGAGCAAACCGGGAGTATTTCTTTCGTTTTCTGCCTCCAGATCCAACTTCATCAACTCCCAGCCATCGACGGCCGGCGAATCGGGTTGCCATCTGGGGCCCGCAGGTATGGCGCGACAGTTGGTGAGTGCTCCGGTGAGTTCGAGACCAAAGGGCAATCCTCGAGGATTTCGGTCAGCGGTTCCTGGCTGGGCCGAGACCAGAGCTGTTCCATTTGTATTCTTCCAGCGGTTTTCGCCAATCCTGTACTCGACGACGGCATCCTGGCCCGTCTCGAAGACGACGAGTTCCCACTTGTGGTGGCTGATGTACTCGGATGATTGCTGGTTTTCCCACAGAGTCAGGTGTCCTTCATCGGAGGCGACCATCTTCACGAGGCCTGCGGCCATCATCACGGCGATTCCGACGTGAATGATGAAATTGCCGAAGTTTCTGCGACTGACCCTGAGTCGGATGATTCCACCAACCATCAGATTGACGGAGAAGATGATCATACACAGCAGCCCGCCGGGGAGCGGGATGGGTACGCTCCCGAGGTGGTGAATCAGGAACCACGATTCGAAGTACTTCTTCTGGACCTGATATAGACCGTGTTCGGTCTGCTCCAGGGTTCCGAAAAAAGTGAGGATCAGCAGAAATAGCATCATCAAGGCGGCCAGACCCTGAGAGCCGAAGAGACGGAGGATCCGCTCACCTGCGATCATCGCACCACCTCCAGCGAAGAGACCAGTTCCATCAATGAATCTCTACTGGCCTCTACCTCGTGCGCGGGTCCGACCAGTTTAATGAAAACAGCCCGATCAGGGAGCAGGCGGATCAGTCCGATCAGTGCCCAACTTTCTCGAGGTGGGCCACTCATGCTGGAATAGGTTCCCTCACCTTCGATGACCGTGGCATCGCCACCAAGCATCTTCTTGACGGGAAGATCGTCCAGTTGTTGGGTCGAGATCGGATCCACTCCCAGTTCCCCTAACCAGCGATTGGTGTTGGCAAGCCGGCCTCCGCCATCGCCTCGCAGCAGGGTGATCCAGCAACGCGCCTTTTCTCCACTGATGAAAGTAACCTCGCGCATAGGCCGTGGAGAATCGACTTTCCAGTCGTCAGGGACCCGCCAGCGAAGTGCACTCCCCGGAGCAGGTGATCCGGATTGTGCCGGCTCGAGCCGCACCGAGGCGGCGAATTCATCGATGACGTCCGATTGCTGTTCGATCAGTAGACGTGGGCCGGTCGCCTTGAGAAACACGGTTGTTTCACCGACCGGGAGTATGTAGACCCTCATGCGGGCATCCTCGATCGGTATTCCACTCATGCCTCCGGAGAAGACACCATCGATCTCGAATAGTACGCTCTCTGCTCCCAGCAGACGGGTTTTCGGAAGAGTTTGGAGAAGTTCGTCCGAGATGGGGTCCTGTTGCATCTGCTTACACCAGCGGTCGATGTTGGCCCGCAGGGTTCCACCGCCTGGCAACAGGGTCAGATAGCATTCAGCAACCGGGTTTCCAGCGATACGAACGTTGATACGACGCATCGAGGTGAGCGGAATTTCTGTCCATCCATCGGGCAGGTTGTAAGCCAGACGAGGTCTGTTGGAATTTTCCTCATCGGGTCGGACGGGCCGTTCTCTGCCGAATCGCTGAGCGGAAGTCGCACCCGGCAGGATCGGATGGGCTGCCTCGGCGATGATCCGGACATCATCATATTCGATTTGCTGTGATGAACTGCTGTTACATGAGCCAAGGAACATGCAGCAACTGATGATGGATGAAGAAAAGAGCATCGGAAGAAAACGTACTGGAAAAACTGGTATCTTCACCGTGGATTCATCCCGATTTTCGTCGACTCATCGATGTGCGGCCTTGTCTTGAAAATTATTCACTGATGGTTGTTAGTTTCTTTTCGATATTAGGCTTTGAATGGGCACCAGAGAGTCTGTCGACAACTTCACCGTCTTTGAAGAAGAGTAGAGTTGGTACGCTTTGGATGGCGAATTTGACCGCCAGATCGGGGGCTTTATCGATGTCGACCTTGCCAACCGTGACTCCCTTGTCGGAGAACTCATCAGCGAGTTGTTCGACGATGGGTGCGATCGTCTTACAAGGGCCACACCAGGTTGCATAGAAATCGAGCATCGCAACACCGACGGATCCGATCTCGGATTCAAAGTTATTGTCGCCGATGGTCAGTACATTGCTCGCCATGAGATCTCCCAATTCAATCGTATGACACCGGATATCCGAGGCCAGCCTGTTACCTTCAGGGGCCGGTCTCTTCTTCGTTGTTTTCTTCCTGCTTGTCAGCATCACATTCGCCGGGACTCTGGATATTCAGAGTGACGGACGGTAAAGGAAATCGCTCTCCCGGTTCCCCGTCGACGGGGCGCCATGCTTGGATGGATTCCTCCCCTGGTTGCCATGACAACCAGCCGATGCACCCGTTTACTTCTCCCAGAAACTCAACCGTGGCAGATGAGGTGTGCGCGATGGTCCCGCCCAGGGCTTGCACTTCGTCACGTAATTCCGTGAGGTGAGCAGAGAGACCTCGCAGTTCTTCCTTGAGAGCCGTCATCGATGACGACTCCTCACCCTCTCGTCCGCGCCCCGGTTTCTTGCATTGAGCCACGATCTGTTCCTTGCGCTCCATCACCTTCATGAGATCGACACCGATCCGCTTCAGGAGAGGAATGCGGGCGACGACCTCGGTCAACTCCATGATGGGAGGACTATCGGTGGAAAGGTCAGACATCGTCTTTAACTCTCGTCTCTCAATTGTCCGCCAGGACAACACCGCGGCACGATCAGAACCTCCTGGTCAGGAGCGTCTCTGTCTCTGTTCCATGGTAGTCATCTGCCTGAAGAGGTGCAACGAAGGCGAGATTTTTCACCTCTTCGATGTGATAGGCTGTGGCCAAAATACGGGCAGAATGTACTTGCAAGGCGGGAGATCAGATGGAACAGCCGATTTCTGTCGGCCGCTGGGCCGTGAGGGTCATCGAATGCGGTGGGTTGCATCTCGATGGCGGAGCAATGTTCGGATCCGTTCCCAGGGTTATCTGGGAACGATGCATCGAACCTGATGCCCAGCATCGAATCCCTCTCGCCACGCGTTTGCTTGTGCTGGAGGATTCGGAATCTGATCGCATCGTTGTTGTCGATGCGGGAGTGGGTGACAAGGAGGATTCTTCCTTTCGTGAACGTTTTGCGGTCCAGCTTCCACAAGGAGAAGATGAGCCACCGCTTCGCAGGGCAATCCGTAGCAATGGCGTGGATCCAGATCGGGTAACAGATCTGATCATCACCCATCTGCATTTCGACCATGTCGGCGGAGCCACTGTCCTGGATGAATCAGGAATTTCTTGTCCGGTTTTTCCTTCTGCGACCCACTGGGTACAGCAAGCCAACTGGGACACTGCCACGAATCCAAATCCGAGGGAAAAGGCATCTTATATCTCTCGCAACATCGAGCCCCTGGAAGGGACGCGACTGCAAAAGATTGATGGAGATGGAGAAATCCTCCCAGGAATCACCGTCGAGAGGGTGGACGGCCACACCCTCGGAATGCAGACGGTAAGAGTGGAAGGGGGAGGTCAAGTTTTGCGATATCTCACAGACCTTGCTCCGACCCGTCACCATCTAAGGGTTGCCTGGACGATGGGTTACGACATGAGCGCCATCACGGTGATCGAGGAGAAGGCGCGGATCCTGGAAGCGGCTCTCGAGGAGCAGGCAATCCTGATTCTGGAACATGATCCGGATCGAGCCACTGCAAGGATCGAGATGAAGAACGGGAAGATTTCACCCGTGACGGACTGATCGAATCGATCTGCCAGTAGAGGGCCAGTTTCAAAGACCGAGTCGAGAGGCGCCGCTGTAGCAATTGAGCCCTGCATTTCCGGCGAATCCACACAGGATCATTCCCGCTTCTCGCGCCGTTTCCACCGCAAGACTCGAGGGAGCGCCAACGGCGATCAGGGCATCGAACCCCGCGACTGCGGCTTTCTGGACCAGTTCGAAACTGGCTCTCCCACTCACGGCGCAGACGAGTCCAGTCGCAGGAAGTTGATCACGGCTAGCGAGGGAACCGACCAGTTTGTCGAGGGCATTGTGTCGACCGACATCTTCTCGCACCGTGATGACCTGGGCGCCTACAGGCCAGGCACCAGCGGCATGAACTCCTCCGGTACTCTCGAAAAGGCTCTGGGCTGCTCGCAACTGCTCTGGAAGGGTCGCCAGCCACGAAGGATCGAGATCCTGCTTTTCGGAAACCTGGGGAACCCTCGCGATGACATCTTGCATCCGTGTTCGTCCGCAGATGCCGCAAGCGCTTGTCCCGAGACCCACGCGAGTTACTGAAGAGATGTCAGGCTTCGATCCATTTCGAAGTGTAGCCGTGACGACATTGAGAGGATCTTCAACGTCCTCTTCGGTACAGTGCGAGATTCCTGCCGGTACATCTCCTGGCGACAGGAGTCCTTCAGCCACCAGAAAACCGACAGCGAGGTCGAAGTCGTCGCCGGGGGTTCGCATCGTTGTCCCGATCAGTTCGTCATGGGAGCCATCGTCATCGACCCACCGTAGACGGATCTCGAGAGGTTCCTCGACAGCGACCTCATCGAGACCACGAGGCGAGCGTCCCGGTCTGGTTCTGCGAACCGGTAGCCGCTTCGAGGGCCTATGAGTCGGTTGGACAGATTCCTGGTCGTGCTGGGCCATATCCGCAAAATCCTCCGAGGTGCCATGATTGTGCTGGCGCCCCAGAAGGATAACGGCGGAGGGCTCAGGAACCTACTGAACTCCTGGCAGCAGAGACTCTCCTTCTTCCCACACGAGACGATCGATGCCGACCGCCTGGGGAAAGAGATTCCTCAGGACGCTGGAGTTGAGGAGATCGTTATCGAAGTACCAGTTGCGCTTGGGGGGCTTGTAGACGCCCGATTTCCCCCAGCGTTCGGTAGCAACGCGACTCTCGAACAGGTTGATGAAGGCACCGTTGATGTTGGCAGCTGTGCTCCCACCCCAGCGTTCGTGGAAGCGAGGTAGGTTCTCGAGACCACCTGAGTAGTCTCCGCCGCCGTCCGGAGTACGGACATTTCCGGTGATGATGGCCATGTTGTAGGTGGTCTCGGAGGCTGAATAAAAATCGTCGTAATCATCGCCGGGTTCGCGATCATCAGCCCAGTTGTTGGAGAGAAGGTTCACGGCATCGCTGATCAACGCGGAAGTCTTCTTGTTGGTGGTATTGAAGTCACCCTGCACGTAGATCGGATTCTCACTGACAAAGAGCAGATCAGCGGGAAGTTGGGAGCCCTCGGAGAGACGGATTCCTTCGAGCCAGTTATTGGCCAGTCCTGGATCCCAGTTTGCAGGTTCCGGTACCGGAGAACGGTAGGCATAGACCTGGTGAATGTCGTTGTTGGGATTGTTGTCTGAGTTTGCAGATGTGATGTAACTCTGGAAGTCCCCATCGGAAAGATCGATCTCTGTCAGGGGAACATATGTTTCCTCCCTGGCGTCGTACATGGCGGAATTGCTCTCGCTGATGGCCCCAGAGACCTGGCTGGTGATGTCGAGTTCGACCCCGTCGATCACGTGATAGATGCGGTCGTTATGGATCACCAGATCTGCACTGGTGCGGTAGTGCCCATCGTTGGCAATCGAACCGATGTTAGGAGCATTCTGGCTCAAGACCCCGTGGCTACCGGTCTGCACCGTTCCGCCCCAGCGATCATTGGCGAAATCGACCCAGTCCTGGGGATCGGCCCAGGCCTCGAAGTCTTCATCGTTATCGAGGCTACGGAAGTCGCCATCTGCGTTCTTGATCCTGACGTAACCGCCAGTGGTGGAACCATTGTT
>CAWLAN010000076.1:0-13210 GCA_963854815.1 Planctomycetes bacterium UBA1146
GGAGCCGAAAGCCCGTCAAGCAGCCGACACCCGCTCATTGCCGTCTGTCGGCCTCTGAGATAGTTTCTGTGGCAGAACTGAACTCGATCGATGGCCCACCCTTCGCAGCAGTGCTCACCAGCACCCGGAAAGCGACACCCTTGTCCAAGACCCTCTTCCTCATCGACGGCAGATATCAGATCTACCGGGGATTTTACGGAATGAGGCGTTTGACCGACAGTCGCGGGATGCAGGTCCAGGCGATCTATGCCATCGCCGACTTGCTGCTTCGCCTGTGCCGGGATCATCCGGTCGATCTGTGGGCGATCGCCATGGAATGCGACGGGCCCACCTTCCGTCACGAACGCTACGATCAGTACAAGGCAAACCGGGAGGCGATGCCGGAAGAACTGAGCATCCAATTGCCCATCATCGATCGGATGCTGGAGGCATTCCGGATTCCGATCCTGCAGTCTCCTCATCACGAGGCAGACGATTGCATCGCGACGATGGCGACGAGAGCCGCGTCCGAAGAAATCGATGTACGGCTACTGACAAAGGACAAGGATCTCGAGCAGGTTCTCTCCGACAGAGTCAAGTTTCTCGATGTCTCGACCGGCCAACTCTACGGACCGGAGGAATTGCTCGAAAAGAAGGGAATCGAACCACAACAGGTCATCGCATACCAGTCGCTGGTTGGAGACTCCTCCGACAACATTCCCGGAGTGAGAGGAATCGGCCCCAAGGGGGCAGAAAAAATCCTCTCGCTGGTCGAGGATCCGGCAACGCTGCTCGAGGATCCGGTGCCAGATGGTATTCCAGCGGCGTCTCTGAAGAAGATCCGTGCCTGTCCAGAGATGCTGCATCTCTCGAAGGAACTGGTGACCTTATCCCAGCAGACTCCTCTCGACTGTGCCCCCACCGATTTGATCCGGATCGCACCGGATGAAATCCTGCTGACCGAACTGTTCAAGGAACTCGGCTTCAACAGGTTCCTCAAGATGATGAGCAAGCCTGTCGAGCAGCAAGCGAGCCTCTTCGCCGGCGCCGAGACAGATTCCGATACTGGTGCCGATGCATCCGGTCGGGATGCGTCCGATGCCCAGGAACACCAACCGGCCCCCCGTCGTGGCGATGCAGCGGTCGAATATCACCTCGTCACGACCATCGAGGAACTGGATCAGATCGTCGAGCGATGCCGAGAAGCAGGTTCCTTCGCCTTCGATACCGAGACCAACTCGCTCGATCAGATCGGCGCCACCGTGGTCGGCTGTAGCATCGCCGTCGAAGCCGCCGAGGCGTGGTACATCCCGTTCCAGAGTCCCGGCGGCGAGGGACCCATCGCTCGCAAGGATGTGATGGAGCGACTCGGTCCGCTGCTCGAAGATGCCTCCATCGGCAAGATCGGACAGAACATCAAGTTCGATGCCCAGGTGATGCGCAACGAGGGAGTGATGCTGGCCGGGATCTGCGGTGACCCGATGATCTCCTCCTATCTGATCAACCCGGTGAGAGGGCGCTACGGTCTCGACGGCCTGGTCGCGGAACGCCTCGGCCACACGATGATCCCGATCCGGGAAATCATCGGTGAACGGGGTGTGGAGATATCGATGGACCAGATCGAGCCGGAGAAAATCTGTCACTATGCCGCCGAGGATGCGGACTGGACCCTGCGTCTGCATCGAGATCTCGACCAGGAGATTGACCAGCACCAATTGCGCGAGGTCCTCGAGCAGATCGAACTGCCCCTCATCGAGGTGCTGGTGGCGATGGAACGAGAAGGAATCTCCATCGACGAGCACCGTTTGAAGGAGCAGGAGACCGAACTGTCGGCAGAACTGGAAAGCATCGAGTCCCGCATCCACGAGCAGGCCGGGGAACCGTTCAACATCGCCAGCACCAAGCAGTTGCAGAAGATCCTGTTCGAGAATCTCGAGTTGCCGACCAAGGGTCTTGCCAAGACCAAGACCGGCATCAGCGTCAGGGCCGAAACTCTCGAAGAACTCGCCTCACGTCACCCCGACATTGAAATACTTACTTTGCTGCTGCGTTACCGATCTCTCTCGAAGTTGATCTCGACCTATGTCGTGGCCTTGCCGCAACATCTCCATCCCGAGACCGGCAGGATCCATACCGATTTCCGACAGACGGTGACCGCCACCGGAAGACTGGCCTCGAATCGTCCCAACCTCCAGAACATCCCGATTCGTTCCGAGGAGGGCAGACGCATCCGTCAGGCATTCATCCCCAATCGGGACGGCTGTATCTTCGTCTGTGCCGACTATTCTCAGGTCGAACTGAGACTCCTGGCCCATCTGAGCGGCGACGAGGGGCTCATCTCCACCATCGAATCAGGAATCGACATTCACTCCTCTGTAGCGGCCAAGATCCATGACAAAGAGATCGATGAGGTGACCAAGGATGAAAGAGCGGCGGCCAAGGCGGTCAATTTCGGGCTGATGTATGGCATGGGTGCCCGTGGACTTGCCCGTGACATCGGCATCTCGATCGCCGAAGCCAAGGAGTTCATCGAGTCCTACTTCGAAGGCTTCCCGCGAGTTCGCGATTGGATGGAAGAGACGAAGCGTATGGCGATCGAAACCGGAGAGGTCAGGACTCTCTGTGGGCGCCGACGTCCGATCCCAGAGATCCTTTCTCGCCTGCCGCGTGAGAAAGCCCAGGGAGAAAGGTACGCCATCAATACCGTGGTGCAGGGATCCGCCGCAGACCTGATCAAGAAGGCGATGATCGATGTCCATCGTGAAGCGCTTTCTCGTGGCAACGAAGCGCGAATCCTGCTGCAGATTCACGACGAGTTGTTGCTCGAGGTTCCGGAGCAACTCTCCGAAGAATGTGCTGATTGGCTCAAAGAAGTGATGGAAGCGGCGATGAAGATCTCGGTGCCACTCGAGGTTCAGGTGAGCATGGGGAGGGACTGGTTCGATGCCTCCAGGTGAAAATAATGAAAACCACGACCCAGCTGGCGACACCACCGATCCGTGGATCATCGCCATCACCGGGGGAATCGGATCGGGCAAGAGCACCGTGGCAAAAATCTTCGCTGCTCTCGGAGCCCACGTCATCGATGCCGATCAGATCGCCCACGAAATTCTCGAGCAACCCGAGGTGATCTCCGAAATCGAGCAGGCGCTCGGCAACCGGATGAAATCTACCGATGGGAGCCTAAATCGTGATGCGATCGCCAAGTTGGTCTTCTGCGACCAGCAAGCCCTTGCTGCGCTGGAGAAAATCGTCCACCCACGGGTACGGAAACGGATCGATGTTGGTCTTGCCAAAGTGGCCGAGATGGGGTTCGATAGGGGCAGTCCGTTCCCTAGTGGGCGGCCGTTGATCCTCCTGGATATCCCCCTCCTCGAAAGTTCTCCCCATAGGAAACTGGTCGATCGGGTGCTTTTCGTCGAGGCTCCAGAACAAGATCGTGAGGAACGTGTCCAGCAACAAAGGGGCTGGAAACCGGGAGAGAGATTACTCAGGGAGTCGGCTCAGGTGCCGCTCTCGCAGAGGAAAAAATCCGCAGATGGTGTGATTTCCAATCGAAACGGGATGTCCGCCGAAGAGGTCCAGAGTCAGTGCCGGAACTTCCTGAAGCAGTGGATGCCCCACGGTGATCAGGAGCCGGAGTGAAAATTGAGGTGAATTTCTGATGTCTCCACGTCAATCGAGCCATAGCTCGGGCGAAGGTGATCTTGGCCGGGACACACGGTCCGGATCCTCGCGTACAAAAAAGGCACGCAATCTGCGCCGAGGCACCAAGGGCGGCGAGGATAAAAAGCCAACCCGTCGCAAGAAGGTCACCAAGAGAAAGACCTCTCTTCCCCCGATCGATCTCGAAGGACTACCGATGGATGTCGAAGATCTCGATGAGATCCCACAGACGGTGAGCGGCAAGATGCCCGAGTTGCATCTATCCGAGATGCACAAGATGACGATGGCCGAGTTGCAGCAGATGTCTCGCGAAGAAGGAATCGAGGAGATCGCCGGGCTCAAGAAACAGGATCTGATCTTCGTCATCCTCAAGAAACGGGCCGCGGAAGCGGGCGTGATGTATGGCGAAGGAGTACTCGAGGTACTCCCCGATGGATTTGGATTCCTGCGTTCTCCACGTTACTCCTACTACCCTTGTGCCGATGACATCTATGTCTCACCCTCCCAGATCCGTCGGTTTGGACTGGTCACTGGTTGCGTTATCCAGGGCCAGGTCCGTCCACCGAAGGAAGGGGAGCGCTACTTCGCACTGCTCCAGGTCGACGCCATCAACTACGAAAACACCGAAAAGGTACAAGACATTGTAGTCTTCGATGACCTGACCCCGCTGTATCCCGATGACCGGCTGCTAATGGAGACGGAAACAGACATCATCGAGACCAGGATCATCGACCTGGTAACTCCCATCGGCAAAGGACAGCGTGGCCTGATCGTCGCTCCACCCAGGACCGGTAAGACCATCATCTTGCAACTGATCGCCAATGCGATTGCGGCCAACCATCCGAATGTCGACCTGATGGTGCTACTGATCGATGAACGTCCCGAAGAAGTAACCGACATGGAACGCAATGTCCGAGGGGAAGTCATCTCTTCGACCTTCGACGAGCCCGCCAGTCGCCATGTGCAGGTCGCCGAGATGGTCATAGAGAAAGCTCGGCGCCTGGTCGAATATGGCCGCGACGTGGTTATCCTGCTCGATTCGATCACGAGACTGGGGCGTGCTTACAACAACGAGGCCCCCCACTCCGGCAGAATCCTTTCCGGAGGAGTGGATGCCGGTGCCCTGCAAAGGCCGAAGCGTTTCTTCGGTGCCGCCAGGAACATCGAGCATGGCGGCAGTCTGACGATCCTTGCAACCGCACTGATCGACACCGGATCCCGCATGGACGAGGTGATCTTCGAGGAGTTCAAGGGAACCGGAAACATGGAACTGCATCTTGATCGACGTCTTGCTGACAAACGAGTCTGGCCGGCGATTGACATCAATCGTTCGGGTACCCGAAAAGAAGAATTGCTGATGAGTCCAGAAGAGATCAAACGACTCTGGATCCTGCGCAAGGTTCTCAACGATATGAACCCAGTCGAGGCGATGGAGATGCTCAAGGCAAAGTTGAAGCAGACTGCCTCGAATGTGGAGTTCCTACTGGCCCTCAATACCGAACGACAGGATTGAGGACCCGGAGATCACGGCCGAGTTCTCTCACGACGGAACCATCAACCGTTAGTGCGAACCACCATCGTCAAGGTTCTCGGTTCGGCACCCTTTTCATTGAGGATGCGCACTGAAATCCGGAATGCCGGGGGAACAAAAGGCGCGCGGAAACGAAGCCCACCAGGATCCTGGTCCCAGGTGGTGAAAGGGATCGGCTCTTGCAGCAGCAGCCGTCCCTTACTGTTGTAGAGCAGAGTGAACTCGCCACTGGGAAAAACGCTGCCTCCGTCAGACCATATGTACAGTTTGTCTCCCGTGCGTAGTTGCGAGAACTTGATCTTGTTACTGCCGCTGTAATTGAACTGTACGGGCAGGTTGGCCCCCGTCTCCACGTTGCGAATACCTCTGATGGCATTGGTGCGAATCCTCGACATGAAACCACCGTAAAGAAACTTCTTTGCATAGGTTCCGGCGATATTACGCAGTTCAGAATCCTCTGAGTCTACCAACTCAGGGGTCAACTCGACGGAAGGGCTCATGAATCCACCCGATTTTGAATCGAAGTAGTTGTCATAGAAATACTCGATTCGTAAATCAGTGATTCGCGAACACAGTTCACTGACCACCTTGCGAACTCGAACCTCTGTGGAATTGTAATTCCCCTGATCGAGATCAAGGTAACGAACTACCTTCATCAGAACCAATGACCGACTATCTTCGTAACTCAT
This sequence comes from Planctomycetes bacterium UBA1146, assembly GCA_963854815.1. Classification (GTDB taxonomy): domain Bacteria; phylum Planctomycetota; class UBA8108; order UBA1146; family UBA1146; genus UBA1146. The sequence continues at coordinate 5,866 of CAWLAN010000076.1, forward strand.
CTCTTCATCGGCGGGGATCTTTCCGTCAGCGCGTCCATTTTCTAGCCTTCGCGGGTCCGCCAGGAAGTACTCGACGTTCGCAAGGCGAACCACACCACGCACCTCGACGGGAGCCTTGAAGTAGATCGAATCATTCCAGTGTTCTTGCGGCTCATCTGGTCGCGGATCCTCGAGATAGTACTTCCGCTCGAAGAGGGTCGCGGCTTCGTCGTACTCTCCGGGTACACCTCCTTCGAGGTTTGGCCCGACATCCTGGTCCTTGAGTTCCTCCCCTTCATCCCAGTAGCCCCTGGAACGTCCCTGATCCTGATAAAACTCGAGAGAAGCCGTTGGTACCATCTTGGACAGGTTCTCGTTGATGTCATCGAGTGCATAGCGGAACTTCTGATACGTTTCTACCATCGTCACCGTACTGTCGTACATCTCCTGAGAATCGGAGCCTACCTGGGCGATGATCAACGAAATGATCGCTGCCAACGTCAAGGCAACGAGCAATTCGAGCAGAGTGAAGCCAGCCTCTTTCGAGCAGGTGCTGCCCTTATTTGTGAACAAGGATCTGGCACTGGTAGAACGGATCCGCAAGTTTTGTTCCCTCCCTAAAGGACCGGAAGATGAGGATATCTATCTCGAACAACTCTCCAGCTGGGATGAAACTCTGATCATCGGGGTATTTCAGATCAAGACTTCCATCCTGTTTTGCTGGACGGATGGTGAAAGCGAATGAGTACTGAGAAATCGGATCGTTATCGACAAGATCATAGTCCTGCGCAAGTTCATGATCGAAAAATCGATTGCTCAATCGATAGACGCGCCGGACATCGTAGGTTTCGTAACTGTCGAGGACTCGATCACTATCGGGACTCCTGATCTCACGTAAAAAATCATCGGCATCATCATCGGCTCGGTTCGGATTTCCTCGACCATTCGGGGGACTCGATGATGAATCGTCGGTAACTTCACGCTCCACTCCACCGTCACTGACGATCCAGGTCAGACCATCGGTCTCGGGAAAAACGAAAGTTTTCCCCCGCTCCCAGAACTCGTTTCGCCTCATGGTAGTCTTTCGATCGGGATCTGGGCTCGGAAGCAGGATGTAATAATCCGCATCGGGTCGTGCCCGGTCGATCCTCGCCGGTAGAGGATCGGTCACTCCGTCATGATTGAAGATGAAGTAGGTCCAGCGACCATCGGGACTCTGAGCCTTGTGCTCCATCAATCCCTCACGGATCGCCTGCTCCACCGACTGGGAGATGATCACTGCATTGGTATTCTCGACCGCTTCCTTGCCAGCTCTCATGGCAACCGGGAAAACCGCCAACAGCCCGAGCAGCCCGACGGTGAGGATCACCACCGCCAACAGGATTTCCAGGATGGTAAATCCCTTGTCGTGACGGAGGTGGATCATTCGTATTCCTCCCCGACCTTGCTCGCCACCCGCCCGGTTGGACGGATATCGATGAAACAGACCCGGGAATCCCCCTTCTGTCGCAGAATCAGATCCCCTCCACTGGGTGGGTCGTTATTGAAGCGATAACTGGGAATGTCATCGTTGGTTCCGAAATCAATCGTTCCATCGGTAAGCAAGGTGATGAACACATCCTCGGGCAAAGGTTTCCAATTGTCCTGATTGGTTCCTTCGATCTGGCTTTGCAATTGTGTAGCAAGGTCAGCTGCGAGATATCGAGCACAAGGCATGTCATAACTGATGTGATCATTACCAGGAACATTTATGGAACGAATACCACCTACGAATCCTCCCCTGTCTTCCCCTTTGGGATGACGATAGAGACGTACCCCGGCCTGGAGAAAGATGACCGAGTGTAGTTGTTTCTTGGTGACCGCAGCACTTCTCGCCTCGTTGATGGTAGTGATCATAGTCGCTGCAGCATTTTCGAGACGCCGATCCTGAAAGATGGCCAACACTGCCGGAGCGATGAAACCTGCCGCAATGATGATGATCCCGATGGTCACGATCATCTCAATCAGGGTGAAACCTGCCCACATAGGTCTAGAAGTGCGTAAGGGTATCATTACTGACCGCCCTGCCAGTTGGTGATCAGGTCGTCGTAACTCTCTTCTTCGCTGTGACCAGAGGAGCCATGGCTCCAGATGTCGTATCCATTGGTGTTCTGTGGACCGATCCCATCGGTGCCTTCACCCACTTCACGCGGATCTTCTGAATGCACCTGTTCATCTTCGTCCCAATCGAGATGGGTATCTCCCAGACCCTGGGCACTGAAGGAGATCTCACCACCAGCTACCGAGTCGTAATGGATTGGCTCTCCCCAGGCATCGAGTAGTTGCCGGGCATCTTTGTCACCGTCAGAAGGTGCCGACAGTTCATCGCCACGGAACTCTCCGATGGCGGGTTCCTCTCCGATGATACGAATCTCCCCGTTGGCCCGCTTCTGGGTCAGAATCATCGGCTGAGTCAGGGCGTGAGTCAGAGCAGCTCCTCCGAACAGAAAGGTTCCATCCGTGGTGATGACATCGATCCCGTCGAGGCCATCAGAAGGATAGTCTCCGCTGATCGAATGGTACTTTTCGATGATCAAACTGAGCCGCTGGATCAGGGCCATGGTCCGGGCTTTCGATGCACTCTCCAGATACCGTCCTGCACCGACCGCCAGCATCCCCATCAGGAATACGATGAGAGAGATGGTCACGAGCAGTTCCACCATCGTAAACCCCTGACTCGCCCTGAACCGCTGGATCACCCGGCCTTCTGGTCGCCGATCAGCGTTTTCGGAGCTACCAGTTGCCGATGTCATCGTACTCTTCCCCTTCCTCGGGGACTCCGTAGCAAGCCGAGTTCTCTCCATCAGGACCGACGGACCAGAGGTCATAGCCTGAACGCTTGATCATCCAGTCCTCTTTTCTCCGCTTGGAACGATTCTCCCGATAGCGATACGGTTCACTCCAGGGATCGAAATAGAACTTTTCCACATCCGGATCGAACAGATCTTCACGACCGGGTCGCTTGTATTCGCCATCGAATTCGTCATCCACGATGACGATCATATCCGTAGCCAGATCCACGTAGGGAGAGTTCCTGCCACCCTTGCCGTTGGGAGGTGGTTCCCCGGCGATCGATTCATAGAGCACCGGAAAGGCGTTGAACTCTTCCAGTTCTACATCGTCAACATTGAGCTCCCAGCCAGGGTAAACACCTTCATCACGGTTATATTCCTCCAGCGCCGAGGAGATGGTCGAGATGGAAGTAATTGCACCCGCTTCGGCAGCTTTGGCCTGTGCCTGCTGGATCATCTTGGTAACCAGGGTCGCAAGGACTGCGATGATGGCAACCACGATCATCAGTTCGATGAGAGTAAAACCGGCCGAACGAGTGGGGTTCGACCTGACGACTGCGGGGCGACCCCCATCGGTAACACAGTGATGACTGGAGAACATCCGGCATTCCCTTCCGAGGAAAAATTCCCCTGCCCCAGGTCTGGGACGGACCGGGTCACGGAGAGGCCTTCTGCGCACTGGCAGTACAGACCTTCATTGTGACCGTAGAGCGCTCAGAGGCAAGCCCCGCGGCAAGGAGTTGCGACAGGATCGACGCGGAATCGAACCCTCGTGGCCAACCGCATCAGGCGTCGATCAGGTATTCCTCGATGAAACCGGTATCCAGATTACCCTTGACGAAATGGAAGTGATTGAGCACCTCGCGGTAGAAGGGAACGGTGGTGTGGACGCCCTCGATCACGAACTCATCGAGCGCACGTCGCATCGTACGGATTGCGTCTTCGCGCGTGTCTCGATGCACGATCAATTTTCCCAGCAGTGAGTCATAGTCTGACGGCACGGTGTACCCGCAGTAAACATGCGAATCGAACCGTACGCCCATCCCACCGGGTGGCCTGAAATCGGTGATCGTACCCGGTGAGGGTGCGAAATCCCGGTCGGGATCTTCGGCGTTGATACGGCACTCGATACAATGTCCATTGATCCTCACATCTTCCTGGCGGTAGCGCAGTGGGGCTCCCGCGGCAACCCTGATCTGTTCCTGAACGAGATCGATCCCCGTCACCTGTTCCGTCACCGGATGCTCGACCTGAATTCGGGTATTCATCTCGATGAAGTAGTAGTTCCCATCCAGATCCAGCAGGAACTCGACCGTGCCTGCGCCTCGGTACCCGACACTGGCTGCAAGATCAATAGCACTCTGGCCCATTTGAATTCGTAACTCGTCATCGACAGCGGGAGAGGGACTCTCCTCGATCAATTTCTGATGGCGTCTCTGGAGGGAGCAGTCGCGCTCACCGAGATGGATCACGCTCCCGTAGGAATCTGCCAGCACCTGGATCTCTACATGGCGCGATTTTTCGATCAACTTCTCGATATAGACATCGGGATTCTTGAACACGTTCTGGGCCTCGGTTGTGGCGCCATGGAACGCTTGAGAAAACGAGGACTCGTCCCTGGCGATCCGCATTCCACGACCACCTCCGCCAGCCACCGCCTTGATCATCACCGGGAACCCCACCTCTTTGGCAACCTCGAGCCCCGATTCTTCATCGGGAGCTACTTCGGTAGAGCCTGGAACAACCGGTAGCCCCGCCTGGATGGCGACTTCTCTGGCGCGAGCCTTGTCACCGAGTTGTCGGATGTTCTCCACCGTCGGACCGATGAACTGAATACGACAGGACTGGCAGATCTCCGCAAATTGTGGGTTCTCCGACAAGAAACCGTAACCAGGATGAATCGCCTCGACATCGGAAATCTCTGCAGCCGCGATGATCTTGGAGATATCGAGATAAGAATGGAGGCTCGAAGCGGGGCCGATACAGATCTTCTCATCGGCGAAATCAAGGTAACCGGCATCTCGATCCGCCTCCGAGTAGACCGCGACCGTCTCGATGTCCAGTTCACGACAGGCACGGATCACTCGTAGAGCGATTTCTCCCCGGTTGGCTACCAGTATTCGAGAAAAAGGTTTCATCGAATGGACTCGCTCCTCAAGAGAAACTGAAGAGGGGTTGACCGAACTCCACAGGACTACCGTCATCGATGAGAACAGCAGCGATGGTTCCTGAACGATCTGCCTTCACCTCGTTCATCACCTTCATCGCCTCGACGATACAGAGGACCTGTCCTTCCTCGACCTGATCTCCAGTCTCGACGAACGCCTCGACTCCGGAACCAGAGGACCGATAAAAAGTGCCTACCATCGGCGACCGTACCGTATCGGATTCAACCACGACCGACTCCGGAGTGGGCTTACCACTCGAGGCAGCAGCATCGACGGAAACGGAGTCGGGCACCGACATCGCCGGAATCGTGGTCATCGATACCACTTCCGGGGGGCGCTCCGGCTTCTTGCGCAGACGGATGCGGGTATCCCCCTCGACCACTTCCAGCTCCTCGAGCTGGTGGCGGTCCATCAGTTCGATCAGTTCCTTGAGGCGAGCGGTTTCCACGGGATCCATCCGGTCACAACTGGGAGTCCTGCCCCGAGGGGATCCGGACCCAAAGAGGGGGCACCTTGCCCCGGTGCCGGATGTTAGGGAGCAGTCCACGGGTGGTCAAGGGAGCCCGAATTCGCAGATGGAGGCGCGCTCTTGCTCTAGAATGGCCGGGCGACACCCCTTAGAGGTTCCTCGATACTGCAGGTGCCCATCCGGGCCATGGCGATACAGATGGAATCCTCGATGGAAACGAGGCGAGAAGGGTAGATCATGGTACTCACTCCAGGACGGGATCTGTCCAGGCCAGCAGGATCCGTCTCCTTCGAGGTTCGACAGCACCAGAGGATCCGTCTCGACCTGTGGCTACAGCAGCGGCTCGGCTGGAGTTCCCGCAGCAAGATCCAGAAGTTGATCATACTGCAACGAGTTCTTCTCAACGGTGATCTCGCAAAGGCCTCTGCAAAAGTCTCGAGCGGTGATGAGATCGAGGTGCTGCTCGACTCCGGGGTCGAAGATTACGAGATGCCGACGAAATTACCTGTCATCATTGAAGATCCCTGGATACTTGCGGTCGACAAACCTGCCGGAATGCTCGTTCATCCAGTCGGGCGAACACATGTTGGTACGGTGTTGGATGGACTGCACCGCCACTGGAGAAAGTTGAACGACTGCAGCCTTCGCAATGTCACACCGAGGCTTTGCCACCGTATTGATCGAGACACCTCGGGGCTACTACTGCTGGCGAAGACGGTGCGTGCGCGCCGACAACTCCAGGATTCCTTCGAGGCAAATCGAGTGCAGAAATCCTATATCGCCATCGTCGAGGGGATTCCTGATCACGATCGCTTTGAAATCGATGCGGGAATCGCTGCCAATCTCGACCGCAGTAGAGACACCGACCACCGACTCGCACGAGCTGATGATATGGAAGGGAAACCCTCCAGGACCTTGTTCCGGTTGCTCGGAAGCCAGCATGGGATTTCCATCCTTCACTGTCGTCCCATCACCGGAAGGCAGAATCAGATCCGAGTCCACTTGCAGGTCGCAGGTTTGCCGATTCTTGGAGATCGTGGTTACGGTCAGACGGAACTATCGCTAAGAGACCGAGGCGGCGTCCTTCCAGCAGGCATCCCTCACCCTCAGAGAGCTCTTTTGCACAGTTTTCAGTTGCGATTCCCCCATCCGATCTGGAACCTTCCACAATGGTTGCGATGCAACCCCACAGGGGATCTTGCACGCATCATCGAGGCGATGAATCTTGACCCCCGGGGGCTCCACCAGCAAATCTCTGATCCAATCTCTCCAAGGATCTTCAGCGACTCGCTGGATGGAACTGCTCGCCAGAGAGACACTCTCCTGGGTTGATGAAACTGAGGAACCGGTTCCAGTACGCCATCCACTGTTGGCGAGGAGGACTCCGACGATGAAGATCGCCGTTTGCATGAAAAGGGTTCCGGATACCGCGACCCGACTGACATTTGCTGCTGACGGAAAATCTGTCGATACATCAGAGGTCCAGTGGGTGATCAGCCCATACGACGAGTACGCCATAGAAGAGGGCCTACGCATCCGCGAACGTGCGGGACAAGGTACCGTCACGGTGATCACCGTCGGGCCTGAAGGGGCCAGTAAGGAACTGCGCCAGGCTCTTGGCATGGGTGCTGACGATGGAATTCTGGCGGTCTGCGACGAACCTCTCGATCCCATCCAGACCGCACGCTCTCTGGCGGCGATTCTCGCAGAAAGGGCAGACGACATAGTTCTGTTCGGAAAACAGGCGGTAGATTCTCAGGGTGCTCAGGTGGGAGCACTGGTGGCAAGACTTCTGGATCGGCCCTTCGTCAACGAAATCGCCGCAATCGAGATCTCCGAGCAACAGGTTCGCATCGAAAGAGATATCGAGGGTGGACGTGAAACCATCGAAGGGCCAT
>CAWLAN010000077.1:0-13160 GCA_963854815.1 Planctomycetes bacterium UBA1146
TCATGATAATACTCCCAACCACCTCTCTGCGCTGATTCCATCATCTTGTCAGAGCCCTATTGAATCACCCTTCGGTCCAAACAACACCGCAGTAGAGTGGCTCTCCCACCCTCCTCCGGATGTTGTGCATTGCACTGCTGTCGAGTCATCAGGAGCAGGAATTGTACTCGGCGCAATCGAGCGCCGTCCCGGAGGGGTCTGGACCGCAGGCCCCACCGAAGGGTGGGGGTGGCGCATCTCCAGCGGTAAACAGGTACGAGAGCAGATAAATGGCATCTGCGATGTTCGCCAGTTCATCATCGTTCGTATCCGCGGCGTCTGAACACAGGATCACTCCACCGAGAAAGAGTATATCGAGCAATGAAATTGCGTCCGCCAGATTGATAGAAGCATCATCATTGATGTCTCCCCGCACGAATCCACCGACGACAGGAGTCAAGGTGATGGTGCCATCGACGCCGGTCACGTTGACCGATCCAGAACCCACCACCACGATCACTTCGACAGGAGGAGTCCCCAGCGAATCGGAGATGGCCAACGTTGTTGTCACATCCACCGTAGAGCCGACCAGTCCCCCCGGCACCGTGTCATAACTGGCCGTAACCAGCTCGATAGCCGTTGCGAACTGAATCGTCACGATGCCCCCGAAACTGTAAACACAGCCAACCGTGAAACCATCTGTAAAGAGATTCACATCGATGAAGTCGGGGCCAGAACCACCGTTGAGGTCATCGAGGATCTGAGCCCCCGCACCCCCTGTCACTGTCAGGATTGAAGGATCGTGACTCACTCCGAGCGAGAAACCCTGGGTGTCGTTGGGATATCCGCCATTGGCCGCGTCCTCCGCCAAGGTGAAAGAAGCCTCGAAACTGGCAGCTCCTGTTGCTTCGGGGAAAGGCACCGTCTGCTCGGTAGCCGTGAGGATGAAGCCGGTGGGTTCCAGAGTCACGGTTCCACTCTCACCGATCACTCCCACAGCAACACCTGTATCGGTGGCAACGATATTCTGGACCGGAGGATTGCCGAGGTTCTCGACGAATTGCAACGTCGTGACGACGGTGCCTGTGGCACCTGCGAGTGCTCCGGGTAACGTCTGGTAGGTAACCGTCACGATCGCTGTCTCGGTGACCATCTGGAGCGTCTCTACGAGTGTGAAACTGAAAACACATCCGGCAGTGATCCCGTCGGGATAACTTGCGGAATCGAAGAAATCTGGCCCGTTGCCCCCATCGAGGTCTGCGACAGGGCCTGCAGGCTCCGCTGAAGTGGCCTCCAGTAACGACTCGTCATGACCGAGGCCGACCGAGAAGCCAGCAGTATTGGTTGGAAATCCGGGATTGCTGGTGAGTTCCTGACAGACCACATCGGTCTCGAACAGTGCTCCTGCAGTGTTGTAGCTGCTGTTCACATCCAGGGCACGCATGGTGAAGCCGGCGGTCTGGACAATTTCCACATCACAGGTCGATTGCGGAGCCTGCTGGTTGCCTCCACAGGATCCCGTAACACCGTAGGTGTGACTACCAATCGGCACCGAGAAGTCAGCATAGTTGGTAAGAGTCCCCAAAAGAGTCGCAATGATGATGCCATCTCTACGGACGGTGATCTCCGTGTAGGCTTCACCATTAGCCCAGGAGAGCAGCGCATCGTTACCCGAGCCCTGGGAGCAAGCCAGAGAAGTGGTTCCCTCACAGATACAGTCAGGGTCTCCGACACAGTCGGGATCCTCGCAATCGACGAGACCATCGTTGTCATCATCGGTTCCGTTGGAACAGTTCTCGACGGCTCCCCCACCACCTCCGACAAAATTGACGTCGAGTTGACCGGTACCGGTAGTTCCCTCACTCCAGGAAGCCACTCGAACCAGATAGGTTTCTCCGCCGGTCACCGGAACATTCTCGACGACGGAGGTGAAGGAACTGCAACCCCCGGTATCACCGTTACAAGCCAACTGCGTCAGTCCTCCGCCACAGTTGCCACTGTAGACAAGAAGGTCGGTATCCCAGTTGGCGATATTACAGGTGCTGACAGTGAGAAGCCCATCCTCGGGTGGAAGATAGGAATACCAGATGTCATTGCCGACATCGCCGAGGAAAGTACCGGCACACTGCGAGGAGTCTCCCGGCGGACCTCCCGAGGTGGCATTGTTACTATCGATATCGTTGAGACCAACAAAGAGTGTAATCGACCCTGCGCAGTCGTCATTGGAAGGCGGCGGACCAGGAGGAGCCTGGCCACAGACCGGCTCTGACATCCCCACGGCAATCATCGAAGCCGCTACCTGGTCAGCATCGTCCTGGGTAAAAACATCACCAGGAGTACCGGTGCGAGGATCATTGGGACTACTGTTGACCAGATCGGAGGCTGCCTGGTTCATCAGCGTTTCCGCCTCCGGAAAATCTGTACCGGCAGTCATGTATACGGTCAGTGCCCGGAAGTACACCGCTACAGCCTTGGTCAGACCGATGGGGCTGATCGTCTGCCCGTTGAAGTCCTTACCGTCGACGAGCATCGAGAACGAATGATTCAGAACCCCGCTGCCGCTGTGAACACCACCGTTATCGGAGGGCCCACAGGCGTTTTGGTTGTAGAGAGGATCGGTAGTACTCGGAGGATCACCGAAACACTCCGGGAACCACATATCCCGGATCGCATCGAGACTCGTTTCTTCACCCAGCCTCCAGCGTGCGGAACCATCGTTGCAATCGGTACGGGCCGTGTTGGGAGTATCCAGACCTCCACCACTAGATCCTCCAGGCCACGGTGTCCCACCAGGAGGTCCCACATCGGATACATCTCCATTCCATAGGTCGACTGCTTCGCCGAATATGTCGGAATATGCCTCATTCAGTTGACCCGATTGGTTCTGGTAGATCAGGTCCGCGGTGAACTGGATCAGCCCGTGCGTGAACTCGTGAGCCACCACATCGTCGGTGGCCAGACCGTCGCACAAGGCGACCTGATTTCCATTCCAGATGGCGTTGGGACAGATTCCATCGTCCCAGTGGACGGTGGAAGTCCACGTTCCACCACTACCGTCGAGGGAATCACGGCCGAGCCCATCGAAGAGAAGCCGATAGAAGTCTCCGGAAGTATCGTAAGTATCATCGACTTCCAGATCTCCGGTCGCTGCAGCTCCTTCGGCTCTTGCCAGATTGCCCGGCAAACCACCACCCGATCCGTCATAGACTTCACGGAAAAGAGCGGTGTGGACCGCCGGCCAGTGATCGACGAGTTCACCTGTCAGGGCATCGACGAGGACATGTTGTGCGAGCATCTCGGAGCCCTCGAGAACCAGGTGATGGGCCAGAACCGGTCGTTGAAGGGTGGGATCTCCCCACCACCCCGGATTCGCGATCACGAGTTCAGCATCACTGGTCTGTACCAGCACGCTTTGCTCCAGAGCAACCTCGGCCACAGCCACGGCTTCCTCGACGGTGATGGACGGCTTCACATCCAGTTTCTTGGGCATCGGATAGAAGTCGCCATTGATGACCAGAGGTGTCCCATCGGGTCGCAAGTGAACCTTGATCACACCGGTAAAGACTTTCACCCCGAGGTGAACTTGTTGAAAAGTGTGGTGAATCTGGCCCAGCGAACATCGTTCGGTCCGAACGATCTCCAGTTCTTGCTGGGGAAAACGAATTCCCAGACGATCACCGTGAGTGCGTAGCAGCTGGTAAACATCGTTCAGATCGGGTTCAACACCCTCGGGGAGGGCCAAAGGATCTCCACCGGTACCGACGATATGATGGACTCGATGGGTGAGGGGTGAACGGCTCTCCTCGACACTCCCGTCGATCGATTGAGCCGTTGCTACCGCCACAATTACGCAATTCGCCCACAGGAAAGCGATAGCGAATACTCCTCGCATGGAAGTCCCTTTCGCGATGGTCTTCTTACGTGATCCATCCAGATCTTCTGATTACGGCGGACAGAACCCGGTGCACAAGCGAGGCACGCTGGCCAGGAAAGTCAGGCCAGGAAAACAACCCGTTGGAACACGGAAGGCGTCCTCACCTCGGCCTGCACCATACCCCTCGATGGTAGCCACCCCACCGCCAGACCGCAACGAGCCCCTCGGCTGAAGAACCGCCGTTGTTGCCCTTTCACACCAACAACCGGAAACAGATTCCGACCTCCCCGACAGGGGTCAATAAATCTTCCATCGCGGTGCTATCACCGGAGGATCTCCCCCGCCAAAAAAAAAGAGGCTGCCGACATCCCCAGTGGGACATCCGCAGCCTCTCAATAGCCCAGAACGTGGAGAATCAGGGGCAGGCAGCGCTGTCAAAATCGTCACAACTCAGCGCTCCCGGGGTCGGATCCGCACCGCAGAAGCCGAACGGGGACGGAGGCTCAGCACCAGCAGTAAAGAGGAACCCCAGCAAGTAAATCGGGTCCGCGATGTTTACCGTATTGTCATCGTTAATATCGGAGGAAAGCAGGCAATTCACAGAACCCCCGGTAAAGAGGAAAGCGAGCAGGCTGATGGGGTCGGCGATGTTGATGGTACCATCGATGTTGACGTCACCTCTCTGGAACCCACCGCCGGGGATCAAGGTGATGGTCCCGTCCTGGCCGAACATCGCGCTGGCTTGAGAATCCACCACCACTATGGCAACCACCGGAGGAGTACCGAGGGTGTTCGTGATGTCGAGGATCGTGATCACGTCATCGGTCGTCCCGGCAAGAGCTGCCGCAACGGTGTCATAACTGGCAGTAACCAGTTCGGTGGCAGCCACAAACTGGATCAGTTCCGTTCCCGCAAAACTGTAGACACATCCGAAGGTAACTCCTCCTGCAAACAGGTTGCAGTCGAAGAAACTGGCCCCATTCCCCGCATCGAGATCGTCGAGCACGGCAGCTGAATCACACGCAGTCGCGGTCAAGAGCGACGAATCATGAGCAACTCCAAAGGAGAAGCCCTGGGTATCCGTCGGGAAGGTCGGATTGTCCGGGTTTTCCTGCAATGTGAACGAGGCAGTGAAACTGCCCGCACCAGTAGTAGGAGAAAAGGACGCCGTCTGATCAACAGCGACCAACGTGAAGGGCGGGTTCGGCTGGATTGACAGATTGACTGTAAATCCGCTGGCGAAGATCGCAATTCCGTTACCGACCACGATCACCGGATCCACTGGAGGAGAGCCGAGATCGCTCGCCAAGGTGAGTGCGGTATCGACAGCATCATCGACCCCGTTGAAAGCCCCGGGCACACTCGAGTACGAGATACCAACGATCTCCTGTGAGGTGTCGAACGTGATCGTCTCTGCTCCCTGGAAGTCAAAGATACAGCCAACGGTGAATCCATCGGGGAAGATCGTGCCATCGAAATATTCGGCGCCACTGCCACCGTCCAGAGCAGCCAGCGCAGATCCTTCATCGATCGAGGTCACTTGCAGGTAAACAGGATCGTGTCGGTACGCAAACTGAAAACCCTGTGTCGCTGTCAGGTCTGCAGGATCACCCCCCTGAATGAGGCTGAAGTCCGCTCCGAAACTCACCGATCCACCGTTGGGTCCGGTAGCCACGAGGGACTGATCGGGAGACGAGATCTCGAAGACGAGCGGGGGCGGAGGCATGAAGGTGATGTCGAAGGGTTGGCCGATGAGCGGAAGGGCCCCTCCTGCACAGTCCGACATGATATTGTCGATGATCGGACTCCCCAGGTCATTCGACATGAAGATCTGCGTGACAATATCGTTGGTAATTCCGTTGAGGGCTCCAGGGATGGTTTCATAGTCGATCCTGAGTACCGGTGTCACAGAATTGAAGGCGAGCGGTGCGTCAAACGTAAAAGAAAATACGATTCCGATGGTAAAGCCGCTGCCGACGATCTGGCCATCGATGAAATCGGGACCAGCACCACCATTCAACGCTGCCACTGCTCCGAGAGTGGTTGGAAACCCAGCCGGATCAATCTCGAGTAACGATGTGTCATGACTGTACTGGAACTGGAATCCACACATCTCAGCGCCAGTATCAGTGATCTCGTCGATGTTGTAATTCGCTGAAAATGGGATCGTCGAACCAGGTGTCACCACGAAGTTCTGATTTGTCGAGGTCACCTGGAAGGACTGAGCCGCTGCAAACGACCCGAACAGAAGCAGCACCCCCATCAGCGAGACGAAAAGAAATGTACGTTTCATGAATACTCCCTCATGAGCCAGGAACAGGTACCCACCACTACCAAAAGACGAGGCCGGAAAGAACCATCCGGCGACACACCTCTCGAATTTCTCGATGAGACTACGTCCCACTCCTCGTTAAAATTATTTCACCCAAGAGCCTAGACAAAAATATGACGGAACAATCCGACAGTCGGTATTCTATCGGCTGAAGCGTCTGGGTAGAAGCACACCGCCCCACCCTCACCCACTGCAAGAGGATAAACCGCCTCTATTGGCACCTCAACGTCGAGATAGTCAGGTTGAGAGCCTGAAAATGAAGCAGGCTGCGAAAAAGATCTACCTGATGAACACAGCCTGTTAAAGCCAAGTATTGTCCCTTGAACTCAAGCACAGGAGTCAAAGGAATCGCACCCCAGTGTCCCTTCCGTGGGATCTGGACCACAATTGCCACTGCCGGGAGGTAGTGGGCCGCCATTGAACAATGCCGCCAGGATGTAGATCGGATCGGCAATGTCCTTCAATTCATCGTCGTTTCCATCACAGGCGTCATCACAGGGGACGAAGCCCCCCAGAAACAGGTTATCGAGCAGTGTGATGGGATCGGCGATATCGAATAAGCCGTCATCGTTGCAGTCTCCGCGGTCGAATCCACCGGTCGCGACCAGCGAGATTTCTCCCGAGTCGCTCACCATCGCATTCGACTGGCCTCCGACCACCATCACGAGCGTGACACTATTGGGCCCGAGCCCCGCGATCGGCGTCAACTGTGTCACAATCGTGTCGCCAGCCTCAGTACCGGCTAACGTCCCTGCCACCGTTTCGTAATCGGCAGTGGTCAGTTCCGTTTCGGTGGGAAACTGTGCCACGGTAATATTCTGGAAATCGTAGATGCAGCCGACGGTGCACCCATCCGGATAGATTCCCACCTGGAAGTAATCCGCTCCTGCGCCGCCATTCATCGCCTGAAGAATGGCTCCTTGGTGCACGTCGATCACGCTCAACAGGTTCGAATCATGGCTGATTCCGAAGGAGAAGCCCTGGGTGTCGTTGGGGTAGCCGCTATTGTCCTGATCCTCGGTCATGGTGATGCTATTGGTAAACGAACCAACTCCGCTGACACTGGAGAAAGTCGCCTGCTGATCCGTACAGCGCAATGTAAAGACACTGGAAGGTGCCGGAGTGAGTCCGACCGTAAATGGCAACGCCTCCGCATCGATGGAGGTACCCTCATCCACCACCACAACGGGAGTGAGGGGGGGCGAACCGAGATTGCTGGATTCCTCAACGACCGTTGACTGGGTCCCGGTAGCACCGTCGAGTGCCCCGGAGACGCTCGAGTAACTCACATCGACCACTTCGGCCGCTGTCGCGAACGTTATCGTTTCCTGGAGTTGGAAATCATAAGTACAACCGATGGTGAATCCATCGATGTAGATCATCTCGCCAAAGAACTCGGCTCCATTGCCCCCATCGAGAACCGCGATCGCCGCTCCCTGTGAAACGCTATCGACTTGCAACATCGCCGGATCGTGTTGATAGCCGAACTGGAACGCATAGGTTGGCTTCGCCACGGCAGCGGGATCGGACAGATCCTGCTCGATACTGAAACTGGAGATGAAACTGGCAACCCCCCCGTTGGGTCCAGAAGCGACGGCAGACTGGTCCGGGGATGAGATCACGAAGATGGGATCCGGGACTGGCGGTGGTGCCTCGAAAGTGATGAAGAAAGGCAACGACGCAGCATCCGCCGAGACACCCGCGCCAATCACGACCACCGTGGCCGTCGGAGGCGTACCGAGATCATCGGCGGAAAAGATCTCCGTCACTACATCATCGGTGATCCCGGCGACAGCACCCGGAAGGGTCGAATATTCGACCTCGATCATCGGTTTGGCCACCTCGAAGGTGATCACCTGCGTCTGATCGACGAAGGCATAGATCACGCCGATGGTGAAACCATCGGGAAAAATCTCTCCCTGGATGAAATCGGGACCATCATTGTTGTTGACCGCAGCCAGTTCTCCGACCACGGTCGGAACGAACGGATTCGACCCTACTACCTCGAGCAGAGCCGGATCATGATGGTAAGCAAAGGAGAAGCCCTTGGTCTCCTCGAGCGCACCGGTGACCTGCTCGATGCTGAAGGTTGCGTTGAAGGGAACGGTCCCATTTCCGGCAGACATCGACTGATCAGGAGAGGAAATCTCGAAACTCTGGCCAGCGACAAACGATCCGGTCAGCACAAGAACCGTCAGCAATGGAAAGAAGAAGAAGTTACCTCGCATACGAAGCCCCCTAGGAACAAAGGAACGAGGGACCACCCGTACTCGGAGATCGTTGCCCCACCTGGATGGACCGACATTCCGCTATTTCTGCTGTTGGCAGACAAGATTGACACACCTCATTGACACACCTCGGACACAATCCTCACCCCCTGAGGATAAACCGCCATCCGGCGCACCTCAACGGACAGAAGTCGGATTCTGGAGTCACATGAGCAAGAAGGGCTGCGAACAGCTGTGGCATCTTCGCAGCCCTGTAAAATCTTGTATTCTCCGACCGGATCAGAGACAGCTATTGAAGACTTCGCAGCCGAGGGTCCCCTCGGTCGGATCTGGAGCGCAAGTTCCATTTCCAGGCGGCATCGGACCACCGATGAAGAGCGAGGAAAGAAAGTAAACTGGATCGGCTATATCCTTGAGTTCATCATCATTTCCATCGCAGGCGTCGTCGCAGTTGACATCGCCTCCCAGGAAAAGATTATCCAGAAGGGTGATGGCATCGGCGATATCGTAGTTTCCATCGTCATTGCAATCGCCACGATCGAATCCTCCGGTCGCGACCAGCGTGACCACACCGGCTTGACTCTGCATGCTCACCGATTGCCCATCGACCACCATCACCAGGGTCACGCCGTTAGGCCCCAACCCTGCAAGCGGCGTCAAAGTAGTGGCCTGGGAGGAACCAGGCGCACTGCCAGCGAGTGCTGCAGCGACGGTGTCATAATCGATGGAGACCACCTCGGTAGCGACCGGGAACGTCGTGGTAAAACCCCCCTGAAAATCGTAAATACAACCGACGGTGCAACCATCGAGTTCGATTCCTGCCTGGAAGTACTGTGCTCCCGAACCGCCATTCATCGCCTGGAGTATCGCCCCTGGATTCACCGCGGTAGCCGTTAGCAAAGCAGAATCATGACCGATCCCGAAGGAGAACCCCTGAGTTTCATTGGCTACCTGACCCGGTGCTACTTGCTCGACCACGGAGACGCTGTTGGTGAAGGAGCCGATGCCGGTGGCACTGGAAAATGTCGCCTCCTGATCACCACAACTGACGGTGAACAAGATGGGAGGCGCAGGAGGAGCTACCTCGAAGGTGATGGAAAAGGGCAAACCCGTGGCTTGAGCGGAAACTCCAGCTCCGATCACCACCACGGTCGCTGTCGGCGGAGTTCCGAGATCGCTCGCGGGAGTGATTTCAGTGACCACATCCTCGGTGATTCCATCGAGCGCACCGGCAAGCGTCGAATATTCCACCTCGATCATCGGCTTGGCCACCTCGAAAGTGATCACCTGACTCTGATCGACAAAGGCATAGATCACACCGACGGTAAATCCATCGACAAAAACCTCACCCTGAATAAAATCCGGGCCTCCATTGCTGTTGACTGCCGCCAGTTCGCCAACCACGGCTGGAACATACGGATTCGAGCCCACCACTTCGAGTAGGGCCGCATCATGCCGGTAAGCAAAGGAGAAACCTTTGGTGTCCTCGACCGCACCGGTGACCTGTTCGATGCTGAAGGTCGAGGTGAAGGATACGGTCCCACCACCACTCCCAAGCGTCTGATCGCTCGAGAAGATCTCGAAGGTCTGACCAGCAGTAAAAGAACCGGGCACGAGAAAAATCGTCAGCATTGTGACGAACACGATGTTGCCTCGCATGAGCAACCCCCTATTGAGTCCGGGTACCCGGATCCGTCCATCGGTAAATTACATGGAACGAAGTACGTTCCCTGATTCTGGATGGGGATGGAGCCAGGTCCCAATTCAAAGATGTTCATGGCGGACATGGCTGAGCGTTTCAGAGCAGGTCACGAGCCGACATCTGCCGAACTCTCGACGACCTCCCACTCAAGGATACCCGCGCAAGAGAAGCCCCTCAACGTATCCGGACATGGTTCGGCCGGTTTTATGAATACTTGTAAAAAGGCTACCTACCAGCGCTTGCCACGACTCTCGATAATCTCACGGAGACTGTCGCTCTGGATCTTCCAGAAACCAGCACTGCGGCGTAACAATCGGCTCACCTTTCTGCCGTTGAGGTAAACCCCTGGAGTTCCCCCGACATTCCCCCTGTGCGCCAGTTGGACATCCTGCTGGATCCTCCGGGAGAGGACAGAACTCGCCATATCCTCGAGGAACCGGGTCGGATCCATTTCCAACTCCTCGGCAGCCTGCTGCCAGTTGACCGCCCCGAGGGTTGCCCGGCGTGGCAACAGCCAGTCCCTCAGTTGCCAGAACTTCCCCTGTAAACGTGCCGCCTCGAGAGCCTTCGCTCCTGTCAGGGAATGCGGATGTTCGTTGGTGTTCGGATAGTGTTTCCAGATCACCTCGAGATGTCCGTTCCAGATCGGCAGGATCGTTTCCTTGAGGTAGGTATCGAAACGGGCGCAATTGGGGCACTCGACATCGGAAAAGATCACCAACTGGTAACGAAGTCCGTCGATGTCAGCCATGATGGGATCATCGTCGCGTACTGCGGTATCGATCTTGGTCTGACTTCGATGCAGGGTCTCCAGTTTTTCGACATCGCGAGCCAGCTGTTGTAGTTCGACAGTCTGCTGCTCGAGAGCCTTGAACCGAGCACGTTCCTGCCCCGCCTCGAATCTCCCCAACTGAGCGAAACACGCCAGCACCACCGCGGCACACACCGCAGCAAGGAGCCGGTTCGACGGAACTCCGGTTCCCCGCATCTGCGGTCCACGTGGCCTCACAAGCCATGCGATGGAGAAGATCGCCAGATTGCAACCATGGGTCAGGTAGCACAGCAGGCAGGGGGTGCCGATCGCCACCAACATGATGCCGCTGTAGACGAGCGAACCGATCAGTCCAGCAGCGTTGAGCAAAAGTATGCCGCGCGAAAGCCACTGGCGACCCACATCGGGAATTCCCACCAGCAGATACCATCCGGCAAGAATCGAGTAGTAAAGAAAGCCGAGCACGGCGACCGGGATCCCATCGTAGGGACCTTCCGAACCCTCGGGCCCGGGGGGAAACACTCCCCAGCGACTTGTGACCACCGAAACGCATCCCTCTTCAGTGGCGCCACAGATGCCGGCAAGCAGACCCAGGTCTGCATCCTTCTCTGCATGAAGGAGATGCAACGAACCACTGGTCCATGCGGCGATCAAAGCCAGAACTCCCGCAACCAGCACCAGAAGTTTTTTTCGTTCCATTCCCTGCCTCCGTCTGCATCTGTCGCATCAGTTTGTCGATTTATCCTGTAGTCATCAAGACGGGGCTCTCGACGGGCCGATCCAGCCGAGCGAATATGGTCTCCAGGGAAGGAGCGTCCATGAAGATCGATGCCCATCAGCACTTCTGGCGTCACGATCCTGCCGTCCACACCTGGATGGATGATCGGATGGACGCGCTGCGTCAAGACTACCTTCCCCAACATCTGAGTCCTCAACTCGAAACCGAAGGAATCCGTGGCTGCGTGGCGGTACAGGCCGCTACCTCCACCGACGAGAACGACTTTCTGCTCCACCTCGCCGATCACAACCCGTGGATCCTCGGTGTGGTGGGATGGGTCGACCTGCAGTCTGCTGGACTCTCGGAGCAACTCGATCGCTGGTGCCAGCATCCTCGAGCGGTCGGTGTGCGCCACATCGTCCAGGATGAACCGGATGATCGGTTCCTCGACAACGAGACCTTTCGTCAGGGGGTTCGATCGCTGGCAAGCCGGGGACAGTCCTATGATCTGCTCATCTACGAGCGCCAGTTGCCGGCGGCCATCGACTTCGTCCAGGCGATCCCGGATGTTCCGATGGTTCTCGATCACATCGCCAAGCCACGCATCGCAGATGCAGTGCTGGAGCCATGGTCGAGTCAGATCAGAGAACTCGCCCTCGCTCCGAATCTGATGTGCAAACTCTCCGGCATGGTGACCGAGGCCAACTGGCTCGACTGGACGCCGAGCGATCTGGCTCCCTACATCGAAACCGCTCTCGAAGCGTTCGGACCACAGCGGTTGATGTTCGGCAGTGACTGGCCGGTGTGTCGATTGGCCGCGGAATACCCGCAGGTAAAAGGCCTCATCGAACCGTTCCTTGCCACTCTTTCGGAAACGGAACGAGCCGCCATCGAGGGTGACAACGCACGCGATTTTTACCGACTCGGAGATGGCGCCTGATCGAAATTGATCAGGGGCAGACTGGCTGACTCGTACAGTCGAGAAGATCCGCGGTCGGATCCTCGCCACAGGCCGGGTACGGCGCCGGAGGTTCGGCACCCCCGCTGAACAGGAATGTCAGCAGGAACACCGGATCGGAGATGTCGAGCGAACCGTCATCGTTTGCATCGAACGCGTCGAGGCAATCGGCGCTACCTCCCCCGAACTGATAACTCAGCATCCCCACCGCATCGGAGATATCGATCTGCCCACCGCCGTTGGCATCGGAGCGAACGAACAGTTCGATCGGATCATCGACGAAGATCCCCGCCGCGTCAGGACCTCCCAGTGCCGCAATCGCATCATCTCCCATCAGGCCATCGACGATGGCGATGGCGCCGCATCTCACCAGCGAAACATCGCTATCAGGGCCATCGTCGCTGAGCATCCAGACCGGACTGCCGCTGCCGAGCGCGTAGAGCCAGTCCGGCGCACCGAGCTGGTCATCACCCATGATCTTGACGCCATTGACGAAAACCGCAGAGGTGTCGTTCTGAAAGTCGACACGTTCGACGACACGAACCCATTCGCCAAGATTCCACGAACCGGGTGCGAAGTAGCCATCTCCAGCACTCC
>CAWLAN010000078.1:0-13140 GCA_963854815.1 Planctomycetes bacterium UBA1146
CTTCCAGGGCCAAACAACTGATCGAGGCCGGTGCGGACTGGGTTGCCAGTGGCACCGAGTTGGCGCAACTTCATGACATCGTCATTTCGATGGTGGGTACTCCTGATGATGTCGAAACTGTTTATTTCGGCGAATCGGGTCTGTTCGCTGCTTCGCAGGAAGATAGCAAGTGCCGGATCGTCATCGACATGACCACCAGTACTCCTTCACTGGCACGACGGATCGCCGAACAGGCCACCTCCAGGCAGATGCAAGCTCTCGATGCTCCGGTGTCGGGTGGGGATGTGGGAGCGCGGGATGGCACTCTCAGCATCATGGTCGGAGGAGACGTGGAATCCTTCGAGCAAGCCAAGCCGATCTTTGATGTCCTGGGCAAGCAGGCACTGCTCCAGGGGGGTGCCGGTGCCGGGCAGCACACCAAGATGGTCAACCAGACCATCATCGCCAGCACCATGATCGGAATGTGTGAAGGGCTGCTCTATGCCAGGCGATCAGGTCTCGATGCGCAGAAGGTGCTGGAAAGTGTTTCGGAGGGGGCTGCCGGATCATGGTCCCTCTCTAACCTGGCACCCCGTATTCTGCAGGGAGATTTTCAACCTGGATTTTTCGTCGAACATTTCGTCAAAGACATCGGTATCGCTCTGGCCGAATGTCAACAGATGGGAATCGAACTCGAGGGCTTGAAGTTGGCGCGTCGACTGTACGATGAAGTTCTACAGGCCGGAGGTGGGCGACTGGGAACCCAGGCTCTCTATGAGGCCATCGATAACGAGAGGGAACGAGATGGATCCTGAACAGATTGTGAACCAGGGAGACATGTGGTTTTGGATCATCGGGGCGGTCGCACTTTTCATAGGAATTCGAATCGTCGCCGGGATTCTCGACAAGCAACGCATTGAATCAGAGATCAGTGGCAAGGGAGGCCAGGTCGAATCGATCCGGTGGACCCCATTTGCGAAAGGCTGGCTCGGATCGAAGAACGAACGCCTCTACGAGGTGAAATGGACCGACAGTTCGGAAGTCCAGCATCGGGCCACTGTCAAGACAGCGATGCTGGCGGGCAATTACTTCGCCGATTCGGTGACGTCGGGTAAGGGAGCAGATCACGATTCACGTCACGAAGGCGCTGATCTGTTGGCCGAGAACCAGCGTCTGAAACGTGAGAACGAGCAACTTCGACGTGAGGTCGAGCAACTACGCAAAGATCGGATCTGAAGAGTTGGTAGCCAAGGAGATGTGGCTACAGGAACAGGCAGAAAGCATCCTCGAGGAGATTCGAGCAGCATTCCCCCAGTATCGATCTGCACTCGACGGGACGAGGATCCGGATCAGTCGAAGACTCACGAGGAGCGCTGGTAACGTGTGTGTGAAGACTCGAACCGTGGGAATCAGTGAGCCGATTTTCGCCGTCGAGGAAAATCTACCCCAGTTTCGAAACACGGTCTTGCACGAACTCGCCCACGTCATGGCCGGTGACGAGATTCAGCCACACGGGCCTCGCTGGAAGAGTATCTTCCTGGAGATCGGAGGAAACGGAGCTCGTTGTCACGAAATGCGTGCCAGAGGCCAGCATCACAGTCACCAGGCCAGCTGTGATCGATGTGATCAAGAAGTCGAGGTCGGTACGAGAATCTGGAATCTCTTGCGTGCTGGCAGTCTAGATTACTTTCATGAAGGTTGTGGTGGAGTCGTGACGGCGGCAGGTAGGACAAACGCCCCAGTCGAAGAAAATGGAACGATGGGTAACCTGTTGCGGCAGATCGGACTCAAACTCCGGCAGGCTTTGTTATTCGAATCCATCGAGAAGCCCTAGAAGGGGATTTCCTCATCTTCTTCGGTCTCCTCATCTTCATCCCTCTTCGGTGGAGGTTTCCGGTTCTTCAGGTCGTGGGTTTGATCGTATTTTTTCCACTTCGATTGAAGAATGATGATCTCGGCGGCCTCCAGTTTCCGGTTCTTACGATCGGAGTCGTCGAGGTACCCACTGAGGAAGATCCTCTGACGTTTTTTCAGGGCCGAGGGTTTTTCCCGCTGAATCACTAGCACATCTGTTCCGAGTGCCGCGGTCAAGCGATGGTCCGAAACTTCCCTTTCACGACCATTTTCTACCGATGTCATCGGACCGCTTACCCAGGTAAAACCTTGCCCCGTCAGCTTCGCTGAAACGGTTATCGGCTTGAACGGGCCAGCAATGATGGCCTGGACCTGGATGAGCATCGGTGGATAGTGCGCACCACCTGCACCGAACTGTTCTTGCTGTTTTCTGGCGAGTACGTGGATCACTGTTCCTGGATCCAGTTCCTTCACGGAAGTGATGGTGTGCCTCTCGATGATCGAACTCTTGACGAGTTGGACCTTCAGGTTGCCCTTCTTGTCCTTGACGACGAAACTCTTTCCCTTCTCTTCTCCCTCGCCCAGGGATTTTATCGAGCAAGAGATGATGGCAGGTTTCGTCTCTTCCAGTTGAGCTGGAACAGTATTGAGGGAGATCAAGAAGGCGACAGTGGTGAGAAACATCGGGTACTCCCATACCGCTTGCTAGAAGAGACCCTGGGGAAGCCCCTCTTCGTCGAGATCGATCTGGAGCAGCGCCGGGCGTGAGCCCAGACCTGGCATCGTCATGATGTCTCCGGTAATGGCGGAGAGGAACCCAGCACCTGCCGAGAGGTGAACATCCCTGACGGTGATCCTGAATCCATCGGGAGCGCCGACCTTTTTCGGGTCATCCGAGAAGGAATACTGAGTTTTGGCCATGCAGACGGGAAGATTCCCCAGGCCCATCTTTTCGAATCTCCGGATCGCTTTGCTGGCAGGGGGCTTGAAATCGACTCCGTCTGCCCGGTAGATCTCCGTGCAGATGGCACGAATCTTGTCTCGCACAGGAAGATCATCTGCATAGGTCATCTTGAATTCAACGTCAACCTC
Source organism: Planctomycetes bacterium UBA1146 (assembly GCA_963854815.1). GTDB lineage: Bacteria > Planctomycetota > UBA8108 > UBA1146 > UBA1146 > UBA1146. The sequence continues at coordinate 2,926 of CAWLAN010000078.1, forward strand.
TTCGCAAGCCTTCACGACAGCTTGTGCCAGAACTGCTCCACCTTCACCACCTCGCGAGTGAACTTCTGACAGCACAGCATCGAAGGCGCCGGACCCTCGAGCGATGTTGAGGACCGATTCGATCTCTCCGTCGGTGTCCGAGGAAAATCTGTTGAGAGCGACAATCACCGGTGTCCCGAACTTGCCGAGATTCTCGATGTGTCTCCTGAGATTGGAACACCCTTCCTCGACTGCCGAGATGTCTTCCTCCGTCACTCGAGCCGGAAGTGGTTTTCCAGGGACGACCTTGTAGCGTCCGCTGTGAACCTTGAGAGCTCGGATCGTTGCAACCAGGACAACAGCATCCGGTTTCATTCCACTGACGCGACATTTGATGTTGAAGAACTTCTCGGCGCCCATGTCAGCACCGAACCCGCTCTCCGTGACGACGTAATCACACAGGCTGAGGGCGATTCGATCTGCCACGATGGAAGAATTGCCGTGGGCGATGTTTGCGAATGGACCCGTGTGAACGAAGCAGCCCGTTCCCTCCAGGGTCTGCATGAAAGTCGGGTGGATCGCGTCCTTGAGGAGGACTGCCATCGACCCTGCTGCGCCCATTTCTTCTGCGGTAACCGGGTCTCCGACTTCATTCAATCCGATGACGATTCGTCCTAGCCTCTCTCGCAGGTCGCGAACGTCTACAGAGAGCCCCAGGATCGCCATCACCTCGCTTGCGCTACTGATGTCAAATCCCGTCTCCCTTGGAATTCCGTTCTTTGGACCGCCGAGGCCGACGATGATATTCCGGAGGGTACGGTCGTTCACATCGATGCACCGTCTCCAGGTGACAGAATGAGGATCGATTCGGTGAGGGTTGCTCTTCAGGATCGATGTGTCGACCCACGCAGCCAGAAGATTGTTTGCAAGACCCACGGCGTGGGTGTCGCCTGTGAGGTGGAGGTTGAAGTCCTCCATCGGAATCACCTGGCTGAGACCTCCACCCGCCGCACCCCCCTTGAAGCCAAAAACAGGTCCCATCGAGGGCTGACGGAGAGTCGAGACCGCCTTTTTTCCGATATGGTTCAGACCCATGCCCAGGCCGATGGTGGTGACGGTTTTCCCCTCGCCCAGCGGAGTCGGGTTGATGGCAGTTACATCGATGTACTTTGCAGGTGGATTCTTGCCGATTCGATCCAGGATCGAGAGAGGAACTTTCGCCATGTGTTTACCGTGGAGGACCAGTTCGTCCTCTTCGATGCCGTAACGGCTCGCAACCTGGCGGATGTCGATAAGAGGAGTCGCTCTGGCGATCTCGAGATCGGAACTCGGGCGCGGCTGTGGCACGAGGTGCTCCTTCGGCGGATTTCTGCGCGGACATTCTCCGACGAAGAGAACCCTAGCCGAGAGGCCCGCAAATGGCAAGAATACCAGCCTGGCCCATCTCCTGTGGCCTCTAACGGCTCCTCACGAGCAGCCTCGTATCGATTCCGAGTGTCTTTCTGGCCCCATCGACTTCACCTATGAAGCGACCCGCATCCTGAGGATACCCCGCGGTCGGTTTGAGGTCAGGGACCTGCTGCGACCACCAGCGGTTGAGAAGGACCATGTGAAGTTCGCGCAGATATTTTGCAGTCATCGAGGCGAGTGCCGTGCAAAAACTGAGTTCTTCGCAATCCTTGCGAAAGTGAACATCGATGACCTTTTGATCTTGTTCGGAAGTGGCTCTGTATGACTGCCGATCTTTGTCCTGTTCCAGGATCTTGAACTTGCAACCTGGGAACAATGGATAGAGAAGCGGGCCGTAGCGTTCCGTTCCTCCGAGTCGATCGGTCCAGACCTCGATCATTTTCCGATCTTTCTGACGCCAGAGCCAGCCGAGGAACCTACCCATCGCCCACCCGTCGACCGCCCCTTTGCCACCTCTTTTCTTCACCTGGGAGTTGAACTCTCGTACTTCCAGCGGGATGGCACGGACCTCTCCTGCCCGGATAGAGCAACGATCGAGAGAGCGCTGGAGTTTGCGAATTTTTCCGGCGAGATTCATCGATGAGCAAGAATGAGGAAGATCCAGATCCTGGCCCCGATACCATGGGTATTCATCGAGGTAGGAGGATCGATTTGAGGTGCAATGGTCGATCAACTCCCGAAAGGTACCGGGGAGGTCGCCTCTCTCTGCTCCGATGAAAGCGAGGACTCCCTCTTCCAGTCGCGACAGATCCCCTGTACCGGGCCTGTGTAGTTTCTTCGAGTCTGCGACCGAGATCACGTTCTTGTCCCTGCGGCCGGCGCGTCCGATCAGCGGACCGAGGAGATCCCAGGGGGCATCCGCTCTGATCGGTTCGTCGCTCTCGAGCGTCACGAAACCGATCACCATCGGTCCCAGTCGGGGGCCGTAACCAGCCTCATCGAGACCGCCTTGCCAGTAACTCATGGCTGTTCCTCCACATCGCTTTGAGAACGGACTGGTTCCGAGGGAGGGGGATTCCCCAGAGTGAGCCAGTGTCTTCGCACTTCAAAAAGAACGATGCCGCACGAGATGGCTACATTGTGTGAATGTTTGGCACCGAACATCGGAATCTCGATGGATCCATCACAGAGATGTAAAACCTGTTCATCGATTCCCACCACTTCATGTCCGAGCACGATGGCGAGAGGATGGGGGAATTCGACATCGTAGAGAGAACTGGAATTCTGGGTCTGTTCGAGAGCCAGTACCGTGACGCCTTCGTTTTGGAGGACTCTTACGGCCATGGCAGGATCTTCCACGTGTTGCCACTCGGTGGTCAGTTCGGCACCCAGTGAAATCTTCTCGATCTCAGGTCGTGGTGGCGTGGGAGTGATTCCGCACAGAAAGATCTTTCGAACGCCGAACCCATCTGCGGCGCGAAAGATGGCGCCGACATTATTCAGGCTGCGGATGTTATCGAGGATCAATGACAACTGGGGACGTTCTCTTTGTCGTCGAAGATCAGCATCGGCCCTGTGCTGATCGATGCGTCGCTTGCGCGGCATCCGCTCCCCCTCTTTCAAACCAGTGACCGGGAATGGTAGCCCGAGGTCGGACGGGAATCGATGCCGAACCACCGAGGGAGCCACTCGCTGGCACCGACTTCTCGTCGTAATCTATATTCGACTGCTGAGGGGCTGATAGTCGCCCTCAGAGGATATACGAGGCCGATTCGAAAGGGTGTCATGGCCGAGCCGATCATCCTGGATGACCGGGAACAAAGGATCGTGGGGGTTCTCATCGAGAAATCGCTCGCGACCCCGCAGTATTACCCCCTGACCCTCAATCAGGTGGTCAGCGGCTGCAACCAGAAGTCGAACCGGGAACCGGTGGTCTCCTGGATGGAGGATGAGGTGGACGAGGTGCTGACAAAACTGGCCAAGCGTCGATTTGCCAGCCAGGTCCACTTTGCAGGTTCCCGCGTGGGCAAGTGGCGTCAGGAACTCACCAAGATGCTCGAACTGGATGGGCCCACCATGGCTGTGCTTGCGGAGTTGTTTCTCAGAGGATCCCAGACGCTGGGGGAACTACGTACTCGCGCCTCGAGGATGAAAGAGATTCCCGACCTGGGAGCCCTCGAAGAGGTGCTGCAACAGATGGCTCGACATGATCCACCACTGGCGAGCCGATTCTCGCCCGAGGGGGTTCGACGGGGAGTTCGATGGGGCCATCTCCTTCAGGATCCCCAGCAGGTAGTTCGACTGAAGAAGGCCGAATCGGCCGGGACTGTAGAAGGCGTTGCTGGGGCAACTACATCCTCCAGCAGTGCTGACGAGTCGAAGACCTCGTCAGCATCCGGGCAAGAGCGACTGGCACAACTGGAAGAAGCGGTACGGTCCTTGCAAGAACGTGTGCAGGAACTGGAACGTAGGGCTCCTCATTGATGCCCTGCCGGGCCCGGAGCCCGGTTCAGATGGCGACAAGTCCAACTTTGACCAGGGAAAGGTGAATGGATGAATATTCTGAATCGAAACAGGGTTCTGTATCCTCTTGGGGCAAGCCTCGCAGCGCTTTTCTTCGGTAGTGTGGGGATGACCTCAGATGCCTCCATTGGGGTGATCAGTACCCCGGTTGCGGCAATAGGAGAGGTGACATCGGTCACCCTCTACTCACTCCAGGCCAGAGTCGAGAGAACCCTCGGCATCGCCGCAGGAGCAGCGGGCCTTCGCGAGGTGGTTCTGGGACCTCTTCCAGCGTCGATCATCGATTCGTCGATCCAGGTCGAGGGGACCGAGGGCCTGGTTTCCGTTTCCGTTCAGGTGCAGCGTTCCAGCGGAGATCCCGTCGAATCTGCCGGAGTGAAAGAGAAACGAGCGAAGTTGCAAGAACTGGAGCAGTCGTTGCTTCGACTGCAACGCGAGGATCAATCGCTCGAGGAGCTGCGATCACGGTTTGCATCGATTCTCCCGAAGCGTCCCGAAGATAAAGATACCTCCGTGATCATCGATCTCGCTGCCTGGCAAGGGCTGCTCGACATGGTGAAGCAAGGGATGCAGGGGGCTGCCACGAGCCGAGTCGGGTTGGCTCCTCGGCTTCGAGAAGCCCAGGAGAAGGTTCAGCAGGCTCGCCGTAGCCTGGAGAACTTGCTGCAGCAACGCGACCGTGCTCGAGCGGAGGTCATCGTTGGTCTCCAGGATCGTACGGGAGACGGTGGCGTCATCCGGGTGAGTTATCTCATTCCCATGGCCTCCTGGTATCCCCACTACGAAGTGGATGTGGATATCGCCAGTGGAACCCTGCAATTGCGCGCTTTTGCGATCGTTCGGCAGATGACCGGAGAAGATTGGCCCGAGGTGTCGGTGTCTTTCTCCACCTCGACACCGGAACTGGGTTCCGGCATTCCTGAACTGGCAGCCATCCGACTGGAGCGCTCTCGTTATGAGGAGCTCAATCGGCGCGAGAGAATGGAAGATCGGCGCTCCCTTCCTCAAGCCAGCCGCGGGCTCTACAGGCAAGTGGGAGGGAGGCTCGATTCTTACAACGGCATCTTCGATAGCGGCGATGATGGGGTGGATGTCTTATCTTCTCATGGTTTGAGACTCGGTGAATCCGTCGTTGCGGGTCTTCCGGCGCTGGAGAAGGCCAGCAATCTCCAGGTCGACAAACTGGGACGGATGGTCATGCCCGTCTTGCCTATCGAATCAAATCGCGGATTTCTCCGTACTTTTACATCGGTGAAGCCGGAACAGATTCCATCGGACGGCGAACCGCACCGACTGCTCTACGCCATCAAGAATCTCGAGTTCGAGGAGGAGAGAATCTGTGTCGGGGAGGCGAACACGGCGGTGTTCAGACGGATCACCGCATTGCTCCACGGAAGCGATCCGCTGCTGGAGGGAAGTGTGGCGGTATTCCTGGGAGATGACTACCTTGGTCGATCGACCATAAAGACCACCGCACCTGCTGAAGAATTGACACTGGATCTCGGTGTCGATGGCCAGGTCACCGTTGACAGAATCCAGAGAGAATCTGAAGAAAAAATCGGCATCTTCTCCAAGGCGATCCACTATCGCACCGACCTCGAGATGACGATCGAGAACTTCCATTCCGAACCGGTCAGTATATTGCTTCGTGAAAGGATCCCCTTCACTGAATCGAAGCAACTCAAGGTGAGGGTCGATCGCTCCGCCACCACTCACCTGCCCGAGGGCCTGGAATCCGATGACGGACTTCTCTCGTGGCAACTCACCGTGCTCCCTGGAGAACCGATCAACCTGAGATTTGTCTGGTGGATCGAGGCGCCCCCGGATGTGCGATTGACACGCAGGGAAGCTCCGGAACGCCTGGGAGAGGGGGAATGATGCGTACTTCCAGTCTGATCATCGGTTGTTGGCTACTGCTGTGGGCCTTGCCCGTATTCGCCGCACCGTCCGCCGAAGTTGCCGTGTTGAAGTACGTTTCCCCCGATGCGGTGACCGTGTTCGAGGACCGTGCTCGAGTTCATCGTCGGCAAGTGGTGGAGGTCGGCATCGGTTCGAGCGAGGTGCTGTTCTTTGAATTGCCGGGGAGCCTCGATCCTTCCAGTGTTCGCGCACGCCTGATCGGTGTTCCTGGATTGGTCCTGGGAGTTCGTCTCGAACGGAACGTCCATCTCGAGGATGTAACGGAGGAGATGCGTCTACTCGTGGATGCCATCCATGAACTGAGTGATCAGGGCAGGACGAACTCCTTCCAGGTCGAGGAGTTGGATCGCCGAAAGATCATCATCCTGCGATTGGCAAAGATTCTCGAGGATTCCTTCTCCACCAGCGGTGGCAAGGGTCTGCTTGGAGGATCCACTTCTGCCCAGATCATCGGTGCTCAGCAGTGGATCGCCGACCGGCTTCTGGAACTGAACCTCGAGAAGGATCGATTGCGGTTGCAAGGTGAGAGCATCGAGAAGAAACGACAGGACCTGGTCACTGACCTCGAACCGCTACAGGGTCAGCGGCGCAGAACCACCTGGTCGGCAACGGTTCTGATTCAGACACAGGAAGAGGGTCAGGCGACGGTGGAACTCGCCCATGACGTTCCCGGAGCCCGATGGATTCCAGTTCACCAAGCGATCCTCGATGAGGCGAACGGGCTGGTCCACTGGCAGAGCAAGGCTCAGGTGTTGCAGCAAAGTGGTGAGGACTGGACCGATGTCCAGTTGACCCTTTCCACCGCTCGCTCTTCCCTTGGTCTCACACCTGCCTCACTGGTTCCCTTGCGCGTCGATGCGGTGACTTCCCAACCGCGAGCCGAATTGGCCGTTTCCGAGAGAATTCTGTCCGATGCTAGCAGTCTGGGGCTAGACGGCGTCGCCCGCGCTCCAGCACAGAACCCCGCTGAGCAAGCCATCGATCTCGCCGGGGCAGTCGTCTCCGCTGGCTCCGGACCGGTTCGTTTTCTGATCCGTGCCCGGACAACGATTCCTGCTGATGGAAGCACACATGCGGTGACCATCAGTGAACAGAGCCTGGCTGCAGAACTCGGGTACCAGAGTGTTCCGCTGCTGAGTCCTCATGTGTTCCGTCGTGCTCGCCTCATCAACTCGGGGAATGCTCCGCTACTGGCAGGAGTAGTGAGTTGCTTCCGCGCTGGATCTTATGTGGGAGACGGAAGAATCCACAGGGTCGCCGCTGGCCAGCAGTTTTCTCAACACTTCGGTTCCGAAGGTCGGATCCTGGTTCACAAGGAAGAGATCGAGGATAAATCCAGAAAATCAGGTACCTTCACCAAGAAAGTGAAACTGGTAAAAGCCTATCGCATCACCGTGAAATCGATGATCGACGAAGAGGTGTCTCTGGAACTGGTCGACCGCATTCCTGTCAGTACCGTCGACGAGGTCGAGATCGTGCTCGGCTCTGAGACAGAGCCGGACCCTGAGGTCGACGAAGATGGAATCGTGCGCTGGACGATGTCCCTTCAGAAGGATCAAGTACAGGTATTCGTGCTGCAGTGGATTGCTACCGCTCCCCGGGAGGATGATGCCATCCTGGAGAGAATTCGTTGAACCTCGATGATGATCTGATCGAGCAGTACCTCGCATCGGGAGGTCGTGCTCGCAAGGAACTGCTCAAGAGGGTTCTTTCCGGCGAGCCGGGCTCCTCGGAGGCGATCCGGCTGGCACCGACGCTGAGGGATCCGAGTCCCAGGGTGGCCGCGCGTATCACCGCATTGCTGGCCCGGCATCAACTGCGCGATGTGTTCGAGCAGCAACTGGAGGGATTGAAGCCGGGCAAGATCGCACTCCTCCGGGGACAATTCGAAAAGATCGCTCGATCACATCGGTGATGCGACGGTTGCTCCCAGGAACTAGTTCATCCCCTCGTATGGTTCCTCGTTCATCTCCTCGCAAGTGAGTAGAATCGCCTCGACATCGGCGGTTCCGATGATCTCCACCCCGTCGTAGATCACTTCCCAGGTGTATCGCCCTGGTCCATCAAATTCCATCGGAGGGAGTTCGAAGATGCACTCGTGGTGTTCACGTCGATCTTCGTGTTCGAGGTGGAATTCAGGGCTCTCCTCGATGACGTAGTCATCGCTGATTCGCTTGAAGCGGAAAGAGACGGTGTGCAATCCGGAGAAATCACTCAGGTTCAAGTAGAGGGACGCAAAACGAGGGTATTCACCGGGAAACTCCGGAAGGCGAACCCGGTTGAAGGTCCCGGCGAGGACGCACTTCCCGGATTCATCGTCCCTGTAGATGTGGTCGCAGAGGATGATGGCTTGCACGATCGGAAGCAGCGGTCGGTCCAAGGGGAACACCAATCCAGCAGGGTCCTGTCAATTGAATGGATATGCCCCGGGAAACCGATTCCGGAGGCGTTTTGAAATTGCTCCACCGGAGCATGAATGAAGCATGGACCCAGTCACTTATTGTTACAGAGGAGCAATCTCTTGTCACCCGATCTGGGTTTGCCCGCCTTGACCCATCCAGGCCGCCGTCACAGAATGCCGGGCATCGCCAGAGATCGATAGAACCACTGGAAGTGCTCCTGGCCGTGGTTCCTTGGAGGGTTCCAGAAACCGTGAGAATTATGACGGTTCGAGAAACGGCCTGGTTCAACGTCGATCCAGAGACGACATGGTCTTGCGTTTCTCGGTTAGAGGATTGGTCACGCTGGTGCGCTGGTTTGGGTTCTGCGCGCTGGATAAAAGGCGATGCCTGGAAGCCGGGTTCTCGGTTCGAACTCAACTGGGACGGTGGGGCACCATCCCCCTACTGTGGAGGTGAAGTTCTTCGCTTCGAGGAAGAAGGGAACCTCGATCGTGTCTCCAGCGAGGATGCCACAGGAATTCTGGTACGAAGAATTTGCTGGCGAGCAGGTTTTGGCCCCTTTCAGAGCGAGGCACGGATGGCCATCCTGGAAGATGGGTCCGGATCACTGATCGAGTTCGTGACCCTCTGGCAAGGTTGGGCTGCCCATCTCGGTGGGTTAGGGCGAGCCTCACGTTGCGCGAAGATTCAGCGAGACTGGCTTGCCAGTCTCAAGGAAAACATGGAACGAGTGGGAAGCATCGGATGATCCGTTCGGCAACTGATCAGAGAACAATCTGGTACATGGGTGTCAAGACTCGCCTGTGCGATGAATTCATCAATGGCGCCGTGCAGGATCTCGTCGAGCCGGGTGGGACCCTGTTGGATGCCTGTACTGGAACCGCCGCGGTGGCGCGATGGTTTGCTCCCACTTACCGAATTCTGGCCAATGACATCCAGAAGTTCTCCGTGGTCGTTGCTCGGGCACATCTCGAGGGCGGTGAAGAGTGGCAGGAAACTCTCGAATACCTGGATCCCACGGAGGATCTGGGATCGGTCAGAGACGAAAACTTCCGGATGCTGGAGAGTCTGGTACCCGATGCACTGGAACTGGAGACCTCCCTGTTCGAGCAAATCGTTGCCGAGGGGAACGGTAATGATCGCGAATCGGAGATATTCGAGCGCTATCGAACCTTCGTCTCGCAGGCTCCCATTCCCGATGATTCCAATTTCAGCGAGGGGGAGAGCCAGATCCACCAACCGCTCGCCTCGCAGATGATCGACTTGCTGGATCAACGACGTGCCGATCACCAACTGGCACCGGCTCTGCTTTGCACAACCTACTGGGCGCATGTCTATTTCGGTCTGCGGCAGGCGATGCAACTCGATTCACTACGCAGGGCGATTGCAGAGATACCAACCTCCGATCCATTTCGAGAGTTGAAGCAGAACCTCTATCTGGCCGCGCTGGTTCACGCTGCTTCAATCAGCACATCCGGGACCAGCCATTTCGCCCAGCCGCGATCCATCGCAAAGGACTCCGAACTGATTTCCGTGGTGCGCCGTAGGCTGCTGGATATCGATGAACTGTTCGATGTCTCACTCGATTCGATTCGCGGTGAATGGGGGGCTGTTCCCCGACATGCAGAAAATCGGGTTTATTGTGCCGACATACACCAGTTGTTGGAGAAAGGGAGTCCTCTGGACGAGGAAACTGTGGATCTCGTGTATCTGGATCCTCCCTACACCGCCGACAATTATTCGCGTTTCTATCACGTTCTGGAGACCCTGGTTTGCTACGACTACCCCGAGCTGGAACGCAGGAACGGTGTACTGACAAGGGGTCGCTACCCCATACAAGAGAATAGATTTCGTTCTGACTTCTGTAGTAGTAGCAAAGTAGAAGATGCGTTCCGGAGGTTTGTTTCAGCCTGTCACGAACGTGGTGCGAAACTGTTGATCTCCTATTCCAGTGGCACGGGACTTCTCACTCGTCGTTGGC
>CAWLAN010000079.1:0-13100 GCA_963854815.1 Planctomycetes bacterium UBA1146
GTCGTAGCAGACGGTGAAGGTGAAACCCTGGATGTAATCGTCGTCGTCCTTGTAGAAGAAGCACAGATCTCCGGTCTGACCGTGGTATGCGTAATTCCCCGCACCCTCGTCGAACTGGGTCTCCATCCACAACGTGGTGTCCTCGGCCGGTACTCCCACAGGAGTACAGGTGAAGGTGCCATTCTCGAGCAGCGGGCCGATGGAGAGCCCTGCGATCACCAGCACGTTATCGAGTGTTGGCGTACCCAGAGTCCCGTCGGCGAGCGTGAGATCACTGGTTTCCGGCGCCGGAGGAGTGCCAGGAGCCCCTTCGGTGTAGATGTTCGAATTGTCACAGGAATACGTGTACGAGGCGATGTGAAGGCCGTTGCCCTGAGGGATGGTCTGGCCTTCGAAAGGAGCCGTGAAATCAACCACCGCACCCAGGGTTCCACCGTTTTCGTAGATGTTTGCGATCTCGAACTCGGTACCAGCAGCTTCGGCGTCGGCACCCAAAGAGATGGATTCGAGGGTGATCACGGTTCCGTCATGTGTCACCGCGGTTACGAATCCCTGGACTCCTCCGAGACTGTTATCGATGAGAATCCTGGCATCACCAGAAGTTCCGAATCCATCGGCTGGAGCGGATCCATCTTCGATGGACATCGAGGCAGGTGGAGGTTCGAGCAGAGTCATTGTGCCTCCATTGAGGCCGAGTCCTTCACCAGCTCCTACGGATAATCCACCTTGAACGATGATGTTGTCGAGCGCAGGAGAATTGAGTGTTCCGTCCTGGAAATCGACGGCAACATCGGTATCACTTCCAACCACCAGGGCAGGAGTTACTGTCAAGGTGGCGATGGTCGTACCATTTCCTGCCGGAATCGGAGCATCTCCATATGGAGGGGCTGAGTCCATGACGACCCCGAGTGTCACTCCGCCGGTGAGAATCTCGGCTACGATCAACTCGGCATTCTCTGCGGCTCCCGCTGGCTGCAGGTCGCTGGCGGTCAGCAGGGTGTCATCGAAAGCGATCGCCAACACATAACCCTGGACATCTGCAGTGGCATCCAGGGTGATGGTGAGGGTTTCAGAGGCGAGCCCCTGAGTGGAACCATCACTGATCGAGAGCGACTGCTGGGCAGAGCCCGTCAGGGTCAGCCCGAGAAGAGCGAAGATAACGAGGAAGACGATACTGATAGGACGCATAACACCATCCCTCCGATGTGAGCCATGACTCGATAGCGTCCGGCCGACCGTGCCGACGGGCTCGAACAGCCTCCATAGAACAATATGTATACAACGCACTAAACATCGTACCTAAAATAGGTGTGCTAGAAACTGCCGTAATGTAATATACATACGAGCAATCAGGTGTGATGTTAACGTGGAAACTCTTATGAATCAAAAACTTATGGAGTTGACTTTACCTGCGTACGAAAGGCTTGTTGGTCAGTTTGTATAACTTACGTCACCGCCACCACGGGAGTCGCTGACTCCCACGGTGCCCCGTTCTTTCGTCTGACAGAGCAGTTGGAAATCGCCAATGCTGACTCTCCTGCCAGTTCGATGCCCGAAAGTTCGGAGAGTCTCTTCAGTCTCCACCGGTATTGCCCTTTCGAGATAAAGAAGATCGGGCAAGCACTGGTGATGCACCTTTGACGTCGCTACCGAGATCTCAGGGGAGAACCCGAGACGCTGCAGCCCGATGAGTACCTGGAAGACGTTTGTGATGATGGTGGGGCCACCGGGAGTTCCCAGGACCGCGCTGACATCTTCGTCTTCATCGAACAATACCGTGGGACTCATCGAAGAAAGAGGCCGTTTCCCGGGTGCCACTGCGTTGGCAGAACTCTGAATCAAACCGAACATATTTGGCTTGCCCGGATGAACTGTGAAATCGTCCATCTCGTTGTTGAGCAGGAATCCTGCTCCGGGCACCAGAACCTTGCTACCGAAGGAGCCATTGAGGGTAGTGGTGACGGCGACACCATTCCCTTGTTTGTCCATCACCGAGTAGTGGGTTGTCTGTTCACCTTCTTCTGGTGTGGCAATGTCGTCGAGGAAATCTGCCGACTCAGAGGCTTTTTCCTGCTCGATGGAGGAGGCTCGCTCATCGAGTCGGTCGAGTTTCTCGAGCATCTCCATCTTGCAGTCGACAAAATCCGGATCCCCGAGATATTGGTTTCGATCCGCAAACGATCTTCGCATCACCTCGGCGAGCAGATGATAGAACTTCGGTGTTTTCGCATCGGTTGCCTCGAGCGGGAAGTGGGAGAGCATCCTGTACATCTGTGCCAGACAGATGCCTCCAGAAGAGGGGGGAGGCATCGAGATGGCATGGCCCTTGCCGGCGGTGAAACGTATCGGTTTTCTTTCCACCGACCGATATGCCAGCAGGTCCCTGGCGCTGATGATTCCACCGCCGCGCTTCATCTCGACGACGATGTGATCAGCAACCTCTCCCTCGTAGAAGCCAGGGATGCCCTGCTCGATGATGGTCTCGAGAGTTCTGGCGAGGTCCAGTTGCACGAAGTTCTCGCCGGCGGGGACGGTGGCTCCTCCCGGGTAGAACACCTCTTCCGTCGCCTCGAAGCGGAGCATTCCCTGTTTCGCTCCGGTCAGCATCCGCTGGGTTCTTTCGGTCATCGGAAATCCGTCTCTGGCCAGTGCCAGAGCCGGTTCGATCACCTTCTTGCGCGGCATGCTTCCCCATTTTTCCTGGGCAGTGAGCAGGCCGGAGACCGATCCCGGAACCCCCGAGGCGAGGTGCCCCACCAGCGAGGCCTTTTTGATGCCCGCTTCGGCCGCGCGCACGTACATATCGGCAGTGGCGGCAGCCGGCGCCATCTCACGGAAATCGAGTGCGATTTCATCGGTTCGCCCCGAGCCTCTTCCGATGGAGCCGACCAGGAATCCTCCACCTCCCAGGTTGCCTGCCGCCGGGTACGTCACTGCGAGGGCGAACCCGACTGCCACTGCTGCATCGATGGCGTTCCCGCCGGCATCGAGAATCTTTGCTCCGACCGCTGCTGCGAGTGGTTCTGCGGCGGCAACTGCACCTCGTCGAGCATGCTTTTCGAACATGATTCAGTCCTCCTGGACCCGGGGTTTGACCTCGACGACTTTCGTTTCGGCTCCGCGAGTGAGCGCATACTGGAATCCCGAGCCGATCGATCCTGCGCCGGTCAATCCGTCGCGACGGATGGCAACGAAAGCGGCCTGCACCGATCGATTGGCGGCAACACGTCCGATGATGCGATCGAGAGTCTCGTTGATGGCTTCATCGGGTGTGGCTCCTCGGCGCATCAGTTCGACCACCAGGAAGGATCCGCACACCTTCGAGATCTCCTCACCGACTCCGGTTGCGACGCAACCACCTGCCTTATCGTCGGCGTACAGACCATGACCGATGATGGGGGAGTCGCCGACCCTGCCGGCGAACTTCCAGGCCATGCCACTGGTGGTGCAGGCCGCCGCGATGGAACCGGATGAATTCATCACTACCTGACCGAGGGTGTCGTGTCCCTCGGCTTCTCCATCGCCTTCCGGGTGTTTCTGGCGCCATTTGCGGTAGGCCTCGCGAGCTGCATCGGAGAGGGTCTCCTGCGCTTCGAAGCCCTGGCTGCGGGCAAAGCGATTCGCCCCCGTTCCGACCAGCATCAGGTGGGGGGAGTCTTCCATCACCTTGCGAGCAATCTGTACCGGATGGCGGAAACCGGTCAGTGCGCACACCGCACCGCCATCTCGGGTCTTACCCTCGCAGATGGCCGCATCCAGTTCCACTTCGCCCTCTCGATTGGGATAGCCGCCGTATCCAACCGTCGAGATGGCAGGATTCGCTTCGGCGGTCATCACTCCGCGTTCGACAGCATCGAGCACGCTCCCTCCCGCCTCGAGGATGTCGAGAGCTTCCAGGTTTGCTGCTCTTCCGAAGCCCCATGTGGAGACGATGATGGGAATTCCCGGGCAGACGGACCCGGCGCTTTCTTGAGGGTGGAGTCCTGGCGAGGCGAGCACCCCCGCCCCGGCAGCAACTCCCCGCAGTAAGAAGTCTCTTCTGCGCATGGCAGATTTCTCCTCTCGCCTCAGGGCGATCCTCCAGAGTCTGGTGGATCTTCGCCACTGCAGCAACCCACACCCCGAAGCCTGAAGTGAACGCCGTTATCCAGCGAGCGATTGCCGACATGCTCCTCGAACTGAAATCGCTGATCGGGGAGCAGGGGAACCGTACAGACGATCCCCGTTCCCGAGCAAATGGTCTCGATGATGGAACGACCGATGGCAGCAGTGAGTTCTGCGATCACCCTGAATGAGCTGTGGAGATGGCGATGTTGTCGGTCAGTTGTCGAGGATCGTGGCCGCCGTGATCGGGTCGACCGTGCTCTCTTCGCCGGCTTTCTGTTGCCAGCTGAGCAAGAAGATGATGGTCAGCACGATGATGGCGGTGGTGCGGATGGTGGCGATTCCGGCTTCCGAGGGCTGCGCCGATTCGACCGGCTGGAGTGGTACGAGCTCGTCATCGAGTATTGACGGCTGCTGTGGCTCGATTCGTGCGGGCAGCAGGGGGGCCGGACAGGACACCACATCGAGCCACTGGGACTCGCGGCTGGGGACTGGCAATCCACCGAATCGATCCTCCTCGGTCGGGTTGGTTGTGGGATTTTGGCGCCTGTGAGCCATTTCGGGCCTCCACGAAAAGGGGTTCTCGCCTGATTCATCGTCAGAATCGGATCCAGACTTGAGTGCTTTACTTGCAGGAAACGTCCTCTCACAGCAGGATGACGCCAGCATGTGCCGATATTGTGCGATGGGCATGCGAAGGGAGCCGCGCCTTGTCAGAGAGCCTTCGAATCGGTCGGGAAGTGATCGAGCAGGAGGCGAGAGCCCTCGAAGCTCTCGCCGAGGGGCTCGGGAGTTCTTTCGAGCAGGCGGTGGCCCTTCTCGCCAACGCCCAGGCTCGTGTTCTCGTCAGTGGCATCGGCAAGAGCGGGAGCATCGCGCAGAAGGTTGCCGGGACCCTGGCCAGCACCGGCACACCGGCGCTCTTCTTGCATCCCGTCGATGCCTTGCACGGTGATCTGGGAGTGGTCGGAGAGGACGATGTACTGCTGGCGCTCTCCAAGAGTGGGCACACCGAGGAACTGATTCGTTTCCTCCGGCACTTCGGGAGAGTGGGAGGGCAGATCATCTCTATCTGTGAGGATGGGAACTCTCCAGTGGCCGAACTGTCCGATGTGGTGCTGGAGATTCCGGCACTGGGTGAGGCAGGTCCGCTGTCGCTGGCTCCTACGACCAGTTCCGTTCTGCAACTGGCGGTAGCCGATGCGCTCGCCATGAGTCTTCTCGATGCGCGCGGCTTCACTGCTGAGCAGTTCGCTCGTAATCACCCCGAAGGCGTTGTGGGACGTCGGTTACTGGTGCGTTGCGAAGATATGCTTCACGAAGGAGATCAACTTCCTCAGGTTCGAGAAGATCAAACCGTCGGGGACCTTCTCGTCGAGATGAGCGGGAAGGGTCTCGGGATGGCATGCGTCGTTGATGTTTCGGGTTCGTTCCGGGGTGTCTTTACCGATGGCGATCTGAGAAGGTTGTTTACCCACTCCTCCTCTCCGGTCGAATTGCCCGTTTCGGAGGCGTGGCAGATGAGTCGTCGCGAGGATGGATCTTCGATAACGAAAAACGGGATCGTCGATGCGAATTGTCTCGCGGTGGAAGCGCTCGGGATCATGCGCAAGGAGCAGATCACCTGCCTCATGGTGCTACGAGATGACGGTGCTCCCCGCGGAGTCGTGCGGCTTGTCGATCTGATCCGTGAAGGTCTTCACGACCCCGCCAACAGTGCCTGAACATAGTTTGACAGCGGCATCGCTGGCACAGTTATCCGAGATTCACTCCATGTGCGGGTATCTGTGATCGGTCGCGGGGCTGAAGTTTTCCTTCACGGTTCTCGGCGCAAGCCAGCGTAGCAGATTGAGAGCCGAGCCTGCCTTGTCATCGGTTCCGGAGGCTCTGGCGCCTCCGAACGGTTGCTGGCCAACCACGGCCCCGGTTGGCTTGTCGTTGATGTAAAAGTTCCCCGCGCTGTATCGAAGTCGCGCTGAAATGGCATCTGTTGCGTCACTGTCGCTACAGAAAACCGCTCCCGTGAGAGCGTAGGGGCTGGTGCTATCGACCAGATCGAGGCACTCGTCCATGGCGGAATCACGGTAGACGAATACAGAGAGTACCGGTCCAAAGAGTTCCGTCTCCATCGTGTAAGAACGGGGATCTTCACATTCGATAACGGTCGGAGAGATGTACCAGCCCTGAGAGTCGTCACATTCCCCGCCGACGATGATCTTGCACTTCGGATCTTCTTTTGACCTGTCGATTGCCTGTTGAATTCGCTGATAGGCGCTTTCATCGATCACGGCACTGACGAAGTTCTTGAAATCGCGAACATCTCCCATCGGGAGTGATCGAGTCGCTTCTACCAGAAGTTCCTTCAACTGGGGCCATATACTTTCAGGGATGTACATTCGGCTCGCTGCGGAACACTTTTGCCCCTGGTATTCGAAGGCACCCCGAACCGCTGCAGTTGCCAGCGCTGCAACATCGGCGTTCGGGTGGGCGAAGATGAAGTTCTTGCCGCCCGTTTCTCCGACGATCCGCGGATAACTGCGATAATTCTCGATCTGGTCACCGATCTGTTGCCACAGTTGCCGAAAAACCTCCGTCGATCCCGTGTAATGGAGGCCCGCAAAACTGGGACTCGACAGTACCGCACTGGTGACCTCTACCGGGTCGCCGGGGACGAAGTTGATGACTCCGGGGGGAAGCCCCGCTTCCTCTAGCATCCGGAAGGCGTACCAGTTGGACAGGATCGACGTCTTGGAGGGTTTCCAGATCGCCGTGTTCCCCATCAAAACAGGTGCGCAGCACAGATTTGCGGCGATGGAGGTGAAGTTGAAGGGTGCCACGGCGTACACGAATCCCTCGAGAGGACGGTAGTCGATATGATTCCTGGTTCCGGGCGGGTTCTTGAGCGGTTGTTCCCGAGGGATTTGACCCAGGGCGAAATAATTGTTGAAGCGGAAAAAATCGATCAGTTCGCAAGCCGCATCGATCTCGGCCTGAATTACCGTTTTTGATTGTCCGAGCATCGTCGAGGCATTGAGTTCGTCACGCCAGGGACCACTCAGAAGCACCGCAGCTTTCTCCATCACAGCCGAGCGCACCTGCTGGGTGGCGCTCGCCCAATCGACCCACGCCTTGTTGGCGGCATCGACTGCCATCTTCACCACTTCGGGGGTGGCCCCGTGCCAGCGAGCCAGCACCCTCGAATGATCGTGGGGGCAGCGTTGCTCTCTGATGTTTCCGGTGAAGATCTCCTTGCCGTCAACGATGCACGGAATCTCCGGGGTCTCGCTCCACATCGATTCGAGCCGTCCCTCGATCGAGGCTCGTTCTGCCGAACCCGGTGCATAATCCAGGATCGCTTCGTTGTCCGGTTCTGCGGGGTACAAGTCCCGGTTTCCCATCGGCCTCCTGAGCGTCCAAATAGCTACTTCGAGTGGAGGCATTAGACCGAGACTGTCATGAGGATGCTACTGTCAGCGGTTTCGGTTTGGTTGCCGCATCCTCTTGAGATGGCTAGGGTAGAGACTATCGGTTGAGATCAGGATTGGTCTCTTGCCACACCCTGGATTTGGGGAGGTTTTTCGATGTCTCCTGGCGTCTCAGATCTGTTCGACTCCGGCGATCTGTTCCAGGACCGTCACATCGGCCCGCGAACGATAGACCTCGAGCAGATGCTCGCGCGGGTCGGCGCCGATTCGCTCGAGGATTTGATCGCGAAAACGGTTCCCTCGTCGATTCGCCATGCAGATTCTCTGCGGTTGGATGAGGTTGCATCTGAGCAGGAGGTTCTG
Source organism: Planctomycetes bacterium UBA1146 (assembly GCA_963854815.1). Classification (GTDB taxonomy): domain Bacteria; phylum Planctomycetota; class UBA8108; order UBA1146; family UBA1146; genus UBA1146. Next base: position 7,893 of record CAWLAN010000079.1, read on the forward strand.
TCCGAACTCGGGCAACTGGCAGCCAGAAACCAGGTATTTCGCTCTCACATCGGAACCGGATATCACGGCACCATCACGCCACCTGCGATCCAGCGCGGCATCCTCGAGTGCCCGGGTTGGTACACCTCGTACACGCCCTATCAGCCGGAGATCAGCCAGGGGCGTCTCGAAGCACTTTTGAATTTCCAGACGATGGTTTGCGATCTCACCGGGCTTGAAGTTGCAAATGCTTCTCTCCTGGATGAGGGAACTGCGGCTGCCGAGGCGATGACGATGTGTCGTCGGATACAGCAACGAACCCGTGGTGCTGGCAGTGCGGAACTTTTCTTCGTCTCGGAGAAGTGCCATCCGCAGACCATCGAGATCGTCAAGTTGAGAGCGATGCCCCAGGGAATCGAGATTGTCGTCGGGGACCACGAGGACTTTGTCTTCCCGGCCAAGTGTTTCGGTATCCTGGTGCAATATCCTGATACCGAGGGCAGGATCGTCGACCTCGAGGGGATCTGTTCGCGTGCTCACGAGGCAGATGCTCTGGTGGTGGTAGCGGCGGATCCGCTTTCGCTGACCATCCTTCGTCCTCCGGGAGAGTCGGGAGCCGATGTGGTCGTCGGATCGACCCAACGCTTCGGTGTCCCGATGGGGTTCGGCGGTCCGCATGCGGCCTATCTCGCCACCCACGAGAAGCACCAGCGACAGATTCCAGGACGTCTGGTCGGAATTTCTCGCGATTCCCAGGGCAAGGATGCGGTGCGGCTTGCACTTCAAACGAGAGAGCAGCACATCCGGAGAGATCGGGCGACCAGCAACATCTGCACAGCTCAGGTATTGCTGGCGGTTTGCGCGGCAATGTATGCGATTCACCATGGTCCTGATGGACTCACCAGGATCGCTCGCCGTATCCGGCTACAAGCAGACGTTCTGGCTCTGGCCCTTGCCGAGCTCGGGCACGAGGTTGTCGAAGCAGCGCGCTTCGACAACGTGATGGTGGTTCCTCGAGGAATCAGTGAAGAGGATGTGCGTCAACGAAGTCTGGCGGATGGTCGCAACTTCCGATACTACGGCGATGGTTCCATCGGGATCTCTTTTGACGAGACCACCACGCGTGAGGATGTCATCTCCATCTTGACCATCTTCGGAGCCGATGCTGGTGCAGTGAATATCGATCAACTTGCAGAACGCTGTGAAGTTGAACTCCCCGGTCACTTGAAGAGAACCAGTCCTTTCCTCACCCACCCGGTTTTTCATCGATATCGTTCAGAGACGGCACTGATGAGATACATGCATCAACTGGAGACTCGCGATCTCTCTCTCAACACTGCGATGATTCCGCTGGGCTCTTGCACCATGAAACTGAATGCGGCTGCAGAGATGTTCCCGATTCTCTATCCGGGTTTTGCACAGCTCCATCCATTTGCACCAGCAGATCAGGCCGGTGGATACAAGATACTCTTCGAGCGTCTCTCGACATGGTTGGCAGAAATCACCGGCTTCAGTGCAATTTCCCTGATGCCCAATGCAGGTTCACAGGGGGAATTCGCCGGGTTGATGGTGATCAGCGCTTACCACCGATCCCGTGGCGATGAGAAGAGGGATGTTTGTTTCATTCCCCAGTCGGCCCATGGCACCAACCCGGCCAGTGCGATCATGGCGGGCATGGAAGTGGTGGTATTGCGTTGCGATTCACAGGGCAATATCGATCTCGAGGATCTGGCGCTCAATATCGCTGAGTACGGGGATCGATTGGCCGCATTGATGGTGACTTATCCCTCGACCCATGGAGTTTTCGAGACGGAAATCATCAAGATCTGTTCGATGATTCACGATGCGGGTGGCCAGGTTTATCTCGACGGAGCCAACATGAACGCGATGGTGGGACTCTGTCGACCTGCCGATTTCGGAGCGGATGTTGGCCATCTCAATCTCCACAAGACCTTCTGTATTCCACATGGAGGCGGAGGGCCCGGAATGGGACCCATCGGTGTGGCCAGTCATCTCGAGCCGTTTTTGCCCGGACACCCGGAGTCGGGAACGGGGGGGAGTGAGGCGATCGGTCCCATCTCGGCGGCTCCTTTCGGGAGTCCGACGATTCTGCCGATTTCCTATGCATACATCCGCATGATGGGGGCCTCGGGACTACGCAAGGCCACCGAGGTGGCGATCCTGTCGGCGAATTACCTGGCACGGAATCTCGAGGACTACTTCCCGATCCTGTACCGAGGTGCCAATGGCTACATTGCCCATGAATGCATCCTCGATACCCGTGTGCTCAAGGAGAGCGCCGGAACCACTGTCGACGACATCGCCAAGAGATTGATCGATTTTGGATTCCATGCTCCCACCATGTCCTGGCCAGTAGCAGGCACCCTGATGGTCGAACCGACAGAGAGTGAACCGAAGGAAGAACTCGACCGTTTCATCGAAGCGATGAAAGGGATTTACGCCGAGGCCAAGGCGGTGGAGGAGGGCATCTATCCTGCCGACGACAATCCACTCAGGAACTCACCACACACACTTGCGATGGTGACCGTGGAGAACTGGAACCATCCGTACTCTCGAGAGCAGGCGGTTTTTCCAAGTTCCCACACCAGATCCCACAAGTTCTGGCCTGCTGTGGCGCGCATCGATCAGGCCTACGGAGATCGCAACCTGATCTGCTCCTGTCCGCCGCTCAAGGAATATTCCTGATCAGGAAGCGTCAGTCTCGATGAGAGCTTGATGCAGCGATCTGACGCCGCGGGCCAGATCCTTCTCTGGCACGACGCAGGTGATCACCAGGTTGGAAGATGAAATCAGGTCGATGTTGATCTCCTGTTCTGCCAGCACCGAGAATATCTTGGCGGCGATACCTGGCTCTCTCGAGATGCCCTCCCCGACGACATTCAGCAGCGCGACATCGTCATCGATCAGCCACGAATCACCGCCGACCTCCTCGACCACCCTCTGTAGATCTGACTCCTGGAGAGAAGTGCTTCCAGGAACGATAAAGGTGATGTCGTTGAGCCCTTTGTGACTCTGGGCCTGGACGATCAGGCGCACATTGACATCGAATTCACCCAGCACGTTGAACACTCTGGCGGCGATTCCCGGCTGATCCGGAACCGCCAGGATGGAAATCTTGCGGACATCCCGATCATCGGTGACGGCGCGTACAACGACTTCTTCCATCAATTCTCCCTTTCCAATGATGCGAGTACCTGGTCGGTCCTCGGTCGCCGAGGCTACCACCAGCGGTACGTTGAAACGTCGTGCGAGCTCGACCGATCGCCCATGCAGTACCCTGGCTCCCAGGTTCGCCATCTCGAGCATCTCGTCATAACTCAGCGCTTCGATTTGCAGTGCAGAAGGCACGAGGCGAGGGTCTGCGGTGAAGACTCCTGGTACATCCGTGAGAATCTCACAACGTTCGGCACCGAGCACTGCTGCCATCGCCACGGCAGTGGTGTCGGATCCACCCCTGCCGAGGGTGGTGATCTCCTCGTGCTGGTCGATCCCCTGGAACCCGGCCAGCACCACGACATGATCGCGATGGAGCGCCTCGACCACGCGGTCGGGATCGATGCGCAGGATCTTTGCTTCCGAATGACGGTCATCGGTCACGATTCCACCCTGCTGGCCGCTGAATGAGATCGCGGGTACTCCCAGTTCGGTCAGCGCGATGGAGAGCAGCGCCATCGACTGAACCTCGCCGGCCGACAGCAGCACGTCCAGTTCTCGACGCGGGGGCTGAGACGACAACTTCCGCGCGAGCGTGTTGAGTTCGTTGGTGGTATCACCCATCGCGGAAACGACACAGACGACGTGACAGTCAGCCGCCCTGCGTTGGCCAATACGTTTCGCAGCATCACGAATCAAGTTCGGGGTGGCAACGCTGGTGCCGCCGAACTTCAGAACGTGTACCGGTTTTTTCAGCATCGCCGGAGTCATTCGATCTTCTCCATCTGGAGTCCGACATGATCGATGGAGAGGATCTCCGCAACGGCAGGGGTTCCTGCCTCTTGCAGAGCACCGAGTGCGGATTCGGCAATCTCCACGGTCGTTTCCGGATCGCTGACGAAGGCGGCCAGAGTTGGGCCTGCACCCGAGAGCCAACTCCCTGAAAGTTCTTGCTCACGGTGCAACGCTTCTAATGCGGCAGAAAGACCGGGAATCAGTGGCAGACGGAAGGGTTGATGGAATCGATCCTGGCAACCTCTCTCGACAACTTGCCAGTCGCCGCGAATGAGTCCAGAAAGCAAGGTGGCGATGCCTCCCAGGTTTGCGACCGCATCCTGTCGTGAGTAGGAATCTGGAAGAGTTGCCCGGGCTTCTTTCGTCTCCAGTGGAACCTCGGGGATGACCGCAAGAATTCTTGGATTCGATTCGATGGGAAGGGAGACATGGTTCCAATCCGAACGGCTACCCGAGGCGGCCTGAAATCCTCCATCGATGCAGGCGGCGGCGTTGTCGGGGTGCCCCTCGATGTCGGAGACTCGTTGGAACAACTGCTGTGGTGACGGAGGAGATCCGTCCCTCAACAAGAAACCCGCTGCGACACCACAGGCGTGCGCGGCGGCACTCGATCCGAGACCTCGTGCGATCGGAATTTCGCTGTGGATCTTCCAGCCGGCACCATCGACCGCATCTCCGGCAATCTCACTTGCGATGGACACGATGCGATGCGAGCGGTCACTCGGAAGGCTGTCGGCACCCTCTCCACTGATCTCGAGACAGAAACCATCTGCGCGGTCGGGCTCGAGTTCCAGGGTGATTCCCAGCTTCAGAGCGAGACCCAGGACGTCGAATCCGGGCCCCAGATTGGCACTGGAAGCGGGCGCGTGGATCCTCCAACGGGTCATGTCAGATCCATCGCTTTCTGTAGAGCGTCCATCTCTGTGGGGATGGCAGCGGGAAGTTCGACCCCGGCGATGGCTCGATCTGGATCTTTCAATCCGTGACCGGTGAGAGTACAGACGATGATGCCTCCGGCCGGGGCGATCTGGGCTGCTGTCTCGTGTTGCTTCAGCAGTCCGGCGACGCTGGCAGCACTGGCCGGTTCGCAGAAGACTCCCTCGCGCTTCGCCAGGTGATCGTAGGCGGCAAGGATCTGCCGGTCCTCGACGGCGAGGATGTCACCACTCGATTGCTCGATGGCATCGAGTGCACCCTGCCATGAGGCGGGATTCCCGATACGAATCGCGGTGGCGATGGTTTCCGGGTTCTTGACGGGTG
>CAWLAN010000080.1:0-12812 GCA_963854815.1 Planctomycetes bacterium UBA1146
GCCAGCCGCTTGCGCAACGCATCGATGCGTGCACGGCCCTGCTCGACGGTGATCTCGTGCGCTGCAATCGCCTCGCGGATCCTGCGTCTCGCCTCCTGCAGGCGGCGTTCCATAACCTCGTCCACATCGTCATCGTCATCGTCAACTTCTCGTTGCTGGCCCGAGTCAGGATCAGGATCCTGCCCGACAGAAAACTCGACAGAGCCGGGACTCACTGCGACAGATTCAGCATCACCGCTCGATGGAATTACAAGCAGTGCCAGCAACAGACCGAAGGAAAAACAAATGAAAGCGAGATTCGCTGAAAAAAGGGAGCGGGATTCCTGGTCTCTACCCAGGACTTTGTCGATGCGCTGCATCAGAGGACCTCCTTACGAAGATAAAAACGATGGTGAAGTGTGAACTCGAAATGAATCCGGTGACAGCAGTGTCTCGGCGAGAATCCTGGGGTCGTTGACCGCACCCACAGAAGCTTCGTCACAGCAATATGTGGGTTCCATCATCTGTGATTCCCCGCTTCCATCTCATCGAGCAGTTTGCGAATCTCGTCGATTTCTTCGGGGGACGATTTCTGCATCGACAGCGCCTGCAGGACCAGATCTCCCGGCGAACCGCGAAACGCCCGATCGAGCAGCGACCGCAGCAATCCCTGTTGCGTCTCCTCCTTCGGTCGAGCGGCACGGTAGACCTGCGGACGCAGCGACTTGTCACGCACCAGCAGACCCTTGTCGGTCATGATCTGCATGAACTTGAGAACGGTCGTATGGCCGATCGTCTGCCGTTGGCTGAGATCCTCGAACACCTCTCGAACGGTGGCGGTTTTTTTGTTCCAGATCACATTGAGGATGTTGCACTCGGCCTCGGTGGGTCGTAATGCGGGTTCCCTGCTCGACAAGGGGACTCTTTTCTATTGCTCATGCGGGTCAGAATCACTGCCAGCCTACGAAGGATTTCGTCGAGATCAACAACGTCCCGTCACGGATTTCTCCGTGACGGGACGTTGTTGGCATCGAGGCTCAGCGAATCGTCAGAAGCAGGGCAGGCTGTCCGGGGTCGGATCGGGACCCGCAGTGCCGGTCGGCGGCGGTATCGGTGGCGATCCGGGTACGAACAGGGTGTTCAGGAAGTAGATCATGTCCGCCAGGTTGACGCTGCCGGTGTCGTTGGTGTCGCACGCCTTCATGCACTGAGGCACAACGCCGCCAGCGAACAGGTAGGTGAGACCGAAGATCACATCGGCCAGGTTGACGGTCGAATCGAAGTTGCAATCTCCACGGATAAAGATCGGCTGTTCGAGGAAAGTGATGGTGGCCCCGACAACTCCAGGCACATATGCCGTACCATCGAGGATCACCAGGTTATCGACCAGATCGGGTCCAAGACCATCGACGAAGTTCAACTCGCGCGTTTCTCCATCGACAAATCCACCTGGCGCAACGGCGAAATCGAGCAGCAGGATCGGTTGATCATCACCGCTGGGAATCTCCTGACCCGCAAAGGGTGGTCCAGCATCCATGACAATCTGTGCGGTGATATAACCGGAGGCGGTATCCCCCACATCGACCAGCACCTGTTCTGCTCCCAGGGTTCCGGCGACAGTGCCATCGACGGTGACCACGTTGACATCGAGCAGGTCTCCCGGAAATTGCAGCGAGATATCGTACGCCTCCACCGGCGCGCTGAAGGACGCCAGTATCGGCATCGGCAATGTCGCTTGACCGGCAATCCCCGTGATGTCGTCGATTCGCAAGGAGAGCTCGGCAACGGTGACCGAGCAGGTTTCTGCGATCGAAGCGTCACCGGCCAGCACCCCACGCACGCCGTAACCGTAATTGCCCGCTGCCACGGCGGTATCCTCGAAACTGGTGGTATCGCCGGCCAGGGTGGCGTACGGCAGGCCATTGCGCTCCAGCAGCACCTCGTCGTAGGACACCGGATTGGTCCAGTTCAGAGCAACACCATTTGCAGACTGAGCACACGACAGATTGGTGGGCGGTTCGACCAGCGAACCGATCGGTGCCATCACCGGCACGTTGACGGTCACCGGAGTTCCCGGCTTGAACAAGACCACCGTCGCGACACCCAGACTCGGGGGCTGATCGGTGATGATGCGGAAGTTGTACATGAAACCCCAGCGCAACGCGTTGGCATCCTGGTTCTGCAGGAACGAGTCGGTACTCCACGTCACCCCCGCCGGAGTCACGTTCGAGGTCCACAATGCGGTCGAGTAAGGCTCTCCACTGTGATGCGCGATGCCACGATGTCCGACCGCGATCAAGTTGGCCGATGCAGAAGCAGGAACGTTGAAGGCACCGGCACAGCGATCCGAGTTCATGTTGTAGAGGGCGTAATCGTAACGCCACTCGCCGGATCCAAGATCGGTCACCTTGTAACCGAGCAGCATCAGTCCTTCACCAGGAACTCGCACTTCCTCGATGACCACCTCGGGGTCGTAGTCCTGCCACGCCTGGATGCCGGGCTGACCTGCCTCGGTCGGAGAACCGGGCACAAAATTGAGCGGAAAGGAAGCCGGCGAAGTCCCGATGGAAACCTGGCGGTAGGCAACGTTGTTGTCACCATTGCCCGCCTCCGCATCATCCGGGGTGACATAGTGACCGGTGACGAAGTAGAGCGCTCCCGCATTCAACGCCGGATCGATCGCTGCTTCAGCAACCTGGAGACGGCGATCGATTTCGTTCGTGAAAGGAGGCATCGGAGGATCGATCGGATAGGGGAACACGCCAGTGTGGGCATTCACCTGCGATCGAGGCCCCAGATTGGATTGCTGTCCGTTGAGACCCGCCGAATACGGATCGGAACAATCGATGCCGAGGGTGTCGCAATCGGTCGGCTGACACGGTCCACAATCACTGAGGCTCAGGGCGCAGAAACTGTGCTTGAGCCACGAAACGCCGATTTGCTCCAGCGTTCCATCACGCAATCGGTACATCTCCTGTCCGATCACCGGATGATTTGGGTCATCGGCATGCCACAACAACTCGACATCACCGATGTTGCATGAGGTGGTCCCCACCGAATAAGCATAAATTCCATTGACCGAACCGAAGTTGCCCAGGTCGTGGAGATCGAACAAGAAGACATCGGTGGCCTGTGCCGACAGCGCACCAGAGGTACAGCCCAGCCACAGAAGAAGCAGGGTAATTGTCCAACTTCGGTGGATCTGGTTCCTGGCAGTGGTATGCGTCATCACTTCACCCCCTAGCGGAATCATCCACTGCCAGCCGCCGTCGATAAGGCTGTCATCCCTCTGAGGTCACCCCTCCAGGGAGGGGCGGAGCATCTTCGGAGGTGGACTGACGTAATCAACGAAACGGTCCAGTTCCGAAGACTGTGCCGCTTCGAGTACCCGCAGGCGGATCCGCTCCTGGACCGCCAGCACGGCGCTACTCTTCTCGGATATTTTCGCGCGCAAGGCCTCACCGACCTGCTCCAGTCGCTCTCTGCTCTTGTTCATTTCCATCCCTTTTCTCCCCCGGTCCGGGCGTAGTGCAACACCCGCCTCCCCGATCCGGTCGAGGTTAGGGTCGGTCCTGACCTCCTGCAAGCCGCTCTGGATCGGGAATTACCCCCCCATCCGCCCTGATTTGCTGCTCCAGGCGCCCCAGATGGCCCAGAACCCCCTTCAAACCCTGCTTTGCTTTTTTTCGGTCTCCCGATAGCCAGGAAGTTGCGATTGCCAGCCGTAAATCTCCGTCACAACTGGAGATAGCCTCTTCCGCGTCACTCGGGGAAAGATCTGTCAGTTCAGACACGATGGTCACCGCACGACGACGCAATTTGGCGTTCGTGGCTCTGAGAGCAACCATCCGGCCACGGTGGATCCAGCCGTTTCGCAGCGCACACATCGAGGAGGCTCGCTGCAGTAATTGATGGGTCGCGGTCGCCGCCTTGAGACGAGTCGAACCCGCCACCGGTTCGGCTCCGGTATCGATGCTGATGACGAGCATATCCTTTTGATCGACATCGATCTCGATCGGTCGCGGATGGCAGGTGATGAAAACAAGACTCGCACCGCGCTGCCGGGCCGCAGCGAGACCTTCACGAACCCAGACCGCTGATCCAGAAGCGCTGACTCCGATGACCAGATCCTCGCCCGTCAGTTCGAGTTGATCGATAGCCCGTCTGGCAGCATCTCCATCGTCTTCGGCTCCCTCCACCGCACGACTGAAAGCTGCTTCTCCTCCAGCCAGCAAAGTCACCCTGCGATGCTCCTCGACCGAGAAAGTAGGTCCCCATTCTGCCATGTCGAGAGCCAGGATCCGGCCGCTGGTTCCAGCACCGAGACCGATGACACGACCATCGCCTGCCAGGGTGGATGCCATCCGGCGGGAAAGTTCCAGGATGTCATCACGGGATTCCTGCAACGCCTTGTGGACCCTGCGCTGCTCTTGCTCGAACAGGTCCCACAGTTGCTCGGGCTCGGTCAATGCTGCTGCTCTGGGGTCGAGCTCCTCGGTCGGAGGAACTTCCATCAGAATCCACCGCCGGGTCCGCGAATACGGCCCCAAACCCTACCGATCTCGGCCCGAATCTCTTTTTCCCATGGATCGTGAGGGAAATCCTTGAGGATCTTCTCGTAGGCTGAAGCCGCTTCCCCCAGACGGTTCTTGCGCTCAAATTCCTTTGCTCGGGCCATCGCCTCACGCCAACGCTTCTCGAGCAAGCCGAGCACCTCGATGCGACGCTGCTCGGGCGGTGCCTCGACCGGCAGTTCGAGTTTCTGGGCCGCTTCGAGCTGGCGGCAGCAACCGGCCGTGTCATCGCGTTGCAGCAGCAAGGTCGCCTTGTCGACAAGGCGAACCTCCACATCCATCTTCTTCGAGAGAATACTACACTCCCGGGAGGCGAGTTTCAGAGCCTTGCGCAATGCACCCGCGGAAATCTTCTTGCCCACCACTTGCGCTCGCTTGCGTCCGAAAAGATCGAGAACAGCGATGACGGTGGCGCCTTTTGGCTTACCGAGAGTCTTCTCGATATATCGCTGGGCACGAATTCGTGACCAGCGTTTGACCTGATCTTGATCAACAGCCGGGGTGGTTTTCGGCGGCCATTGCCAACTCCCATCGACTTGCGCTGTCAGTTTTATCCGTACCCTCACCACCTTATCCATCGCGCGAGCCGTCGAGCGGTTGAGCAGTTCCTGCTCGAGGTCCAGCACCGGTTGTGGATCGGAAGGAGATTCGACCACCATCAGGATCGGTTGGCGCAACTCGAGCGCTCGAGGCATACCCAGCTCGGGATCGAACCAGCGCTGTTGGAGTGGCTCATCGTCGAGTGCTATTCGAGTCAAGGTCGCCGAGGTCCTCGCTTGTGGGCAAATCAGCTCAGCACAGAATCCACTTGATTCAAGACAACAACACAGCACCAGCAGCAACGGCAAGAACAACGTCACTGGCTCCCAGAACGATTCCTTGCTGATCATCGAAGGCACCTCCTCGAGGGACTATCAGTCTACTCGCCGCGGCAGCAAGGAACCATCCCTGGCCGCTGCTCGATCATCTGCTTGCCCGGACAAACCGATGGGAACATGATCCGGGACTCGATCCTCGCAGAGGTAGAGCCCGACAACATCACGAGAGGGCAATTCTTGACGACAGAACCGCTGATTTCACAATCGCCGAAGCATTCCGAATCGACCCGAGTTGCGCCCGCATCCGACGGTCCGCATCCCTTTCTCGACAAGGAGGGGCACAAGATCCAGGCGCTCTTCGATGAAATCGCGCCGCGTTACGATGTACTCAATCGCCTCTTCTCGTGTTTCATCGATCTCTGGTGGCGAAAAAAAGCAGTCGAGAGTCTGCGCGCAAAAACCGGCTCCTGCATCCTGGATGCCTGCTGCGGCACTGGCGATCTGTCCAACGCGCTGCTCGATCAGGTTCCCGGAGCCGTGGTGATCGGAAGCGACTTCTCGCTGCCGATGCTCTTGTCGGGAAAGCGCCATGGAAGAGACTCGAAGAAGTTTGCGCTGGTCCATGCCGATACCCTTCACCTGCCATTCCCCGATCACACCTTCGATGGCGTCATGGTGGGTTTCGGCATCAGGAACGTCGTTGATCTGGGTGCAGCACTTGGCGAATTACGACGGGTTCTGAAGCCAGGGGGACGATTGATGATTCTCGAGTTCACTGCGGTTCGTCAACGCTGGTTACGCCCCTTCTTCAACTTCTACCAGGGCAAGGTTCTGCCGTCCCTGGGAAACCTACTGTCGAGATCGAAGATGCGAGCCTACAGTTACCTCGACGAATCGGTGAGGGACTGGCCCACTGCTGAGCGTCTTGCTGACAAGATCCGCGCAACGCCATTTCACGCCGTGAACTGGCGTACACTGATGCCGGGAAACGTCGCTGTACATGAAGCGATCCGCGCCTGAGGAGGTCCGGTTGGATCGATGTCATCATGTCGTTCTGGCTCCCGGCACCCTGTTCGTCCCGGCCCAAATCGCCCAGCACACCGCACCGATCCTGGATCGGATTCTGTTCGACGAGATCCGGCGTCTGAATCTCTGTGGCGGCTGGTTGTTGCGGGATGGAACCGAAAAAGAAGCGCACCGTATCGTCGAAATCGCACAGAAATACCAACTCGATCATCGCCTCGTCATCAGTGCTGGAAGTGCGACCAAAGTCGGGATCATCCGGACCATCCGCATCGTTCTCGACGATGATCGAATCGAGGTGGTGACACCGCGAGAGTCACGCTGGATCGCCCTCTCCTCCATCCGGGTGGTCGATCTTTCGCTGGCGGCTGAGGATGTCGAAGATGAGGGGATTCAGGATCACGTTCAACGCAGAGCACAGGTGCTGCGCAGCCTCGCCGAACTGCTGATGACCGGATCGCCTGCAGGCGATCTACTCGAACGAATCTCGGCCAGTCCCATCCGGGATCCGCAACCGCGTCTGCTGCTACTGGGGCCCGATGCGATCGCCTGGTCGCTCGATCGCACCACCGTGTTTCCCGAACTTGCAGCTCAGGGTGCAGTTCAGTCGCTGGCGAACCTGCTGAGATTCACCGGCATGGTGATCGGATCCGTTTCCGACTCGCAGACCACTCCGGAAACCCGATCGCTGTGGCGAAAGGGAGATCTCAGCGGGATACGGCGCGATTCCTTCGAGGAGCAACAGGCCAGAATCGAGGCTCTCCATACCTGGACTCGTGACGGCGGATCCCTGGGACCCCTCGATGAAAGACGGTAGGATTCCCGTTCGGGGGATGGGAAGAGGTCGACATGGTCGAGACGAGTGAAGGCAACACTGCCGTTCCCCGAACAGACGAGCAGAAGGAACTGGTGGTCGGTGTCAGTGGTGCCAGTGGATCGATCATCGCCGCTCGCCTGGTCCGTTTCTTGCTCGAAGGGGGCCATCGGGTCCATCTGGTCGCCTCGAAGACTGGCAAACTGGTCGCCCATGATGAACTGGAAGTACCGGAGGGAACCCGCGGCATATTCCCCGACATGGAGCACGAGAATCTGACCGAATGGGGAGAGAAAAACTTTTATGCGCCCTTCGCCAGCGGAACCGCCCGCATCGACGGCATGGCGATCGTCCCCTGTTCGATGGCAACCGTCGCAGGACTCGCCCACGCCATCTCCGACAATCTGCTCAAGCGCGCCGGTGAAGTGATGTTGAAGGAACGTCGACCGCTGGTGATCGTTCCGCGAGAAGCACCACTGAGCACGATCCACCTGCGCAACCTCTTGACTCTTTGTGAAGCCGGAGCGGTGATCGTCCCTCCGGTGCTGACCTTCTACCAGCACCCCGGTGACTCGGTACTGGAGCAGGTCGACTACGTGGTGAGTCGGATCCTCGATCATCTGGGGATCCGCAACGAGATCTTCCACCGCTGGGGAAGCGAAGTTTGATCTCCTCCTCCACGAAAACCGACGTCCTCGCCGGGTGTCGTGAATTTCTGGAGATGATCAAGATCTCGCATACTCTCTTTGCGATGCCCTTTGCCATCGGAGCCGCATTTCTGGCGCTACGAGGGATGCAGGTGGCTACCCAGGAACTTGCCGTGTTGCTGGGACAGATCATCCTCGCCGTGGCACTGGCAAGGACCGCAGCGATGTCCTTCAATCGATGGGCTGATCGCCACATCGATGCTGCCAACCCGAGAACAAGGGATCGCTCGATTCCTGCCGGTCGTCTCGCTGCAAGCACCGTACTACTGGTATCTGTCCTGTGCGTGATCGGCTTCGTGGCGGTGGCCGCGTCCATCAATCCGCTGGCACTGAAACTGTCCCCGGTGGTCCTGGTTGTGATCCTGGGATACTCATGGACGAAACGATTCACCAGCCTCTGCCATCTGGTGCTCGGGGCCGGTCTCGCCCTGGCACCATTGGGCGCCTGGGTCGCCATCCGAGGTACTCTCCTGAGCGCCGCTGATCAGGTCGATACTACCCCGTGGATCCTCGCTGGCGCGGTGATGCTGTGGACGGCGGGATTCGACATCCTGTACGGCTGTCTCGACACCGATTTCGACCGCGACCAGCATCTGCGTAGCATTCCCGAGAGCCTCGGCATCACCGCTGCCCTGAGACTCGCATCGCTTCTGCATGTTGGCATGGGTCTGATGCTCCTGTGGTTATGGTATTGGGCGCAACTGGGCCTGCTGTTCCTGTGTGCCACCGGAATCGTCTGGTTGCTGCTGTTCTACCAGCATCGACTGGTCCAACCGGATGATCTCGGGCGCGTCAATCGAGCCTTCTTCAACCTGAACGCAATCATCAGCGTGATCCTGATGGCAGCGATGATCATCGAGGGATGGCCGGCATGACCCTGGAGAAGATCGAACGTCGCCACCTGCTGACTCGAACTCGCTGGCGCCTGCCAGCGTTGCCGGCGGGAAGGGGCGCCCTTCTGCGTGGACTCGCGGTCCTGACGCTACTGTTCGTCTTGTTGTTTCCGGTAGTACCCTTCGGTCCCGAGATGATCGGCAACACATCCCTGCTCGTCACAACCACGTCTTTCGATGCACCGATGGCTCCGGCATCGTCGAGTTGTAGAACCCTGGTGGCACTACTGTCGCTGTGGCTGCACCCATATGTCGCCACTGCGTGCCTGTCGGTGCTGCTGGTGAGCCTCTTCTGCGGAGTCTGTGTGTGCTGGCTTCGCCAGCAGGATGCTGCCCGGTCCGTGGTGATCCCCGCCACACTGTTACTTGGACTCTCTCCGGCGATCACCGAGCTCGCTCGCTACGGGGGATCGCTACCCCTCTCTCTGTTGCTGGGAGCCTGCCTGATCGCTACCACCGAACAACTTCGTTCCGAGGCCGGCAGGGGTATGGGAAGTTGGGGCGTGACCGCAGGGCTAGCGATCGCATCGGGCCCACTTGTGATTCCAGCGCTACTCTATTCGCTGCTGAGCCTGATCTGCGATCAGAGTGTTCGTGACATCCGCTTCCGATCGCTACTGCTGGGTCTATGTGGACTCGTGTTCGGATTTGCAATTCTGGTTGCCGTCGCATCCTATTCCGATCCCCAAGGAGTCACGGGGGTGCTACAGGGTTTCGTCACTGAATGGCGGCCACAGATCGATGGTGATCTGGAACGCTCGGTACTGGCCCTGGCTCTCATCGCCAACGGGACCGGGTTCATCCTCGGCGGTCTCGCCATCTTCGGAATCCTCTACGGGGCAACCCGCCGCCCGGGAGACCTCGCCCTGATCTTGACGATGGCCAGTTCCGGACCACTGTTGATGTTCATCTTCGGCCCACGTTCGGTCACCGCCCTTCACGGCTCTCCCCCTTTCCTCGCCGGCTGGATCGTCTTCTCGCTGATGACGATGACGCTGCTGGCTTCCTGGACGCTGACCGTCACACATCGAAGACTGGGAAAGAGAAGTCCCCGATCCAAGCAATGGGTGTCGGGATTGCTGCTGATCCTGGTGGCGCTGTCGTTGGCGATGAGATCGCCAGGTCTGCTAGATCCGAGGACCGAGGTGGTGACCCAGTGGTCGCGCTCGGTGCTCGAGAGCTTGCCGGCTGATTCGCTGCTGCTGACAGGTGGCACTCCACTGGCTGCGGCGCTGTCGGTGATCCAACTCGAGGAAGGACTCCGACCCGATGTCATCATCCTCGATCGTGCAGGAGATCTCGATCCGGTGCGGCTTGGTCTCGAGCGCTCGACCCCGGCGCCACGTACCCTGCAGGTGGCACGTGCCCTGGTCGCAGCAAAAAGACCTCTCGCTGCCCTGTCGCTAGCACTCCATCACCCATTGCTCTCGGGTCATCAACTCGCGCCGTGGGGATTGCTGTTGATCGCCCATGACCCGGCGAAACCAGCACCTGACGACTCCCGAGCATGGCAAGAGATCGACATCCCCGATCTGCCACGGCAACCCTCTGGCGCCTGGCGTTGGATCCGTGGCGAGGGTCCCACTCCTTTTGCCAGTGGACGGATGGCTACAGAGGTTGCTGCAGGAAGTTGGTTCGCCATCGCCAGAAGAGAGGGACAGTTGCGCGGAGACGGAAATTGGAGCGGAATACTCGGCTTGCTCGGGAACCTGATGAAAGATCCGGCCTCGACCCGGAACTGGGCGCGTCAACAGTCCGCCGACCTCATCGGCTCCGACGCGACTTCCCCGGGCCCTCGTATCGCTGACTGACACGATCGAGGAAACGACGTTCCTCCGCAGTGAGCGCCTCGATTCCATCCTGGGATACCTTCTCCAGCAATTCATCGACTCGTTGGCGGATCTGTCGCTCTTGCTGCAGAGCCCGCTGTTCGCGATTGTGGCGCCAGCGATCCTTCTGTCGCTGCCACCAGCCAGGTCCGGAGGAGCCAGCGCCCTGCCACGATTCGACTCCCTCAGAGTCACTGGACATACGCTGGATCTGGAGGCTGTTGATCCACATCAAAACGGCCAGAGCCAGCAACAATCCGCTGACGCTGTAGATGATCCAGGTCAAGACGAGCAGGATCGCCACAACCTTGCCAGAACGAACCAGAACACGGTTGGCCCGCTCCTCGCCCTGACGTGACCAGACGGTTGCATGCAAGATCCTGCCGCCGTCGAGGGGCAGTGCCGGTAAAAGATTGAAGATGAACAGATCCAGGTTCACTGCCGCAGCGATGGCCAACGGTTCGGAAACAGGCCTGTGCAAGAAGAAAGAGCCGATGCCCTCTGCACCTTCCATCGAGAACACGAACGGAAGCAGTGCCAGCCACAGGATCAGGTTGACGGCGGGTCCACCGATGGCGACCGCAAGATGCGCCAGCGGTCGATCGGGGACATCGACTGCAGCGAGACCTCCAAGCGGCCACAGAATCACTTCCCGCGCATCTCCTCCGACTTGACGGGCCGCCCTGCAGTGGCCCAGTTCATGCAAGAAGACCGATCCGAACAGGAATCCGAGATACATCAGCACCGAACTGGATCCGCCGAGCCGTTGAGCATCGAGCAATTCGAACAACCCCCAGAGCAGGAAGATCCAGTGCAGTCGCACCGTGATTCCCGCAACCTGTCCTATCCGCAGCCCACCCCTGTCGAACACGGGTTCCCCCTGACATTGAGGCACTGGTTACAACACAGCGTAGTGGCTACTCACCGAACTGGATCCCCTGAGCCAGCGGCAAGTCCTTCGAGTAATTGATGGTGCAGGTCTGCCTGCGCATGTACGCCTTCCAGGCATCGGATCCCGCTTCGCGACCTCCGCCGGTATCCTTCTCGCCACCGAAGGCTCCGCCGATCTCTGCACCACTGGTGCCGATATTGACGTTGGCGATGCCACAATCGGATCCCCCCGCCGCCAGGAACTTCTCAGATTCCTGAACATCCAGTGTGAAGATGGCACTCGAGAGACCCTGCGGAACCGCGTTGTGCCAGCCGATCACTTCATCCAGATCGCGATATCGCATCAGATATAGGATCGGAGCGAAAGTTTCCTCGTGAACGATCTTCATGTCGTGACGGGCTCGCACCAGGGTCGGCTGGACGTAATGCCCATCCGCGGCAACTCCGTCGGTAACTCGCTCGCCGCCGAAGATCACCTCGCCGCCCTGCTGGCGGATGTTTTCGAGTGCTCGCATCATTTCATCGACAGCCCCACCGTGAATCAGCGGACCCATCAGGGTTCCCTCGGCAAGAGGATCTCCCACCGAAACACTCTGATATGCCTGGCACAGTCTCGATTCCATCTCGTCTGCGATATCCTCATGCAAGAACAGGCGTCTGGTGCTGGTGCATCGTTGCCCGGCGGTACCGCAGGCACCGAACACCACCGCTCGCATCGCAAGATCAAGATCTGCCTTGTCGGAAACGATGATGGCGTTGTTGCCACCGAGTTCGAGCAGGCTTCGACCGAGTCGGCCACCCACCACTTCGGCGACTCGACGCCCCATGCGGCACGATCCAGTGGCGCTGACGAGCGGAATCCTGCGATCGGCCAGTAACGCCTCTCCAACAACATCTCGATCCCCGATCACCAGGCCAAAGATCGGCGGAGCCTTCATCTCATCGAGTACTTGCTGGACGATGTTATGCACCGCCACGGCACATAGCGGCGTCGAGGAAGATGGTTTCCAGATCACCGCATCCCCGCAAACCGCCGCCACCAGAGCATTCCACGACCACACCGCGACCGGGAAATTGAAGGCGGAGATACAACCGACGATCCCCAACGGATGCCACTGTTCGTACATCCGGTGACCGGGACGTTCCGAGTGCATCGTGAGACCGTAGAGTTGGCGAGAGAGGCCGACCGAAAAATCGGCGATGTCGATCATCTCCTGCACCTCGCCGATCCCCTCGGGCAGGATCTTGCCCATCTCAGCGGCGACCAGACTGCCGAGCTGCTCT
>CAWLAN010000081.1:0-12765 GCA_963854815.1 Planctomycetes bacterium UBA1146
CTCTGCGCTCGTCCAGTTGTGGTGGCAGTGTTGGCGAATTCTGTCGATACTACTATCATCCGTCCTCTTGACGGAAACAGGGCGGATCTGGCTGAGATCTGTAAGAAACGGGGGTCTGGAGATCATATGCGCATCATCGTGGCCGGCGCAGGCGTGGTGGGCTTCCATCTGGCGCAGCGACTCTCCACCGAGGGCCATCGGATTACCATCATCGATGCAGATCCGGATCTGGTTCACAGGATCGATGAGAGACTCAATGTTCAGGCGATCCTCGGCAATGCAGCAAGCCCCAGTGTTCTCCGAAAAGCCAAGGCCGAAAGTGCCGATCTGGTCATCGCGGTCACCGATCGTGATGAGACGAATATCGTCGTCTGCCTGCTGGCCAAGAGCCTGGGTGCCAGCAAGGTAGTCGTTCGTCTCAGGAATACAGAACTTACTTCGGATGCTTCACCCTTGTTACCGGAGGCATACGGTGCAGACCTGGTCGTGAACCCCATCGACGCGACAGCAGAAAAGATACGTCGTCTGGTTCGAAACCCGGGTGCTTTCGATGTCTCGGACTTCGCAGATGGAGAGATGCTCCTGTGGGGATATCAAGTTGAAGAAGGTTCCCCTCTCGATGGCCTCGTCCTCAAGGAATTGAGGCAACGCTACGATCGAATCCCTGGTTTGATCGTTGCTATCTCACGCGAGGGTGAACTGATGATCCCAAGGGGAGACGATCAACTCATCTGTGGCGATCACATCTACGTTTTTCTCCCGAGGAACGAGACCGCAGAGTTTCGAGCCATCGCTCACCCTGAAGTGGAGAAGGTGGAGCAGGTTGTCATTGCCGGTGCAACGAGACTGGGTATGGAAGTAGCCAGGAGGTTGGAGAGTGATGTAAAGTCGATCGTACTGGTCGAAAAGGACAGAAAACTGGCAGAAAAGGCATCCGAGGAACTGGAAAAAACTCTTGTACTGCATGGCAACTTCACCGATTCGGATTTCGTCACGGAGAATCGAATTGCAGATGCTGATTATTTTCTCTCCCTGGAGAACGAAGATGCCGAAAACCTGACCAATGCGATGCTCGTCAATAAACTTGGCGTTCGTAGAATCCTGTTCAGGAGCGAGCAGGATCAATTTCAGCCGGTATTGGAACAGGCTGCTGTTGGCGAGGCGGTGAATCCTCGACGAACCACCGTGAGTTCTATCTTGAGGGGTATCCGGCGCGGCCGGGTCGTTGCGGTTTCACAAGTGGGAGAATCGGGAGCCGAAGCTCGTGAATATGAGGTGACGGAAGATCAGGCAGTTTGCGGCAAGAAGATCAGTGATCTTCATTTGCCAAATGATTCAATCATAGGTGCGATCCAGAGAGGTGAAGAGATCTTCACTGCAGGGGGAGATTCCGTCATACAGGCGGGTGATCACGTCATCATCTTCGTACTGCCTGAAGCCGTCGCTGCCATCGAAAAGGTCTTCACCCGTCGTCGAGGAATTTTGCGTTGAGGTTCCGACCGATTCTCGCAGTTCTGGGGCTACTGATTCTCACCTTGTCAGGGGTGTTGCTGATTCCCCTCGGCGTGGCATGGGGACTCGATTCCAACCATGAACTACCAGCGTTCTATACCACCATCGGGATCTGTCTGGTTATCGGCATGGTTCTGTGGGGGGCGAACCGAGATCGCCAGAAAGAAATTCGAGCAAGAGAAGCTTTTGCGGTGGTCGGGCTCGGCTGGGCTACGCTGAGTTTTTTCGGATCTCTGCCCTTCTGGCTGGCTCCCGGAGGGATACCTGATCTTCTCGATGCGTACTTCGAGACGATGAGTGGCTTCACCACCACCGGAGCAACCATCCTCACCGACATCGAGGCCTTGCCTCCCGGACTACTGTTCTGGAGGAGCCTCACCCAGTGGTTTGGTGGCATGGGAATCGTGCTGCTCACGGTTGCTGTTCTTCCATTATTGGGCTCCGGTGGAGTTCAAATGATGCGGGCAGAGATGCCCGGTCCGACCACCGAGAAATTGGCACCGCGGGTGGCTCAGACTGCAACGATGCTGTGGGGACTTTATCTTCTTCTCACTGTTATTGTTGCAGGACTGTTGCTACCAGTGATGGATTGGTTCGATGCGGTCACATTGTCTTTTTCTACACTGGCTACCGGAGGATTCTCGACCAAGAACGCCAGCATTGCTCACTTTGATAGCACATATGTCGATGCAGTGATTACGGTCTTCGTGTTGATCGCAGCTGTGAATTTCGTTCTTCATTATCGAGCGCTCTTTCAAGGGCGTCCGGTGTATTATCGCAACAGCGAACTTCGCTTCTTCGTCGGTCTCATCGTCTTATCGATCATCTTCGTGACCTTGATGTTGCATCTGGGGACTTATCCTGACCGTATCGAAAATGCCGAAAAGTACGGGACAATAGGCCAATGTTTTCGATATGCCAGTTTTCAGGTGGCATCCATCGGCACGGGTGCTGGCTTCGTTACCGCCGATTTCGATCACTGGCCCAACGCATGCAGGGTCGTTTTGATTGTTTTGATGGTCGTGGGAGGTTGTGCTGGGAGCACCGCAGGCGGAATCAAGATCTTCCGGGTCCTGACCCTGGTGAAATATGGTTTACGTGAAATTGCATTATTGATCCGGCCCCACGCGGTACTTCCCATCAAGATCGGAGGGGAAGCCATCGAGCGGGAAGTGATCGCCAGGGTGATGGGATTTCTTGCCCTCTGGATGCTGTTATTCCTCGTTTCAGTACTGTTGCTCTCTTTCGTGCTGGATCCCGCCTGGTCGGAAGATGCCGGTAGCCTCTCAGCCTCCAGTGCTCAGAAGGTCAGCGGTGCCCTGGAAGACGATCATTTGCTCACCGCGTTGGGGGCGACCCTCTCGACGATAGGGAATGTTGGACCTGGCATAGCCGGTGTCGGCCCGCTCGAAAATTTCTCTGCCATCCCTGCGATCGGAAAAGTATTGCTGATCTTCCTGATGCTGCTGGGGCGTCTGGAGATCTATGCGGTACTGGTGATCTTCATCCCCATGGCATGGAAACGATAAAATCGCCGCGCTGATCAGAACGATCAAGGCAGAGCAACCTGCAGAAGTTCAGGTTACGGGGCGATCTCATCGAGGAACCAGGCAATGGTTTCGATCCCACGTTGATAGTCAGGAAGATGGAATTTTTCATTGGGAGAATGAGTATTGTCATCAGGCAGCCCTAGCCCCAGTAATATCGTGTCGATGTCGAGGATGGTCTTCAGGTCGCTGACTACCGGAATTGAACCGCCCTCGTGGATGTACACGGGAGTTTTTCCAAAGCCCTTCTCTATGGCACGGGCGGCAGCTTTGATCCACTTGCTGTTTCGTTCCACCAGAACCGGCTCGGCACCATGATGGGTACGGACCTCGATGGTGCATGTCGGTGGGCACAGGGAGTAGAGGTGTTCAGTAACGAGTGCTTCGATTTCATGAGGATCTTGATCGGCAACCAGGCGCATCGAAAACTTCGCACTGGCATGGGCGGGTAATACCGTCTTGGCCCCCTCCCCGGTCCAGCCACTGAGTAGGCCGTTGATATCGAGGGTGGGTCTTGCTCCTTTTCTCTCGAGAGTGGTCCAGCCCGCCTCGCCGTGTAATTGCGGGACTCCGACTTCTTTTCGGAAGTCTTCCTCATCGAAAGGAAGTTCGGCGAATCCTGCCCGTTGTTCGGGAGTCAGATCACGGACACGGTCGTAAAAACCGGGGATCGTGATTCTCCCCTCTTCATCTCGCAGCGATCCGAGGATTCTGGTCAGGACGTTGGCGGGATTCTCTACAGAGCCTCCGAAAGAGCCGGAGTGTAGATCCCGGTTTGGACCCTGGATGAAGATTTCCAGATAGACGAGTCCCTTCAGTCCAACCGTTATGGCCGGAATTCCCGGGCCGAACTGCGAGCAATCAGAGATCACTGCCACGTCCGCCATGAGTTCATCCTTGTGCTTTTCGATGTAGGGCGCCAGGTTGGGAGAGCCGACCTCTTCTTCACCCTCGATGAGGAACTTCACGTTTACCGGCAGCGAACCGCGCTCCTGAAGAACACCACAGACTCCTCTGACCAGAGCCAGTACCTGGCCCTTGTCATCGGTGGCTCCTCGGGCGATCAGGTCCTCTCCTTCGATGGTCGGTTCGAAAGCACCATGTCGCCATAGTTCCAGCGGTTCGGGTGGTTGAACATCATAGTGGCCGTAGATGAGGACGGTGGGGGCACCATCAGCAGAGGTCCAGGATCCGAAACAGACCGGATGCCCGTCTGTCTCATCGAGACGGGCCTCGAAGCCAGAGGAACTCAGTTCGTCGAGAATCCACTCCCCGGCTCGCCGGACATCTCCTGTACGCTGACTATCGGTCGAGATACTGGGAATCCGTAACCACTCGACCAATCGGTCGATGTGTGCCTGTCGCTCTCGTGAGAGTCGTTCGATGATTTCCTTCATCATGACCTCCTGATCCGATGGGTATGCTGGAACACCTGCTCCTGGATCCTTACCATAAACGACCATGAAGCTCCGAGGGAGCCAACTCGATGGATTGGAGGAAACCTGTCATGAAGATCAGTATCGAATACTGTGTGCAGTGAAACTACACACCACAGGCCACCAGTTTGGCGGCTGATATCAATGACAAGTACGGAATATCCGCGCGATTGATCGAAAGCGGGGGCGGAGTATTCGAGGTGTGTGTCGACGGAGATCTCATCTTCAGCAAGAAGAAACTGGATCGATTCCCTGAACATTCTGAGATCTTTTCGGTGCTCGATTCAATGCAGGCTTAGTTGCAGTTATTTCTTTGTAGGAGTTAGTTCACGATGAGTAACGATTCCCAGGAAGTCATTTTTCAGGTCCAGGACCTACAGCGTTCCTTTGGATCCAAGCATGTGCTCAAGGGAGTGACCCTGGGTTTCTTCCGGGGAGCGAAGATCGGACTGATCGGGGTCAACGGAAGTGGAAAATCGACTCTGTTGAAAATCATCGCAGGGGTCGACGAGGGATACGAGGGGTCCGTTACCATCGCCAAGGATGCGACCATCGGTCATGTGCCCCAGGAGCCGACTCTCGATGAATCGAAGACGGTTCGTGAAAATGTCGAAGTGGGTGCCGCAGCGGTGCGTCAACTCCTCGATGACTACAATGCGGTGACCGAGTCTCTAGCGACTGATCTTCCCGACGATGAGATGCAGAAGGCGTACGATCGACTGGCCCAACTACAGGAGAAGATCGATGCCACTGATGCCTGGGAAATCGACCGTCAGATTGATCAGGCGATGCATGCACTTCACTGTCCGCCTGGCGATTCTGCGGTAGGCCACCTTTCCGGTGGAGAGAAGCGCCGGGTGGCGCTGTGCCGTACCCTCCTCTCGCATCCCGATATCCTTCTCCTCGACGAACCGACCAATCACCTCGATGCCGATACCACGGCATGGTTGGAACGACACCTGGCCAACTTCGAGGGAACCGTGCTGCTCATCACCCACGACCGCTATTTCCTCGACAACGTGGTCGGCTGGATGCTGGAGATGGACCGTGGACGAGGAAATCCTTTCGAGGGCAATTACAGCCAGTATCTCGAACAGAAGCAGAAGATGTTCGCTGTCGAGAAGCGACAGGAGGGAGAGCGCCAGAAACTGCTCAGCAAGGAACTCGATTGGATTCGCCTGACTCCCAGGGCGAGGGCCACCAAGAGCAAGGCGAGAGTCGAGGCTTTCCATCGCTTGCAGGAGCAGGTCTACGAGTCGCGAAACGAATTGCCGGCGCTGGTGATCCCGTGCGAGACGAGGCTGGGTGATAAGGTTCTCGATGTCGAGAACCTGACCAAGGGCTTCGACGGCAGGGTGCTGTTCGAGAACCTCAGTTTTTCGTTGAGACCCGGAGCCATCGTTGGAGTCATCGGTCCCAACGGAGCGGGCAAGACCACGCTGATGCGTCTTGTTGCGGGCCTCGATGAGCCGGATTCAGGATCGATCGAACTGGGTCCGACCGTCGAGATCTGCTTCGCCGACCAGAACCGTCAGGATCTCGACGACGACAAGACCATCTATCAGAACATCTCCGAGGGTTATGACGTCATCAATGTCGGCAGGCTCGAGGTGCAGAGCCGGGCTTACGTGGCGCGTTTCGGATTCACCGGCGAGGATCAGGAGAAGAAGGTCGGAGACTGTTCCGGTGGTATGAGAAATCGTGTGCAGATGGCAAAGATGCTACGTCGCGGCGGAAACCTGGTCATCCTCGACGAACCGACCAACGATCTCGATATCCCGACGTTGCGTCTGCTCGAGGAGGCACTCGAAGCATTACCTGGCTGTGGAGTGGTGGTCAGTCACGACCGGTACTTCCTCGATCGGGTGGCGACCCACATCCTTGCCCTCGATGGCGAAGGCAACGGCCGCTTCTTCGAAGGTTCGTACCAGGCTTATGCCGAGCGTATGCGACAGGAGCGCATCGATCGGGGCGAGGATCCCGATCTACCACGGGGTGTCCACCGCAGATTCGCCTGAGCATCGATCACCCTCAATATCAATCGCGACGGGTGTTCCAGATGCTCTGGTATTCGGTGCGGTCGGGAATCTCATCCTCTGGCGCGGGGGGATAGTTGCTCATCGTGCGGAAGGGTAGTGGCCCGATGGAATCCCTGGCTCCTGTCAACGGGTCGAGATCCTTGCACCAGCCGAAGGTATCGAACAGCCAGGTACGCTTCCAGCCCTCGGGAAGTTCTGGCAACACGGAAGCATCGTACTCCAGTAGCAATTCGTCCCCCCCGCCGATGATCACGAAACGATCATCGATCTCGGCGAGCAGTTCGTCGACACGTCCATGTCTCGTGACATGGCCCCGTTCCATGGCGCGATAATCGAGGGTCGGATCGCGCAGGTCATAGTGATAGGTGGCAGGAAGTTGACCATCTTCGCTGTATTCCCGTGGGTAGCCGCCGTCTCGGAGCAGCGCTGAGTGCAGTGGGACGGTGTGAATCTGAACTGGTCGTGGTTCCTTTACAGAAGCGAGGAACACCCGGTCCCAGTAAAGTTCCAGATTCGATTCGATGCGAAACTCTCGGGCTCCCAGAGCGACGATGTCGCTGACATCGAGCACCATCGTCTTCGGCATACCTGCTGGATAACCGATCTCCTCGCCGAGCAGCTGCCAGGGTTCCCCTGCATCCTTGCGCCAGCGGAAGGTGGGGGCGGAGAGCCGCCGCGAACCCTGCCAGGCTGCGAAGTTGATGCGCGAATACGGGTACTCGATCCAGCCATCGAGAAACAACGCTACACGCTGGCCCTCGGGAACACTCTCGAATGCGAACTCCCACACCTGATCCTCGCAGTAGCCGATCAGATCGGGCACCAGCGCACGAGGGCCGGCGTAGATGCGGTCTCTCTTGCGAATCCGGTCCGGGTCAACCCGACCATTCGCATCGCGTACGGTGATTGGAAATACCCGATCCCGATCTTGCAGAAGCAACGCTTTTCCCGATGGTGGATCGGACTGTACGGAGAAGTACTCCTCCGGATAGCACGATTGGTCTGCGGGGTGATCGACCGCCAGTAGTTGAAGTCGATCGGCGTAACAGATCTCCTGCATCGGCTCCATCACGCTCAGCCGCAACCGATCCCCCACCTGGGTGAGTGCATCGGGAGCGATGCGAACCACTTCGGTCGGCTCCGGGGGAGCGTACTGCCCGGGTCCGATCCAGGAGCCAAGCCCTCCACCACCCATGAAGTCAGTGATGAATTGCCACTTCTGGCCATCGAAGGTGAAGAGCACCGGACAGGAGGACGACTTGCGTTGAATCTCTTCGATGCGCTGGCACTGATCGGCAGCAACATCCATCTCCGCCTGCAGAACTCCATCGGTCCACTCGATGATGAGGCTCCTGACATGAGTTGCGGTATTGATCCCGACGACAACCGGCAGCAGGCCGCGGGCCTTGTTACCGAGGCTGCCTTCCTGAAATGCGAGCACGGTGTGGTCCGGATTTCTTAGTTCGAGCCGTGCACCGAATCCGAGCAGGTTGGTGCGTCGGTCATCCCCATCACGCTTTCCTCCGAGGTGAGAACGGAAGGCATGCAACCGGTAGGTCGGGATATCCAGATCGTTTCGTAGTAGCCACAACGAGCCATCCTGCTGCTCCAGGATCAGATCTGGGTCGCCATCGCCATCGACATCTCCGACGACGATGTTCACTGCGGCCGGGAAGGATCGGGAACTCAGCAGCGGTGCGCCATCCATGTGATGCAGGATCAATGTCCTCGATGTGCTCCCCAGCAGGATTTCCTGAGTTCCGTCCAGATCGAGGTCGGCAGCGGCGATCGTTTCGAACGTTTCGGAAGTGATCTCCGCGGGGAGGGAAATCTCACCGTCGAAGATCGCCTTGCCCGGAGCATCCTTGACCGTGCCTGCTCGGCGGAGGATGCGCAGTTTTCCATCCTGGAGCAGCACCAGTTCTGCCCCGAGGTGCCCATCGACATCGACCAGCAGCGCCGAGGTTGCGGCGATCGGTGCGCCTGAGGTCAACGGCCGCTGTTCGGGATTCTCGGAGAATTTCCACTGGGGCGCTCCGGAGATCCACGAGAGAGTCTCACCTGCCAGTAGCAGGTCCGGATCGTGGTCGCGATCGAGATCGCGTACAGCGATGATCTTGTCGACTCGCTGGCGAGAGCCGAGATCGGGTGAATCCTCCAGGCTCCTGAAGTTGCGACCCTCATTGAGTGAGAGTTGTAGCGGACCCTTGCCGCTGGCCAGCAGTAGATCCAGATCTCCCTCCATGTCGATGTCGGCGAGCATCAGATCCGTTGCCGCTGCGATCACGGTCGAGATCTTCTGCTCGAAAGCAGGGAATCGCCCCGCTTCTCCACGCAGAATGCGTACCTCTTTCCCGTCCGAGATAACCAGGTCGGCGATGCCGTCCTCATCGACATCGCCGATGGCAAAGGAGATGGCTCCCTCCAGCGCTGGTAGCGATGCGAGTTTTTTTGGCTCGGCTGTCAGATCCCAGGCGGCAGGTTCGTCACCGGCGATCCACAGGTCCGGGATGCAATCGAGATCGGTATCGACCAGTGCGAAGGGAGCAGCGCCTCCCTCATGGGGCCCCGTGATCCTCACCAACTCGGGGACATCGCCCGAGGAGATGATGTGATCAGAGGTACTCGGTGGACTCCAGTCGCGGATCGCCTCGGCGGGTTTTCCCTGTTCGGTGTACTTGGTGCTGTGTGCGCGACCTGTGCCGGTGGCTTCCAGATCGCGGAAGGTGGCCAGAGCTCGATCGGCATCCTCGATCCTACCGGCGCGTCGCCATGCCAGTTGCAGGTTGTTCCAGGCTCCCCGGATGGTTGGATCGAGTTGAACGGCCATCTCGAAATGTGGAAGCGCCTCATCCCTTCTATCCCTATGGATCAGCCCGATGGCGACCTGATAGTGGCAGTCCGCGTCGCGAGGTGAATGCCGGAGTGCTTGCTCGAATTCTTTGAGGGCTGCCTCTTCTGCGCCCAGGAAGCGATGGATGATTCCGAATGAATAGGCGATTCGCGGATCGTCAGGTTGAAGTTGACGTGCTTTCGACAGCGTCTGGAGAGCGCGGTCAGCTCCCTTCTCTGCCTGGTTCAGTTGTGCGATTGCAAGATTGAATCGGGGGACGAAATGTGACGGAGCTTTCTCGACCAGTTTCAGCAACGCTTTTTCTGCATCCTCGAACCGATGTTGTGACAGCAGCGTCAAACCTTCGAGGTGGAGAGAGAGCAACTCAGCAGTTGGAGGCCTGCGAGCGGAAGTACACGACGAGAGAAGAGAAAAGCATACCAGAACAAAAATCAAGAGTAGTCGACGAGACATCACCCGATCCCCCTTCGCTTGCGGTGTCTTTCGCGGCTTCAATCTAGTCGCTGGAGGCGTCCAACTCTACCGGGGCTGAGTGCGCATCAGCGTAGTTGTCGACGCAGTGAAGAGGGCAGGTCTGGACTGAGGAAACGGTATCCGAGTTGCTTCAGCCGCTTGGAAATCACCCGAGGTCCTTCCAGGACCAAGCGCTGACCCATCTCTCCCATCAGTAACTTGATGACGAATGCCGGAACAGGAGGGGCCACCGGTCTGCGCAGAGCAGCCGCGAGTGTTCTGGTGAAGTCAATGTTTCTTACCGCCCCTGGGGCGGTGCAGTTGAGTACGCCGGAGATGGAAGGATCTGCCAGTACCCACCGGATGATCTGCACCAGATCGTCGAGATCGATCCAGCTCATCCATTGACGTCCAGAGCCGATTCGAGATCCCAGACAAAATCGAAACAGGGGCAGCAATTTGGCGAGAATTCCTCCATCAGGCGAAAGCACCAGTCCGATCCGAAGTCTCACTACCCGGGTACCGACCTCTTCCATCATCGATGCTGCATTCTCCCAGTCTCGGCAGAGATTCCCCAGAAAACCGTCACCGAGCGGCGAGTCCTCCGTCATCTCCTGGTCACCTTCGCTCGGATAACCTCCCACAGCGCTGGCGCTGATGAATGTGGATGGGGGAGAGGAAAGTTGTCGCAACAGGGAAACCAGATTGCGGGTCGCATCGACTCGACTCGAACGAATCTTATCCTTGCGTTCATCGTTCCAGCGTCCTGCCGCGATGTTTTCCCCCGCCAGATGGACCACTGCATCGATTTTTTCGAACGCTTCACGTTCCTTTGTCGGGATCTCCTCGGGTGATTCGAGAGGTCGCCAGCGGATCTCGTTCTCGCCACGGGGATCTGTTCGGACCGCACGGATCACCCGGTGACCTTGTTGCTCCAGCGATGGGATCAGTGCCGACCCGACCAGCCCGGATGCACCAGTGACCAGGATGAGAGAGCGATTTCCCTCGGCCAGAGGCGAGGAGGATGCTGCAGGAAGTCCCATCAACCTGCTTCCGGGTCGCGTACCAGCGTCACCGCCTTGACGTATCCCGGGGATCCGTAGCTGACGTCGAAACTGGTCGCTACCGAGTCGAGTCCCGCCCCGACATGAGTGACCAGGCTTCCTACATCGATGGATCCATCCTCGATCAGGTGCAGTGATTTGCGGTAGATCGACGGGCGACCGTCCTCGTCGAACCCACCGGAAGCACCAACGGGGCACAGCAGGGTCGGGACTCGAAACTGGACCGCGTTCATCGTCTCGAGGCTGGTACCACCGTGACCGTGTGCATACATCAGTACCGTTGCCTGGGTGCGGATGAGAGCCGGGATCTGCTCGAAGATGATGCCGACCCCGGCTGCATCGACGAAGAACTCGACCCTTCGTCCACCTGTGCGAGTCAGGATCTCGTCGACCAGGTCACAGGAAGTGGGATCGACGGTGTCTGCGCCGTAGCGCTCTGCTAGTTTTCTTTTGACCGGATCCGGCTCACTGATCACCAGTGCGCCCTGGTAGCCGTATAATTTCCTCAGAGCCTGGATGAAGAGCAAACCTGCGGGACCGGCTCCACAGATCAATGCACAGCGAATGCGGTCCGAGGGATCATCCGCATCGAAGCGATAACGTGAAGATGCAGCCATCACGGTTTCGAGAGCATTGAGGACGCAGGCGAGAGGCTCCGTCATCACCGTCTCGGTGGCGGGTCGATCGGATGTCACCTTCAACAGGTTGACCGCTGGAACGCTGATGAAGTCCGCGAGACCTCCGGGAAGGCCGGTGATGCCGAATTCCCGGTACCACTCACATTGATGAGAGAAGCCGCTGGCGCAGTATTCGCAGAGGTGTTTCTTCCCCTCGCTGACGCAACTGAGACCCTGATCGATCACCACCCGGTCTCCGGGAGACAGGTCCAGAACCTGATCTCCTACCTCCTCGATGGTACCGGTGACCTCGTGACCGAGAACTTGTGGGTGCTGCTCGAGGGGGACGGGAAACCCCCGATCATCGACATTGTAGTTCGCCTCCCCGGTGTAGATGTGATAGTCGGAGCCACACAACCCGACCGCATCCACCCGGATCATCGCATCCCTCGGCCCGAGTGCAGGAACAGGAATCTCACGGATCGCCATCGATCGGGGAGCTTCGAGGACGCTGGCCCTCATCATCCTCGCATCTGGCATCGATTGGCTCCTGATTCAGGGATCAGAGCGAGACGGACTGTTCCGCCCAGATCTGGAATTCACGGTGCTTGTGGATCTCTGCATGGGCCAGTTTCTGGCCGCTTGCGACCTCAACGACCCGATCGAACACCCTCTGGCCGACCTGGGGGATCGTCTCCGTTCCATCGATGATGGGTCCGGCATCGAGATCGATGTCATCTGGCATCCTCTCGAAGACGGGAGTGTTGGATGCGAGTTTCAGGACCGGACAGATGGCATTACCGATGGTGGTGCCTCTCCCGGTGGTGAAGACCACCACGTTCGCTCCACTGGCGACCATTCCAGGCACCGATTCCTGATCGTATCCGGGCCCCTGCATCAGCTGGAGCCCCTTCCCTTTCGGTGGCTCCGAGTACTCGGTGGTTCCCTCGACTCTGGTGGTTCCGCCCTTTGCGATGGCTCCGAGTGATTTGATGGTGATGTTGAGCAGGCCGCCATCGATGTTTCCTGGACTTGGATTTTCATCGAGGACAGTCCCCACTGCTGATGCGTATTGCTTGTACCAATCGACCAGTCCGTAGACTTCCCTGGCCACATCTGCATCGCGAGAGCGTAGTGCCAGGACATGCTCGGCACCGCAGAACTCGGGTACCTCGCTGAGGATCACGGTTCCGCCGCACCGAACGATGAGATCGGCGGCGTGACCCAGCGCCGGGTTGGCAGA
>CAWLAN010000082.1:0-12728 GCA_963854815.1 Planctomycetes bacterium UBA1146
GGACTGTAACGGCAACGGGATACCCGATTACCTCGATATCAACGGGGGAACTTCCGCCGATTGCAATCTGGATGGAATACCAGACGAATGCCAGCTCCTTGAAGGGGACTGCAACCTGAACGGGCTTCTCGATGCTTGTGAGATCTCCGAAGGTAGCGCCAGTGATTGCAATGGAAACGGAATCCCGGACAGTTGTGACCTGGATGAGGGAGCCATGGATTGCGATCTCGACGGCCTCATCGATAGCTGCGAACTGGTCTCGGGGACTGGAACCGATTGCGACGATAACGGGATCCTCGATGAGTGTGATCTGGTATCAGGTGCTTCCGATGAGAACGGCGACGGGATTCTCGACAGTTGCCAGGGAAGTCCCTTCATCCGTGGAGATGGGAATCAGGACGGTTTGCTGGATATCACCGATGCGGTACAGATCCTCGCGGTTCTATTCGGAAATCTGACCTCCAGTTGTCTCTCGGCACTGGACTTCGATGGTGACACTCAGGTGGATCTAGGTGATGTGATCTCGGGGTTGAACTTCATCTTCCTGGCAGGTCCCGAGCCAGCCTCTCCCTTCCCCGGCTGTGACATCCCTTTCGGTGTGCTGGGAGAGTGTGACTCCTTCTCCGGGTGTCCCTAGCGGGAGCTCTGCGGATCAGGGACAGATGCCCTGCTGGCAGTCGAGCGATCCGCTGGTCGGATCAACTCCGCAACCGTTGGCTCCGGGGGCCGGTAGCGGGCCCCCCGAGGAGAAGAGAAGGTCGAGGATCTGCACCGCATCGGCGATGTCGACCGATTCGTCATCGTTAGCATCGCTGGCATCGAAACAACCCGGTGCCAGTCCGGCCGAGAACAGATAATCCAGCACCGACACCGCATCGGCGATATCGACCACAGTGTCCGTATTGCTATCGCCGCGGACGAATGCGTGTGGCGAGTTCCCCTCGATGAAGACGGTGCCATCGGTTCTCAGAGGTGCATAGCCCGCACCACCTTGAACGATCATCGCCTGCACCGGTGGTGAGCCGCCGACGACCGGAAGAACCAGAGCGGTCGATATACCGGAGGGGGCAAGATCATCGATACTCGCCTGCAAAAAGCAGATCGGAACATCAACTCCTGCGGGAATCGTCTCGATACCGTCGAAGTCCATCAAAAGCGTGACCGAAGCAACGCCTGCAGGAGTATCGACATCAAAGGAGAAGAAATCAGCACCCGTGGCTGCTGAACCGCTGATAGATGCATCTTCGAGCAGTAACAGTGCTGGATCGAAGAAGATGGGAAATGCATATCCTTCCGTTTCCAGTTCCAGTTCCGCGACGATCGGGACATCAAACTGGGATCCCGGACTCGTTGTCATGGAGGTGACCGTGATCCGGTTCTGGGGGATGGAAATGTCGGCAGAGCAACTGGCTGGATCGGATGCGAGGCCCTCGTTGATTCCGCGCAGTTCGTAGAGGTTTGTTCCCGGCTCAGGAGAGCGGTCTAGATAAGAACTCATGTCCCCTACGAGATCGGTCAGAAAGGAACCGTTGCGGCGCAACTCGATCGAGTCGTAGATCTCGGGATTGTTCCATTCGAGCAATACTTCCTGCCCTGTCGCGGAACAGGTGAGCGAGTTCACGGGAGATGGGGGATCGATGCCCCCGTCGAGGGGGAAGATCTCATTGAAGGAAGCGGCAGTGCCCGACGATGACGTGAGCAGTGTGTCTACCGCCAGATCTCCTCCGAAAGGAGAGTGAATGAGAATAGCCGGGGTCGACCAGGTCAGCGGTACGTTGAAATCGAGAGTGCCACCCAGCGGTAGGCTGCCAGCGTCGGTGATATCCATGATGGCGCCGGAGTCTCCGGGAAGATCGGTATAGAGGATATTGAAGGCGGTCTCGCCGGTCGGATCGGGGATCCCCAGCAGCGCGAGACCGGGTAGCACGTTGCCGGTGATCTCCGTGACCACGGCGATCGCCTGCATCGTGTCGGTGCCGACAGCGATGACCTGGACCTCGGCGATGATCAGTCCGGCGATGGTGAGAATCGGTGTCGGAATGTAGACATCGACGACCAGACCTCCGACCAGTTGCCCGGGAGCGTAACCGGAGAAGTCGAACGAACCGCGGTCGAACTGGATCAGCATGCTGGAGGGCCCCTCGTTTCCCTCGGGGAAGAATGCATCCTGGATGAAGCCGCTCGGCAGCCCCGCCTGGAGGTTGTCGAAACTGGTGGAGAGGCTCGGATTGAACTGTGCCAGGCAGAGGGCGGGAATCGCAAGGCACGCCAGCAACCAACTTCCGCACAGCAACCTGGTTGTTGACCGGGAGTTTTTGATACCGACCTCCTCTGTTCGCACTTTCCAGGATACTGCTGGTCACTCCGATGCGACAGTTTCGATGTTGAATAAGGTCCTCTTGCATCGGAGATATTGACGAGCAGTTTATTGATCAGCAGGCGTTGTATGTCTCGCAATCGAGCGTGTCGGTGTCGGATGTGTCATAGCCACAGGAGCCTGGACTTGGCGGATCCGGCATCTGCCCGCCGCTGAACAGTGCTGCCAGGGTGTAGATCGGGTCCGCTATATTGACGCTGCCGTCATCGTTGGAGTCGCACGCATCGGTACAGGAACCCGCTGGCCCACCACCGAAGAGAGAGGCGAGTGTGAAGATGGCATCCGCGATGTTGAAGGACCCGTCAGTGTTGCAATCGCCACGCTGAAATTCCGCTCCAAGGGGTTCGGCCAGCGGAAACACCTCTTCGAAAGTAACCGTGGCACCAGTCGTTGAGGTGAAAAAGGTGTCGACGACGAGATCTCCTGCAATAGGAGAGTGAATGAGGACTGGCTCGGTAGTCCAGATCAGGGGAATGTCGAAATCAAGTATTCCACCGAGCGGTAGGCTACCGGCATCGATGACACTCATGACGGCACCGGAGTCTCCAGGAAGATCGGTAAAGAGCACATTGAAGGCGATTTGTCCGGTCGGATTGGGGAATCCGAGCAGTGCGAGACCCGCTACCACGTTACCGGTGATCTCTGTGACTATGGCGATCGCCTCCATGATGTCGGTACTGACCGAGGTGATCTGCACCTCGGCGATGATCTGTCCGGCGATGGTGACGAGCGGTGTCTGAATGAAGATGTCTATTACGGCGCCACCCACCTGTTGCTGGGGCACGTAGCCGGAGAAGTCGAAGGAGCCCCGGTCGAACTGGACCAGCAGACTGGAGGGCCCTTCGCTGCCTTCGGGAAAGAGAACATCCTGGCTGAAGCCGCTCGCTACCCCCGCCTGGAGGTTATCGAAACTGGTGGATACCGAAGGATTGAACTGTGCTGGGCAAAGAGCGGGGAGGGCCAAGCAAGCCAGCAGCACGGCTGCACACAGGATCCTGGCAGATGATCGAGAGTGTTCGATAACGACCTCCCAATGCATGAAGAATCAGGGACAGTTGCTAAAATCGATGCAACTCAGCGCTCCCGGAGTCGGATCTTCCCCACAAACACCATGAGGAGCAGGCGGCAGAGCGCCGTTTCCGAACAGTGCGATCAGGCAGTAAACCGCATCCGCGATGTCGACACCATTGTCGTCATTGGCGTCACAGGCGACCACACAACTGACAATGCCGTTGTTGAAGAGGAAGTTGAGCAGGAAGATCGCATCAGCGATGTCAAATCCACCATCCTGGTTGGTATCACCCCGATTGAAGCCAGCGGGAGGATTGGTGCCCCCATTGAGGGGGAAGATCTCGTTGAAGATTACCTCGATGCCAGTTGTCGAGGTGAGTACCGAATTGACGGTGAGATCTCCTCCGGAGGGAGAGTGAGTGAGGATTGGAGTGGTTGTCCAGGTCAGCGGTACGTCAAAATCGAGAGTCCCACTCAGCGGTAGGGTTCCTGCGTCGGTGACATTCATGATGGCACCGTTGTCTCCGGGAAGATCGGTATAGAGGACATTGAAAGCGGTATCGCCGATGTTGAGAGGGATCCCCAGCAGCGCAAGGCCTGCCGCTACGTTACCTGTGATGTCGGTGATGACAGCGATTCCCTGCATCGTGTCGGTGCCGACCGAGGTGACCAGGACCTCGCCGATGATCTCTCCGGAGACGGTAACGAATATTATCTGAACGAAGACATCGATGACCAGGTCTCCGACCACGTCTCCGGGAGCATATCCGGAGAAGTCGAAGGAACCGTGGTCTAACTGGATCAGCATGGAGGAGGGCCCCTCTTGCCCCTCAGGGAATAACCCCACCTGAGTGAAACCGCTCGGCACCCCTGCCTCGAGGTTATCGAAACTGGTGGACAGGGTCGGATTGAACTGCGCCAGGCACAGAGCGGGAATGGCGAGGCAAGCCAGCAACAGTCCTCCGCACAGGATCCTGAGAGTTGACCGAGAGTTTGAGATATCGACCTCCTCGATTCTTACCAGCCATCATACTGCTGTGAACTGCGAGGTGACAGCGCCCGCCGACCGACCAGACCGGTACCGAAATCGAATCTATTCACCTCCCTTTGCTCAGGAGATCGCTTTCCAGATCGGTTGCGTATCCTCGACTCCGATCAGTCTCTGCTCGAGTCCGGCGTGGAAATAAGAGAGTCGATTGGGATCGAGCCCCATCAACTGGAGCACCGTGGCATGGAGATTTTTGACGTGGAGTGGCTCCTCGACAGCTGCGGCACCCAGTTCGTCGGTGGTCCCGATGCTGGTTCCACCTTTGGTTCCTCCACCGGCCATCCACATCGTGAACCCGTATGAATTGTGATCACGGCCGGTGCCCTTGGCGTACTCGGCGGTGGGTTGACGACCGAACTCGCCACCCCAGATCACGAGAGTTTCATCGAGCATACCGCGTCGCTTGAGGTCCTTGAGAAGTCCTGCTATCGGTAGGTCGGTAGCACCGGCGTGCTTGTCGTGGTTGAACTTCAGGTCTCCATGCGCATCCCAGTTATTGTCGTCATGGTTACCGCCCGAATAAATCTGTACGAAGCGAACACCTCGTTCAACGAGCCTACGAGCCATCAGGCACTTGCGACCGAAGTCCGCGGTCTTTTCACGATCGATGCCGTACAGGGATTTGGTTTCTTCGTCCTCGGTGTTGAGATCGACAGCTTCAGGAGCAGTGCTCTGCATCTGGTAGGCAAGCTCGTAACTGGCGATGCGAGCGGCAAGATCGGGGTTACCGACCCTCGCTGCGGCATGGGCTTCGTTTTCACTGCGCAGGTGATCGAGAACGGACCTCTGGATGCCACCGCCGAGCAACTCGGGAGGTTCGAGATCGAGGATTGGTGGCCCCTGCGAGCGCAGGACGGTGCCCTGGTACTGGCCGGGCATGTAACCGCTCGACCAGTTCTTGGCTCCAGAGATCGGTCCACCGGTATTGTCGAGCATCACGATGAAGCCGGGCAGGTTGTCGTTGAGAGTCCCGAGGCCATAGTTTGCCCACGATCCGAGACAGGGGGCGCCGCTCAGTAACTTCCCGGAGTTCATCATCAACATCGCGGAGCCATGAAGTGGCGAATCGGCAGTCATCGAGTGAAGGAAAGTGATGTCATCGACCATCGATCCGACATTGGGGAACAGATCGCTGACGTACTTTCCGCATTCCCCGTACTGCTTGAAGCTCCACTTCGGTCCAACCACACGACCCATTTTTCGATGACCACCGCGGCCAAAAGTCTTGACCTCGATGTTCTGGCCGTCGAGCGGGTAGAGTTTCGGTTTGTAGTCAAAAGTATCCATGTGACTGGGTCCGCCGTACATGAACAGGAAGATCACGGATTTGGCGCGCGCTGGAATCATCGAAGTCTTCGGTGCCATCGGATTGAGAAAAGCAGTAGATCCATCGGCAGCGAAACTCTGGCTGGAGAAGAAGCCGTTAGAGAGCATGCCACCCAGCGCCAGGGAGGTAAAACCAGCCCCGGCCTCCCACAGGAACTCCCTGCGAGTCCTGCCGCAGAAGTTTCCGATTTTTCTATTTCTCTTTCGATCTTTCATTGCGTTGCTCCATCAATCGATGTGGATGAACTCGTTCAGGCTGAATGTCATCAAGCAGAAGATGTCGATGGCTTTGTTTGCATCGAGATCGAACTCTCTTTGAATCTTTTCGATGAATGCGACATTGTCGCGAATGCGCTGCTCAGTGGGATTGCGCTGTGTGATGAGGTACAGGGCTCGTTCGACCCTGGCCGGTAGAGATTCCTCTTCGTTGAGAAGCCTCCGGGCAAAGATCCTCGCCTGCTCGCCGGTAAAATCACTGTTGAGCATCGTCAGCGCTTGTGTCGGCTGGACCGTGTTGAAACGTACCGGGCAAGAGGCATCGGTATCGGCCATGTCGAAGGCCAGCAACATCGGATGCAGCAGCGATCTCTTGACATGGATGTAGAGGCTTCGCCGAGCCGAGTCCTCGACACTGGAGTGACCCCAGGCGGCACCGGGACGAGACGATGTGGCAAGGACCTCTGCTGGCATCGGTGGGAAGACTCCCGGTCCTCCTCGAGTTCGGTTGAGATTGCCACTGATGGCCAGTACCGAGTCTCGCAGTTCCTCGGCCGACAGCCGCCGCCCTCGGAAGCGCCAAAGGTACAGGTTCTCCGGATCCTTCTGATTGGCCACAGCATCGTACTGGTTGGAGATCTTGAATACGGATGAGGTGACCAGTCGACGAATCAGTCCCTTGAGACTCCAGTGCTCCTCGAGCAGTTCGAGAGCCACTCGGTCGAGCAGCGCCGGATCATGGGGCGGAAGTCCAAATTTTCCAAAATCATTCGGAGTCGGAACGATCGCCTCCCCGAACAGATGCTGCCAGATCCGATTGGAGATCACCCGGGCAGTGCGAGGATTCTCGGGGTTTGCGATCCAGCGTGCCAGTGCCAGTCGACGTCCGGAGGATTCACCGTCACTAGGTGACATGATGTGTGCATCGCCGCCGCCGAGGATTTCCGGGAAACCGGCAAGGACCTTCTCCCCGGGGCTGGATGCGGTGCCACGGATTCGTATGTGACTGGGGGGAGGGTTCTTCCGCTCCTGTGCCGAGAGCACCTGGACCATCTTTTGGTCTGGCCGATGCAACTGGGAGAGCCGTTCGATGGCAAGAGCCAGTCGCTTGCTCTCCGCTTCACCGAGTCGTTCCTCGACCAGTTGGCGATGAGCCGGGAGGGCACCTGGACCGATGTTCAGATCGAGCACCTCGTCGTCTTCGAGAACCCGATTCCAGACTCGAATCTCGTCGATGTTGCCCTGCAGCGTGTGACGATCGGGGAACATCCTGCCGATGCTCAGATGTTCCGGGGCTTCGAGTGTCTGTTTGCCTCCAGTGGCAGAAGCGACCTGGGCACCATCGACCCACAGTATGATGTGACCGGTTTCGCGCTGACGGGTGAAAACGACATGGTGCCACTGCCCATCGGCCATGCCTCCGGGGCCATGAATAAAGGTTTCCGGCTGCCCCACTCCGGCACAGACATGCTGGCCGACCAGCGAGATACCGTAGTCGGCGACCACTCCGCCAATTTCGCCATCGACCAGCCCGGTGCCGCGGAACCAGCGCAGGTCGTCATTACCTCCGGCACCTTCGTGCTCGGTTCGGAACCACAAGGAGATGGAGAAATCATCCTGCACGGGTCTGTCGATGAGGAGCCGATCGTTTTGGTCAAGTTGTAGCGATTTCCCCCGGTATCCTTCGCCGCGTTCGGTTTCACGATCTTCGAAGAAGGTCTGGTTCTGTTGGTCGAAATCGAGATGCAATACCTGTCCTTGCCAGAGTGCTTCCCGCGCTTCCTCCAGTGGTTGTTCACCCCAGCGTTCGCGAACTTCCTCGATGAGATAGCGAACTTCCGCCAGCCGTTCGGTTCTTTCCCTGCGCCAATCCTCGAGCGAACGATCGAAATCATCGGTACCGAGATCGACCGGCAACTTGCGAACGAAGTTACCCGTGTTGATGCCATTTCCTCCACCGGTCTTGTAGGGTTTCAGCCCCTCGAAGAAGGACAGCATGCGGTAGTAGTCTCGTGCTGGGATGGGATCGCCCTTGTGATCGTGACAGCGTGCACAACCGATGCTGATGGCGAGCATCGATCGGCAGGTGGTATCGAGCATGCCGTCGAGGTCATCGAAGACCGCCTGTAGCGGATCCGCCGGTTCGTCATCTCGTATACCCAGATGAAGGAAGCCGGTCGCCACGTGGTGATCGAGGCTCTCCTCCTCCAGTTCGTCACCGGCCAGTTGCAGGGTGAGGAACTGATCGTACGGCATGTCGGAATTGAAGGCATTCACCACCCAGTCCCGATAACGCCAGGCCCCCGGCTTGAGTCGGTCTCGTTCGTAACTGTCGGTTTCTGCCCAGCGAACCAGGTCGAGCCAGTGACGAGCCCAGTGAACTCCGAACTGGGGATCGGCAAGCAATTGATCGACACGTTGTTCCCAGCGATCAGCAGAGGAATCGGCGAGATAACTCTCCACCTCCTCCGGGGTCGCAGGAAGTCCGGTGAGTGCGTAATGCAGCCGTCTCAGCAGTGTCACCTCGTCGGCCTCGGGGGCCGGTTCGATGCCCAACTGCTCGAGGCGGCTGAGCCAGAAGTGGTCGAGGTGACTGATGGCGCGGTTCTCGAGACCCGTGAGTTCGGGAATCTCAATTGCGGTGAGAGGAAGATCACACCAGCGGGGATTCCCTGGAGTCTCTCCCGACGGATCTCCCAGAGATCCGGGCGAAAAGGTCGAGATGCACAGGAATAGGCTGACGATCAGTCCCACGCTGAACATACGCATCGCTTGTGGTTCCCTCCGACAAACTTCACGAAGGCGCAACTTCGTGCTGTTTCACACGATTCCAGGGTAACACGCGATGTCGGTCTGGAGGAGCAGTGCCCGGCTAGACGATGACCTCGTCTTCGTGCGGTCGCAGGGACTCTATGATGAAGGAGATGTGATCATCCTGGTCTACTCCAAGTAGTTCCATTCCGATCCGGACCTCATCCCTGTTGACTCCCTTGGCGAAGCTCTTGTCTTTTAACTTCTTCTTTACCGATTTCGGGGTCAGGTCCTGAAGTCGATTGGGGCGTAGTCTTGCGACGGCGATCACCAGACCGGTCAACTCATCGCAGGCGAGAAGAGCCTTGTCGAGCAATCCTTCGCAGGTGTATCCCCACTTGGTGTAATGACAATGAATGGCATGAGCGATGTCCTGTTCACCGCGCTCCTCCAGGATCGCGGTGATGACCTCGGGATGCTCCTCGGGGTGTTTTTCGTAGTCTGCATCATGAAGCAGGCCGGTGATGGCCCACTTCTCGCGATCCTCGCCGAACTTGTCGGCATAGGCTTCCATGACGATCTCTACCGAACGTACATGGGCGCGCAACGCGGGCGATTCCATCAGGGAATCGAGTATCTTCCTCGCCTCGGTGCGTTCCAATGGTCTCCTTCTGCCGATTGCTGGTTCAGGTCTGGAAGCTCCCCATCACGGACTCGATTTCTTCGACGGTTTTTGGAATCCCTCCTGTGAGATTCACGGGTCCCTCGGCGGTGACCAGGATGTCGTCTTCGATGCGAACTCCGATACCTTCATCGGGCAGATAGATGCCCGGCTCGATGGTGATGACGGAACCCTCCGGAGCAGTTGGATCTGGTTGCACATCGTGGACTTCGAGGCCGATGGGGTGGCCTATCCCGTGCGGGAAAAAGTCACCGTAGCCCGCATCGGTGATGACCTTGCGAGAGATGGCATCGAGTTGGGAGTACTGAACATCCGCTTTCACTGCAGCGATGGTGGTCTCGAGAGATTCGAGCACGATCTGATAGATCTCTTTTTGTCGTTCGGTGAAAACTCCGCTGGCGGGATAGGTACGGGTGACGTCTGAACCATAGCCTCCGGATCCCGCCCCGAACCTTGCACCGCTGTCGATCACGACCAGATCTTGTTCGCCGATGATCTGATCATTGGCCCTGTAATGGAGAATCGTTGCGTTGAATCCACTTCCGACGATGGTGCCATAGAAGGGGCCGCGCGAACCGTGGCTGCGGTAGCTGTGTTCAGCAGCCTCCTGCACGGCGAACTCGGAGATCCCGGGTCTCAGGATCGAGAGGATGGCCCGAAATCCTTCCCCGGTGATTTCTGCCGAGCGCCTGATCATGGCGAGTTCGCTCTCGGACTTGACCGCTCTGAGACGTGGAATGATCAGGCTTCCGTCAAGGATCTCGAGTCCGGGAATCCGTTGTTGCAGTTTCTGAAATACCTCCAGGTCAGGACCCACAGCGCTTTCATGATCGGCAAGCGCATGAAGGCACATTGCTTTCTTCGATCTTGCGCAGATCTGCGCAAGGGTACTGGCGAAGTGATTCGTGCGCATGATGGTCTTGAACCCGAACTTCGAGCGTAGTGAAGAATCGATGATTCCTCGCCAACCATCCCACCGTTCCACTTCGGGCAGATGCGGTGACAGTATCAGGATCTCCTTGTGCGTTTCCCTGGTCGCTGTGGGGTCGAGTACCAGCATGGCACCGGGTTCATCGATGATCCCCGTCAGGTATTCGAAGTGGAGGTGGGGTCGGAACTCTTCCTCGAGTCCTCCGCCGCTTCCGGCAAAGATCACACCGGTGGCACCTGCCAGGTCGGCACTGGTCCTGGCTCGTCGTTGAGCGAACTCATCAGCAGAGATGGCAGCATTGTTCATCGAGTATCCTCCGGGACGGTCGAGGGTGTTTTCAAGGATAACCCTCTCGAAACAAGATTGTCGCGTATGCCCGGGAGAAGGGGAAGCGGTTGGCGGATGATGGATCTTGGCAGTTGACTCCTCCAGGTGGGATGGGGAAAATTGAACCTCGGGCGGGGCCGATCTGTATCGCTACACCCGGTGGTGTCCAATCGAGAATCGAAATGGTGACAGTTCGGTTTCTCGGCGTCTATCTGTGAGGGGATTGTCGATGAGAGTCCTGACACTCTCTGTGCTGTTTTGCATCACCTGCACGCTGATCGGCGGGACGCTCGCCACAGCACAGGTGACCGATTTGCTGGTCGCGCCGTATCTGCAATCTCCGACGCCCACTTCGATGGTGGTTGGCTGGGAGACGCAGGGAAGCAGTCAGAGTCAGGTGGAGTATGGCCTCAGTAGCGCCCTTGGCCTGAGTGCTTCGGGTGCCAGTGTCGCCAGTGGTGGGGGTGCCTTCATCCATCATGTGGATTTGACTGGGCTCTCGTCGGCAACCCGTTACTACTACCGGGTCATCAGCGGCAGCATCGTTAGCCCCATTCATTTCTTCACGACACCGCCTTCCTTGACAGCGGAGACCCCCTTCCAGTTCATCGCCTACTCCGATTGCCAGTACGGCAGCAACGGAATCAAGCACGAGGAAGTGATCAATCAGGGGGTGATCTCATTTTGTGCCCTGCAATATGGTGTTCCGATCGACGAGAGCGTCAGTTTTTCACTGGTGCCCGGCGATCTGGTCTCTACCGGATCGAATCACAGCCACTGGCAAGATCATTTCTTCGGGCAGGCGCAGAATCTGTATCGGCATGTGCCATTGATTCCGGCGCTCGGAAATCATGAGGCGGACGCTCAGTTCTACTTCGACTACATGCAACTGCCCAGCAACGGCACACCGGGATACGAGGAGCACTGGCATTACCTCGACCACCAGAATGTCCGGGTGATCACCCTCGATACCAACTCGGGTTACCGCATCCAGGAGCAACTCGACTGGCTCGCCGTGGTGCTGGAGGATGCGGCACTCGACGATCGCATCGATTTCGTCTTTGCCCAGTTTCACCATCCCCATAAATCGGAGATGTGGACCCCCGGGGAGACCTTCTTCAGCACCCAGATCGTCACCATGGTCGAACAGTTCACCACCGTGACCGGGAAACCATCGATTCATTTCTTCGGACACACCCACGGCTATTCGCGCGGCCAGAGCCGTGATCACCGGCACACGATGGTGAACGTGGCCAGTGCCATGGGATCGCTCGATTACTGGGGGCTCTATCCCAACGTCGATTACGAGGAGTTCGAGTACAGCGTGCCCGAATGGGGTTTCATGTTGATGGAGATCGAGGCGGGGGCAGATCCCAGTTTCCGCCTGCGGCGCGTCAGTCGTGGCAACGATTACATCTTCCGCGACAACGAGGTGATCGACGACATCCAGGTTTGGCGCTACAACATCGCTCCCGAGACACCCGTGCCGCTCTCACCGGGGCCCGGATCGGGAGATGTTTCGGGAGACAACGTCCTGCTGACCGCATCACCCTACTTCGATGCGGAAGGAGATTTCCATATCGAGAGTCAGTGGCAGGTAACGATGACCTCGGGCGACTACATCAACCCGGTTGTCGATGAGTGGCGCCGCTTCCAGAACTGGTACCGGACACCAAACGTGGATCCAGGAATCAGCATCGATACGGTGACCGATTCCGACATGACACACACGGTCTTGCAGACGGCACTGCCGGGCTGCGCCACCGCATACTGGCGTGTGCGTTACCGGGATCGCAGTCTCGGTTGGAGTGACTGGTCCGAGGAGATTTCCTTCGAGGTCGGCAACTCGAGTGCCGGAGCGATGGCACCCGTCCCTGCTGACGGAGGTCAGTACGTCAGTTTCACGCCAGTTCTCCAGTGGTTTCCCTGTGATCCTGCTGATTCCTATGATGTTTATCTCGGATTAAATCCGGTCCTCGGTGCCACTGACTTTCTCGGCAATCAGACCGCTACCACGCATGATCCCGGGGCACTCGAGATACTGACCACCTATTACTGG
>CAWLAN010000083.1:0-12471 GCA_963854815.1 Planctomycetes bacterium UBA1146
ACACCCACAGGTTGATCCCCTGCAGATCGCCGTAGGCCATCGGGTTTCCGTAGGCAGCGACCGGCATCGCGAAGGTCTGGATGTTCATCACCAGGATGCCCAGCAGCGCGAAACCGCGCAGCACATCGAGACTGGCGATCCGTTGCTCTCCAGAGACCGGGGCTGCCTGATTCAATTTCATCCTTGCCTGGGTGACCGGGGGCTTTCGCACTCCCGAACCTTTTTTCGATCGCTATTGTTCCGCGGGCAAAGTGAAGATGCGAGCGTGTTCGTTGGATCCCTGGCAACTGACCATCGACTGCGAAGATGCTCAACCATCCGCGAGGATCTGATCGGCGGCGAGGACTCCGGAACTGCCGGGGAAGGGCCCCCCAGGGTGGGTGCCGGCACCGGCGATCCACAACCCGGGGACCGGGGTGCGGTAATTGCCGATCCCGACGCAAGGCCTGAGCGAGAAGATCTGGTCGAGCGCGAGTTCGCCGTGCTCGAGGTGGCCGCCAGGAAGATGATGGTGGTGCTCGAGGTCGGTCGGAGTGATCAGTTCACTGGCGACGACCGCCCCGGGCCAGTTTTCATCGACCTTCGCCAACTGCTCGAGGACGCGCGCTTCGAGCGTCTCGCGCTGGCGATCGGCCTCATCGGGACCGACCACGGAAACGGCAAAGACCTGCAACTTGAGAACGCTGCAGCCTTCAGGAGCGATGGAAGGATCGTCAGCGCTCGCCACGCGCAG
Organism: Planctomycetes bacterium UBA1146; assembly: GCA_963854815.1. Lineage (GTDB taxonomy): Bacteria > Planctomycetota > UBA8108 > UBA1146 > UBA1146 > UBA1146. Next base: position 734 of record CAWLAN010000083.1, read on the forward strand.
CCGCAGACACGGCCGTTCGGGGATGGTGCCGTGCTTGGCGGCGTCGAAGGCACGCTCCCAGTCGAGCGGGGAATCACCGATCCAGCGCTGCTCGGGACCCTCGACGGGACAGTCGAGAGCGATATGCATCACCGCGACGATACCGCGACTGCGGTAGGCCCCGAGATCCTCGCGTAGCGCGGCCGGTACCTCCTGTGCCCCCAGCCGCTCGAGCAAGGTGATGCTCGGATGGGCGGTGGATAGGAGTTGCTTCGCTCGCAGTTCGCCACCATCGGTGCTGGCCCCGACCACTCTCCCCTGCTCGAGGATCCAGCCGTCGACCGTGGTCGAGGTTTCGATGGTGACCCCTGCCTCGCGCGCCGCCCCTTCGAGGGCAGAGACCAGCGCCGGACCGCCACCGGCCGGTTCCTCGGTGCCGCCGGCGTGGGCGAGCAGCCACAGAAATGCTGTCGATGGCGACAGTGGCCCGACCCAGCCACCAAAGAGCGAGAGCGCGGCGAGCTGAGCACGCTGCCGTGGCTCGTCGAAACGCTCGCTCAGCCAGTCCTCGATGCTCATCGGCAAAACACGCAGGGCATCAGCGAAGGCAGTTTTTCCGATGGCACGGCGGGTTCTATGAAGCATTCCACCGAGGCGCAACAGCTCCAGAAACGAAGGGTCGATCAACTCACGCGGAGCACCGTCGGCGAATTCCTGAATGGTGGCGATGATCGGTGCCATCTCGTCGAGCAGAGCATCGGACATCGGGCGCGACTCTTCAGTTGTGGGGGCGATCCGTGAACGGTAGCCGAAATCCTCCAGTCGAAGTTTGGCGACGACCGCAGGCCGCGGTGCCGACAGGCAGCGCAGGCCGGCACTGCGGTAGCCAGGATGAAACTCCCAGCTGGCATCGATCTCACCGAGGCTGGCTTCGCTGCAGATGAGCCGGACCGAGCGCCCCGCGCGAGCGACGATGGTCGCCGCAGCCAGCGCATCGATACCTCCTCCAACCACCAGCAGATCGGTTCGCTCCTGCGTCACCTCAGACCCTCGCTTTCAGCAGAGCGCGAGCAGCGTTGCGCCCTGGCGAGCCCATCACTCCGCCGCCGGGGTGGGTCCCCGATGCGCACATCCAGAGATTTTTTACCGGCGTCCGATAGTTCGCCCAACCCGCGGTCGGACGCAGAAAGAACAACTGCTCGAGCGACAGTTCGCCATGGAAGATGTTGCCTTCGGTCAGACCGAACTCCTGCTCCAGATCCCACGGGGTGAGCACCTGGCGGTGGAGGATCGAGTCGCTGAGACCGGGGCAGTACTCCTCGAGGGTCTCGATGACGGTATCGCCGAACGCTTCTCGATGCTGCGGCCATGACTCTGGGCCGCCCTCGAGCTGGTAAGGAGCGTACTGGACGAAGATCGACATGACGTGTTTTCCCGGCGGGGCGATGGTCGGATCGACCACCGATGGGATGACGATATTGAGATAGGGGCGAGAGGACCAGCGCCCGTACTTCGCCTCATCGTAGGCGAGTTCCAGCGCATCGATCGATGGCGCGATGGCGATGTCGCCGCGCAGATGGGGGCCGTCGCCGGGGCGCGAGGTGAAGCTGGGAAGTCGGTCGAGGGCGAGATTGACCTTGCCGGAGGAGCCACGGTACTTGAATCGTTCGATGCTCGTGGCGAAGTCGGGATCGAGATGTTCTCTCCCCACCAGGCCGAAGAAGGTCCGCCGTGGATCGACCGCAGAGATGATCTGGCGAGCGGAGATCTCGGAGCCATCCTCGAGTACGACGCTGCGGGCCTCGCCGTTTCGGACATCGATACGGGCAACCGGAGCTTCGGTGCGGATCTCGGCGCCGAAGCTCCGCGCGGCATCGGCGATGGCGCAACTGACCGCACCGGTGCCACCGCGGGCGAAGCCCCAGGAGCGCGAGGCACCGTCGATCTCACCCATGTAGTGGTGCAACAGCACGTAGGCGGTTCCCGGGGAGCGCACGCCGAGGAAGGTGCCGATGATGCCGCTGACCGCCATCGGCGCCTTCAGCGCATCCGATTCGAACCAGCGGTCGAGAAAGTCGACCGCGCTCATGGTGAACATCTGGATCTTGCGCAGCCGATCGACCGGATCGAGTCGGCGGAAACTGCGCCCCAGTTTGAGCAGGTCGAGAAGACCTCCGAGCCCCGGATCGATGGCATCGGGAGGTGGCTTGTCGAGGATCGGCCGGACGAAGCGAGCCAGGCGTATCATCGCATCGCCGAACAGCGGGTAGGCCTCGGCATCGCGGGGCGAGAAGTGGGCGATCTCGCGTCGCGTCTGCTCCCGATCGGGCCAGCGGACCAGGCTGCTGCCGTCGGGATACGGCGAGAAGGAGCACTCCAGCGGGATCAACTCCAGACCGTGTCGGGTGAGTTCCAGTTCGCGGATGATCTCCGGTCGAAGCAGGCTCACCACGTAGGAGCAAACGGAATACTTGAAGCCGGGAAAGACCTCCTCGGTCACCGCTGCGCCGCCGAGAACGTGACGCGCCTCGAGCACCAGTACCTTGCGCCCGGCACGAGCGAGGTAGGCGGCACAGGTCAGGCCGTTGTGGCCACCACCGATGATCACCTGATCGTAGGAGACTGCCATCGCTCAGTCTCGCTTTCGTGGCGGGTCGAAGAAGGGCCGTTCGACGACCGTTGCCGGGATCCGATGATGGACGTGTTCGATGGTGAACTCGACCTCGAGACCGGTGCCGGGTTCGCCAACGCTGCCCTCGACGGTGGCGAGGGCGATGGCACTCTTGAGGATCGGCGAGAAGGTGGAACTGGTGATGTAGCCGACCTGTCGAGCTCGTATATACACCGGTCGCGAAGTGCGGCACGCCTCGATCGGGAGAACCGGGGGGAGACCGACACTGGCGTGCAGTTTTTCGATGTCGGGCAGAGAAAGTTCGAGACCGACCAACTTCGACCGCGGCGCCATCCGGTTTTCGCGTTCGAGGGCTTCGCTGCCGACGAAGGAACCTCTGCCGAGGTCGACAGCAAATCCGATCCCCGCCTCGAAGGGCGATGACTTGCGGCTCTCGATCAGGCAAGTCGGAGCGCTGAAGTAGTCGACGCCCTGCAAGACAAACCCGGCTTCGATGCGGACGATGTCGAGCGCATCGAGGCCGACGGGAAGAAGGCGGTGCGGTTTTCCCGCCTCCATCAGCCGATCCCAAAGTGCCGTGGAGTGCTCCGCCTGACACCAGAGTTCGTAGCCGAGGTCGCCGGTGTAGCCGGTTCTGGAGATCTCTATGGGAATCCCATCGAGAGACATCGTTGCCAGCTGGAAGTAACGCAGTGGAATCTTTTCCCCCGCCGCTTGCTCGAGTATGGCGCGAGAGCGCGGGCCCTGGATGGCCAGACTGGCGATGGAATCGGACTCATCGACGAGGCTGACATCGAAGCCGGCAGAGAAGCGATCGATCCAACGCCAGATGGGAGAAGCCGCGGTGAGGCGGTAACTTCCGTCTCCCAGGTTCATCACCGTTCCATCGTCGACCAGTTTCCCTGCCTCATCGCAGATGGCGACGTAGCGAACCCGGGCCGGGCGCAGTCGCTGAATATCGCGACAGGTCACGAAAGAGAGAAATGCTGCGGCGTCGCGACCGGCAACGGCGATCTTGGTCAACGGCGAGACGTCGAGCAGTCCAGCACTCTGGCGAATGGCGTGATACTCCGCTTCGAGATGGGTTCCGTAGCGGCATACTGCGTGAAAACCTGCCCAGTCCTTCCACTGCAAGGAGGTGCACAGGGGCGCCGTACGATCGTGAAACGGGGTCGGGATCGGCATGGCGGGATCATACGATCCGCCCCGGGGGTATTGGAAGTCCAAGGGTGGGGTCGGGCTCTGTAGGCCTTCGGAAAACGGCAGCGCCAGAGCACCGGGATGGATCTGGAGATGTGCCGAGGGTCATGCCCGGGCTCCAGATAGTGATACCACTACCAGCGGGACTGCTGTAGGAAGGGAAGCAGAGCCACCACGAGAGCGATCCACACGAGAGAGTGCCGTTGAACACCGAAATCCCCCCAGCCACAGACCTGCCCGGCGCCGGAGAGCGCTGGGTGACCTTCTTTGCGCTGCTGCTGCCGGCGGTGATCGCCTTTCATCCGCTCGCCAATAACGACCTACCGATGCATCTGGCGATCGGCGACTGGATCATCGAACACGGCGCGGTCCCCACCACCGATCCCTTCTCCGCCAACGGTCACGGTGGCACCTGGATCGCCCACGAGTGGCTGGCAGCACTGCTGTTTGCCAGCCTCTACAAGATCGCCGGGGCATCCGGTCTGGTCGCCCTCGCGGTGGCACTGGCGGCGTTGCTGGGAGCGCTACAGGACAAGATCGCACGACTGCTGGGCGTCTCTGCGGTGGCCCGCGCGCTGTTGCTGGTGCCCATCTGGCTGGTGGCGGGACGACGGTTGATGCTACGTCCGCATCTGCTGGGTCTGTGCAGCATACTGGGACTCTTGTGTGTCACCTTGATCGGTCGAGATCGTCCACGCTGTCTGTGGCTTGCTGTGCCACTGATGGCACTGTGGGCGAACGTGCACTCTTCTTTCATCCTCGGCATCGCGTTTTTGATTTTTGATCTGCTGATCTGGCCTGACGGTCACCGCGCCACTTCCCGCCAACGGCTCGCCGTGCTCGCCAGTTGTGTTGGAGCCACCGCGTTCCAACCGCACGGTCTCGGTCTATTTCTGTTTCCGTTCCAGCTCGGCCTCGATCCGGTCTTCACCAGCGAAGTGATGGAATGGGTCAGTCCCTTCTCCGGCGGGGCGGGCGGGATGATGTTCCGCGCCACCCCCACCTTCTGGATCGGACTGCCACTACTGGCACTTGCGATCATCGCTGTCTGGCGCCAGGGCACTGGCTCTGGCAAGGCCGATACACCACGCGCCGCACGACTGGCGATCGCGCTGGCGGTTGTGATGGCGCTTTTGCAACAGCGTCACTTTGCACTGGCCGTGCTGCTGTCTTCCGTGTTGCTGGGAATGTGGCTCACTCGATGGTGTCAAAGGTGGCCCGACACGATGCACCGGGTTCGGAGCCGAGCTGCAGTGCTGATCTGTGCGATTTTGTTGATGCTACTGGCATTCGGATATCCGGCCCGGATGTCAGCGACCGGGATTCAGTGGCGCAAACCGGGCAGCGGCTGGTCGACGATGATGCCACGATCTCCTGTTTCCATCCTCGCCCAGCAATGGCAGGTCACCGGCACCGTGCTGTGCGAATACGAGTTCGGCAGCATCGTGGTGCATGCATCCGATGGACGTCTTCTACCGACGATGGACTCGCGAAATACCGTCTACGGAGCAGACCTGTATCTGGCTCATGCCGGTGCCCTCAATGAAGCCAATGCCGAACAAGATCGGCTGCTGGCGCTGGCCAATGCCGTGATGATCCGTCCACCGGAGCAATCGCGCCAATCACTGACACGGAGACTGGCAAGCGATGATACCTGGGCACTGCTCCATATCGGTCCACGCTGTCAACTGTGGGTGCGTCGGACGGCAGTACCCGAGGCTCTCAGAGATGCTCTAACCGACTAGGAATCGATCTCGCCGGTCCCGCCAGTGGATCCTTTATCAGAGGAATCGTCCCACCTTCTCGCGCTCATGCCGGGGAACTTGCCGGATGCAGAAGATTTTCCGAGGTCGGCGGTGACCTCCGCATCGCGACCGGAGGCCTTGGCACGACGTAATGCTGAACTGGCCGACTCGATCAGGTCCTGGACGATGTGTCCGTGATCCGGATATCCAGCGATGCCGATGGAGATGGTCGCATTCCAGTGATGGCCATTGCTGAAGATCACCGGTTCCTTTCGAACGTCCGCACGCAATCGGCCCGCCAGGATGGTGGCATCTGCGGCACAGGTCTGGGGCAATATCAACAGCAGTTCATCGCCGCCCCAACGCCCGAGGGTATCGGTGTCCCGGCAGGCGGCCTGGAGGCGCCGGGAGATCTCCACCAGTGCTTCATCTCCGGCGACATGTCCTTCCCCGTCATTGATCTTCTTGAACTGATCGAGATCGATGAGCATCACACTCAGCAGACCTCCGTAGCGTCGGGCTCGCTGGATCTCGAGGCGCAGCGTCTCGTCACTCGAGCGTCGATTGAGCAGTTCGGTCAGGGGATCGAGACTGACCTGGGCGATCAACCGGTCCATCTCCGGGCGCGCAACGATTCGCGGAGAATCAAGAGTTGGTCGACGGTTGGTGAGATAATCGGCCGCTGCAACCCGGACTCCAACCGGCCTCTCCAGACGATTCTCCAGTTTCTTCTTGTGACGAAGGATTCCTCGCCACAAACCCTGAGCCTGCTGGGGATCGAAACGGCGATGAGTCAACAACTCCATCAGATCACTGTGGTATTCGGGTCCGAGCGGACCGAGGTTGGCCAGAATCCCCTGCAACTGCTCGTCATCGAGAACGCGATCACCGGCGAGCAGCGCCAGGATATCGATCCCCTGGGCTTCGAGTTCACGGAACCGCTGCAGGTGAGACATGAGAACCTCCACGACGCGGTGTGCGTCCGGGGTTCATCGTACCACCGTGTCGAGGTGTGCGCAGCGAGGTCAGGTCGTAGCTTCCGGATCCGGCTCCGGATTCCAGTTGTTGACGGTCTCGAGCAGTTGTTCACCGTCGAGGTCGACATGGATCACCTCGAGTCCCTGACGAGAGCGCAGGCTCCTGCGCAGTCCGGTGTTCTCTCCACCGATGACGACCAGGGGCACCTGCAAACCACGGTCGAGTTGGAAATCGACCAGGTCGAATTCCTCGTGGTGACAGACTCTCGAATCGAGCAGTAGCAGATGATAGGAACGCACCACGAGGGCCTCTCGAACGACCTCGAGTTCGATACTAACATCGATATCATGACGCTCGAACTCGAACAGATTTCGGATGGCATAGGCGGCATCCCTGTCCTGGGCCAGCACGAGGATCCTGTTGCGCTTCATGCGATTCCTGCTCCTTCTGGATCCCCTCCGCGGACCGCCATGATCCGAAAAAGAGATCCGTCCATATGGATCGTCAGCCGAGCAGCAGAACTTGAGGATGAATCGCGCTATTGCGGCAGATCAGGCTTCCTGGCAGAAATAAGCCAGCATCCGGATCAGCGTGCCACGCATTTCCTGGCGATCGACGACCAGATCCAGGAAGCCGTGTTCCAGGTTGAATTCGGAAGATTGAAATCCCTCGGGGAGATCCGTTTTGATCGTCTGCTTGATGACATTGGGTCCGGCAAAACCGATCAAAGCTTTCGGCTCTGCGATGATCACATCGCCCAGGGCTGCGAAACTCGCCATCGCCCCACCCATGGTGGGATTGGTCAAGATGCTGACGAACAATCCCCCCGCTTCATGCAATCGCTGGACCGCGCAGGCAGTCTTCGCCATCTGCATCAGCGAGAACATCCCCTCATCCATCCTCGCTCCACCCCCGGAACCACTGACGAAGATGAAAGGTCGACTTTCCTCGCGTGCTAGTTCGATACTACGAGCGATCTTTTCTCCCACCACCGACCCCATCGATCCCATCAGAAATCTCGAATCACTGACGCCGATAACAACGGGGACTTGACCGATCTCCGCTCTCCCGACAACACAGGCATCCAGAAGACCTGTTTTACTCTGGGTCTCGGCGAGGCGCTCACGATAAGAGCGCTTTGCAGTGAACCCGAGCGGATCCGTCGGAGCGAGTGCCTTGAGGTGCTCGACAAAGGTATCGGGATCACACAGCAGTTGGATACGTTCATCACTGGTGATGGGAAAGTGATAACTGCACTCGGGGCAAACGTTGCCTCGCTCCATCATCAGATTTTTGTAGATCATCTTGGAGCAACCCGGGCATCGCAGCCACAGGCCACTGGGGACATCGCGTCGGCGCGAAGATCGAGGTTCTCGTGCCTCATCGCTCATGCCGTGGCCCTCCCCCCGGCCATCGCACTTCGAAGAGCCGCAATGTTGCCGGCCACGTCATCGCCACCAAACACCGCACTTCCGGCAACAAACACGTTGGCACCGGCAGCCAGGGCACGAGGCAGTGTTTCGGCAGTGATTCCCCCGTCGACTTGCACCTCGAGGTCGGCAGCACCGGCGGCGCGGATGGCGGCAATCTTGTCGAGCGGTTCTTCCATGAAGGACTGACCCCCGAATCCAGGCTCCACCGTCATCACCACAACCATGTCACAGCGAGAGACAAAGGGAATGACCGTCTCGACCGGGGTTGAAGGCCGAAGGGCGATCCCCCCCTTGCGGCCGGCCTGGTGCAGTTTATCGAGCAACGGTAAGGGATCGGGCTCCGCTTCGATGTGAAAAGTAACCATGTCACTGCCAGCAGCGATGAAATCATCGAGATACTTTGCCGGTTCGGAGATCATCAGGTGGACATCGAGAAAAGAATCCGTGGCCGTTCGCAACGACTTCACCACCGGAGCTCCGATGGTGAGGTTGGGGACGAAGTGACCGTCCATCACATCGACATGAATCCAGTCAGCGCCAGCGGTGATGACGGAATTGACCTCATCAGCGAGGTAACTGAAATTGCTCGACAGGATGCTCGGGGCCAGTCGCGCCGGTAACTGAGGTAATCGAGGGGAACCAGCGGCAGTCATCGTCTCTCAGACCCTTCTTGCCCTCCTTCGACGAGGGCTATCCGGGCATGGTAGATGTCCGCGGGTTGGAGTCAACGCAGCGTGATCACTGGATCGGGGCGCTGTCAGGACCTGCCGCCTCCCCTTCTTGTTGACGGATGACCCCAGTCTGGTCGACGTAGAAGTAACGAGACTCGGCAACCAACTCTGGATCGGCATTGCAGGTGTATCCGCCACCGGCTGATTGCAGAGAGTAGAAGTAGCCGTTTCGCACTCCAGTGAGCAGTTCTTGATCGATGAGAAATGGGTTCTTTTGCGCCAGTTCGGCCATATCTGCCGGGTATTGGCCGAGCCGGATCCGGTAGCGCTCGACGGCGGTCGATATCGTTCGCATCGAGCCGATCGCTGCGGCTTCGCGGCCTCCACTGAGACTCGCACGAAGGTTGGGAACTGCGATCGCTGCGATCAGCGCGATGATCGCAACCACGATCATCAACTCGATCAAGGTATAACCACGCTGTTTGTTATTCATGACTCCCCCAGGCGGGATTCGAGGGCCCCTTGAATCGTGAACCGAAAAAAGAGTAAGGGAGGAACTGCCAGGCAGTTCCTCCCTTTACTCCGAGACAGGTTATTTGCTACTGGATCGGAACCCAGGATGGGTCTCCTACAGTAGGAGGCGTAGCAGGAGCCGTAACTGCATCACTGCGGTAGATCACGCCAATAGTGGAGACGAAGTAGTGGAAACCACCATCTGAGTCGAAGGTCCCCGGCGACGCCACGCAGTCCCACATGTTTCCGTCATAGCCGTTGAAGGTGTACCAGTAACCACTCTTGAGAACTGTAGAACTGGTTGCTGTGGCGAGTGAGCTATCGAGGTAATTGCCAGAGGCGAGTTCAGCCAGGTCGGCCGGATAATCACCCTCGATGTCACGATTGCGGAACTGTTCGCATACAGTGCTGAGAGTACGAAGACTGGAGACGGCAGAGGCCTCGTTGCCCGCCATCTTTGCATTGAGCAGGTTCGGAATCGCGATGGCCGCGATGATGGCGATGATCGCAACGACGATCATCAATTCGATGAGGGTGAATCCCTCGTTTTTGCGATGCTGTACCATGGTAGTCCTTCCATTGACTGTCCCCGAGCGATCCAATTGATGAGTTCCTTTGAAGGACCGGATGAGTCCCGCACTGATCGGACAGACTCTCGCTCCAAAGCCAATCCATCGGTGCAACAAGACCATGGCAATCGACGGACCCGCTCGGAGATACCGGGAGGATTCTTTATAAGTTGTTACAATAAAACAGGTTAAAAATGTAGCGACAGATGGTGGCCGAGCCCGACCGTGGCCCGATGTGACCATCTGCGTCACCTTGGCGAGCCAGATGGGCCAAGATGTGGGCCAAACTGACGAAAATTGTCACTCGTCGTCGGGGATCCGATCGACGATCTGCAACTGCACGTTGCGGCCGCGGAAGTGATTCACGGTGAGGTTGGCCACAATGGTCATCTCGCCGCCCTCGGTCAACTCCCGTGCGCGACCAGCCCCACGGAACCAGATCGCACCGATGGGCGCTCCATCTGCCCGGAACTTCACCTGGACATGTTCTTCAGCGGCTCCCACCAGCCGTGGAGTTCCCTCGAGGCGTAGACCCCGGATGCAAAAGACTGGTTGTCGGTTCGCGTTACCAAATGGTGCCAGAGACTCCAGGGCATCCGCCAGTTCAAGATTGATTTCACCCGGTGACAGTTCCAGATCGTACCGACGAGGAGGAATCTGCTCGGAATCTGCCTTGGTTGCCTGCTGGTCGGCGAGTACTTGCTTCAACTGCTCGATGCGGTCGGTTCGAATCGTCATGCCGCCCGCAGCGCGATGACCTCCCACCTTTTCCACCACGGGGCCCATTACCGGGTAGAGATCGGAAAGAGGCAATTCATCGATGCTGCGTCCGGATCCTCGCGCCGTTTCCCCATCGATGCACAGTACCCACACCGGACGATGCACTCGATCGACGACACGATTGGCGACGATGCCCGCCACTCCTGGATGCCAACCTTCTCGGGCAAAGACGATCGGACCAGATTCAGGATGGAGTCCCTGTTTCATTTCCTCCATACACTCCTGCGTCATCACCTTTTCAATCTCGCGGCGCTCGCGGTTGAGCCGTGCCAGTTTTGCTGCGAGTTCACTGGCACGCTGTGGATCATCGGTGAGTAACAACTCAAGAGCCTCACTGGCATCGCCGAGGCGCCCGGCAGCATTGAGATGGGGAGCGATTCGAAAACCGATGTCTATCGCCGAGAGCGAATTCCGATTGATCCGACAGGTATCCATCAAGGCGGCGAGTCCGGGCCGCTTTGTCGCAGCGATGGCGCGCAGGCCCTGACGCACGATAATGCGGTTTTCACCGACCAGCGGAACCACATCCGCCACCGTTCCCAGCGCCGTGAATCCGAGCAACTCGACGAGTAGATCGCGGGTCCGGTTATCGACCTTGCCTCCACCAGCCGCTTCTTTGGCGACAGCCCAGGCCAGTTTGTAGGCAACCCCGGCGCCGCACAGACCCAGCGATGGAGATGGTTGATCGGCACGACCTGGATGCACCAGTGGGATCCCCTCCAGTCTCTCATCAATCCGATGGTGATCGGTGACGATCACCTCCAGTCCCAGTTCTTGTGAACGTCGCAATGCAGCCACATCGTTGCTGCCACCATCGACAGTGATGATGAGGTCGACCCCTTGTTCGGCCAACTCCTCCACTGCATGAACGTGAAATCCGTAGCCTTCTTTGATCCGATCGGACAGTCGATACACCGTTTCCACACCCAGGTGACCGAGCATTTCCAGGAGTATCGCGGTACCACTGATGCCATCGACGTCGTAATCGCCATAAATGGCGATTTTTCCCTGCACTTCGCGCACAGTGAAAATCATCTCCACCGCCTGATCGATGTCGGGGATGACATCTGGCTCCAGCAGATTCGTCAACTTTGGTTCCAGGAACTCGTTGGCCTGCTGAGCGGTGGTGATGCCACGCTGGACGAGTAGCCGAGCCAGCACTGGATGAAGTTGGCACTCGCGTGCCAGTTCAGTGGCTGCGGAATCATCGTATTCGAGGGGACCCCAGGGGCGATCAA
>CAWLAN010000084.1:0-12420 GCA_963854815.1 Planctomycetes bacterium UBA1146
TACAAATGAAACCGATGTCAGGGCTCGGGAAGCAAAGATCGTCGTGATGATAATATGGCGCTACTGGCGAATTGGGCATCACCTCCCAGGTCAGCACAGGATCAGGATCGGGGCATGCCGGGAAGGACTCGCAGGGGAGCGGGTTGGTCGAGGGATCGGGGCCACATTCGGGGTAAGGAGCCGTCGGTGGAGATCCTCCGCCGAACATGGTGGCAAGCTGGTGCACGGGGTCGGCGATGTTGAGCATGTTGTCGGCATTACTGTCCAGTGAAGCCAGGCATGGTACCGCCATCGAATTGAACAGGAACGAGAGGGTGGTGATGGGATCGCTGATGTCCTGCGTGCCATCGGCGTTGGCATCACCCCGGATGAAATCGGCGGCTTGAACAGGTAATGCACAGAGCAAGAGGATCGCGAGTATGGAAACCTGTATGGAAACGATGGCTTTCATGAAGGACCTCCCTCTCGGTGAAACAAATGTAGAGGTAATGACCAGAACCCGCAGTGATTGTATCAAAATGCTGACGGTGTTCTAAAACCGTCTTCGCGAACGAACCCATTTCGAGTCACAAATCGACATTGTTGCCCACGCATTTGGGCAAAAATGGCACTGGCTCCATTTCCGGCCTCTACTGGTGCCCATCGAAAAACGCCCCATCGTCGTTAGACGAAAGGGCGCATCGGTTTAAATTGGTGGAGCTGAGGGGGCTCGAACCCCTGACCTCCTGACTGCCAGTCAGGCGCTCTCCCAGCTGAGCTACAGCCCCATGATCGATCGGCCGCCAGGGCCACAATTGCAGTCAATTGGCTGCGCGCCGCGGTGCCGAACCCTCAAAGCATAGCCACAGCGTATCTTGGGTCAAGGGAACCGATTGTCGCCAAGCAGGGGAGGGCCTACGATCTTTTCATCGACGGATTGAGGTGCAGGGGACTCGGAACATCTCACATCTCTCAGGGATCCCAGGGAAAGAGGATGGCATTGTCGGTTGATCTGCTCGAGTTGGAACAGCGCTGGCGGGAACGGTGGAGCGAGAACCAGCCCACCTCTCCGGTCGGGAGATCTGTTGCGCCGAGTTCCGTCGATGACGAGTCCGTCGATCAGGATTCCGTAGATCAAGATTCCGTCGATCCAGTGTCTGTCGATCAAGATTCCGTAGATCCAGTGTCAGTCGATCAAGATTCCGTAGATCAAGATTCCGTAGATCAAGATTCCGTCGATCAAGATTCCGTCGATCAAGATTCTTCGAGCGATTCTCAATCCGATGATTCTGCCGAGGTGCCACCGACTTCCGATGTGGAATCGACCGCTGACGAGACGACGGAGGACCAGTCTTCCCGACCGCGCCCGTTCTTCTGTCTCGACATGTTCCCCAATCCGTCCCTCGATGGTTTCAGCGTCAATCAGTTTCGCGGTATCGCCATCAATGATGTCGTGGCCCGCTATCAACGAGCGCGCGGTCGTGACGTGTTCCGTCCGTTCGGCTGGGATTCGTTCGGAGTCTCCATCGAGGATGAGGCGCGCTCGGCGGGCATTCATCCAGAAGAGGTGGTTCGTAGAGGCATCGAGAAGATGCGTGAGCAGTTGCTCGGATTCGGCGCGCTGGTTCACTGGGATCATGAACTGAACAGTTCCGATCCGGAATCGTATCGCTGGTCGCAGTGGTTGTTCTTGAAGCTACACCAACGGGGTCTGGTTCTTCATGACGATGGCTGGAAGATCAAGATCACCGATTATGCGGAGGCGCTTCATTCGGGACTGAAGCTACTGAAATGGCCGTCCAGGACCAAAACACTGCAGCGCAACTGGATCGGTCGTCGTGAGGGTTCCCGTCTGACTCTCAAGGCCTCTTCGGAACTGTATGACGGCTGGGAGGAAGTGGATGTCTTTTCCTGGCGCATCGATGCGCTGGCCGAGGCGACCTTCGTGGTATTGAGTCCTGAACACGCTCTGCTCGAAAATCTCACCGATTCGTTGCAGGAAGAGGACGTTCGGGCCTACCAGGAACGTGCCAGGGCTCTGAGCGATCGCCAACGTCTCACCAGCCGCGGAACCGCTGACGGGGTGCCCACAGGTGCCTATGTGTTGAACCCGGTCACCTTGAATCGAATGCCGATCTGGGTCAGCAGTTATGTTCTTCCGGAGATTCATTTCGGTGCCATTCTCGGGATTCCCGGGGTTCACCACGCGCACAAAGAATTTGCCGAACGGTTCGGCCTTCCGACGACGGTTGGTCGTTCTCCCTCTCCACGAAGGCGTCGTCGAACAGGTCGAGGCAAGAGTTCGGAAGGTGGAGATGCACGTCGATCAATTCAGGCTGTTCTGGAAGCCCGGGATCTGGTCGAGTCACACATCGATTGGAAATTGCACGATTGGACCTTCGAACGGCAACGCTTCTGGGGAGAACCGATTCCGATCATCGAGTGCCCGGAGTGTGGTCAGGTACCAGTACCCGAGGATCAGTTACCGGTTCGGCTCCCGGATGTGGAGCGACTGCCGGAGTCGGTCGATGGGGCCAGTCCGCTGGCGGGTTGCGAGGACTGGTTGAAAACCAGTTGTCCCGGTTGCGGTGCAGATGCACTGCGATGCACGGATACGATGCCGGACTGGATCGCCTCCTGCTGGGCTCATCTGCGAGTTCTCGATCCTTCCGGAACTGATGAGATTGCCGCTGCGGATCTGATTGGCCACTGGAATCCGGTCAATCTTTGCGTCGGAGGGATCGAGCACGCTGAGTTACACCTGCTCTACGTGCGATTCATCAGTCATTTCCTGGCGGATCTTGGCGTCACTCATCGAGAAGAACCATATCGAAGACTGTTCAACCAGGGACGCATTCGCGCTCCTGGTAGTGACGACGAACCTCAGGACGGATTTGGTCCTCGCGGCCCACGAGTGCTGGCCGGCGATCATCTCGACAAGCATGGAGCCGATGCGCTGCGATTACACCTGCTCTTCATGGGGCCTCCGCAGGATCATGTCGAATGGAACGAGGAGGGTTTGCGAGGTTGTGCTCGTTTCCTTCAGCGCACCCACGAAGCGATTCTGTCGAGGGTCGGAGAGGGTCGTTTTGTCAGCCGCAATGTTCTTGTCGCCAAGCACCTTCTGATTCGTCGAGTGAGTCGGGCGATTCGTAACTTCCGTCTCAACAAGGCGGTCAGTGCTTTCATGGAGTTCGTCAAGTTGCTACGCGGTGACCAATTGACCCCCGAGGAAGTCGATCGGCAGACACTGAAAACCTTCGTGATCTTGCTGACTCCCTTTGCTCCACACATGGCTCATGAGTTGTGGGAGGGGATCGGAGAGAAGGGGAATCTTGATGAAGAACCGTGGCCCGAGCACAGCGAAGAACTGCTGCAACCCTCTGATGTCGAACTTGCCGTGTTCGTCAACGAGAAACTCGTCGATCGTCTCACCGTCGATCCCGATACCCCCAAGAACCAGATCATCGAGCTCGCCCTGCAACTGGATTCGGTGAAATCGAGAACTGGCGGTAGGCCCGCTGATCGGGTCGTGCACGTGCCGGATCGGCTGCTCAAGCTTCTCTTCAGCGATGAATCCACAACGCCCGATTCCGCGGCCGAGGATCCGCCCGACGACTCTCCGCAAGACTCTCCACAAGATTCTCCACAGAGTTCTCCCCAGCAGGCCTGAAGCCGGTAGAAGGCCGGTATTCGACACTTCTGGCCCGGTCCCGTCGCCATCGGCGAGGCATTTCCCCGAGCACAACAGCCACTACGACCCGGGTGATTTGGCCGCTAATTGCGGCTCATCGTACTCTCCTTTGTGGGCTCCATCTTGTTGGATCAGCCCATCCCGGCCAGGGGAAGGCCGACGTTGGAACGGGGATCGATGAACCACGACACTCACAAAAAATACTTTCTGGCTGCTGTGATCATCGTCGGATTGTACGGGGTTGTTGTCCCGGCTCTCGTCTCGAAAGAAGAACTCGCCCTGGCCACAGCGCCCACAGGCGATGCAATGCTGATTCCCCGGGTACCGGACCACTCCAATTCGTCCGGATTTGACGAGGATCCGCTGTGGTACCTCTCGAGTGGGGTATCGGCCGTGGAGAGCGATGATTTCTCGCCACTGGAACCGGTGGTGGCAAATGTATCCGCCGATCTCTTGTCGCAGGAGCGGGCGAGAATTGTCAGGGAACTGAATTTGCGTCGAGAAGGGCTCCGTCGCTGGGTCGGAGACGAGATCGACCGTACCGAGCAGAAGATCGATGCTCTCGATTCCAGAATCGAGTCGATCCTTCCATCGCTCACTCCAGCGCTGCGCAATGACACCACCACGAACAATCACGACAAGGTCGTCAGGATGATCTATCCGGTGGTTCAATTGCGTGGCAATGGAACCGTCGGTAGTGGAGTCGTACTCAGTTGCGAGTTCGCTGGAGAGAATCACTGGAAAATCTGGATCGTGACCGCATATCACGTCGTTGAAGAAGTGCGTGACCTCACCAGCGAAGAAGTGGTGATCCGGGAACTGCGCTTCTTCGATCCGGAACGCGGTAGGCTCGACGATGTTGTATACGATGGATTCGAAGTTGCATCTTTGCCGGAATCGGATCTTTCCTTGATTCGCGTCGATCGTGCCACTGCCTGGCCATACTCCGCCATCGTGGCTACCGAATCGGTCTGTAATTCCCTCTCCGTCTTCGAGCCTGTCTATGCGGTCGGCTGTCCGCTCGGTAATCAACCGCTGCCGGCACTCGGAGAGATCTCATCGCAGTACAAGCCGGTCGGAGAAGAAATTTACTGGATGGTCAATGCCCCGACATATTTCGGAAACTCCGGAGGGGGCATCTTCCGGGCTAAAGACTCACAACTGATCGGAATCAGCAGCATGATTTACACCTATGGCAAGCGATCTCCGATGGTGGTTCCCCACATGGGCCTATTTGTACCCTTCCACAAGGTGCGTTCCTGGTTACGGCGCGAGGGATTCGCCTACCTGATCGGGAATCCCGAGATAGGACCTGTTCCTGCCTCGGATGGTTCGGCAAACACCGGAAATGGAGTTTCCGGGTCGTTTTGACCCCGAGGGCTGCTACGGTTATCCTGACACAGTAGGAGATTCCGAATTCCGGCCCTGCTCGGGTACCTGTGAATGAGGAGTTTCACCGGTTTGATTTGTTCCCGCGGCACGATCGTTGCCGCGAACTCCCGCATCGGATCGACCGGCCATGGTGATCGGTAGGGATGTGGGCCCCCGGAGGGCTCGTTGGAAGGACACAAGTTGATGAAACCTGGATCTCTCGTCGGAAAATCGCTCCTGTGCATGGCGTTGCTGGGAGTCCTCAGCTGGAGTTTCCCGATCGAGCCTGCGAACGCACTCTCGATGGTACAGGATCCGACTCCGGTGACCCAAACAGACGGCGAAGCCAAACAAGAGGCCAAACAGGAAGCCAAACAGGATCCGATCCCGGTCGACGATGTGCTCGGCGGCAGTGACCTCGGAATCCCTCCCAGTGATCCGGCCGCTCTCGAGGTGATCGCACGGTACATCGAAGCAGTCGGTGGACAAGCTGCGATGAGTGCCATCGATGATCGCGTCGAGCGCTTCCGCAACAAGAAGATCGATCCGACCAAGGAAACGATCATGAAGATGGCCCGATTCCTGAAGCGTACGGGAGAAGGGGCGCTGATGATCCGGGAAGAGTGGCAACTTCCAGGACTCGGCCTGACCAAGAACAATGAACCGCTCAACTTCACTCAGGTTTATGACGGTGAGAAAGCCTGGGTCAAGGCGATGGGGGCTGTTTCGCCGCTTGCTGGTAAGACGCTCATCGTTTTCGTCTGGGACAAGCACATCGATGACTTCTTCGTCTCCTTCCAGGAGAACGGATACATCGCCACTTTGAAGGGCGACGGTGTTGTCCTCGACAAGCCCTGTAAGTTGGTCGAACTGAAGTCTTTCGCCGGCAATCAGGTGTTGACCTATGCCTTTTCCGAGGAAGACGGATTGCTCCTGCGCAAGGCCTGGCGTGAAGGTCAGCCTCCAGCCGTGGTGACAAAGGAAGTCTTCTTCGCCGATTACGCTCAAATCCGCTTCAGCGACGATCGCAATCGATGGATCAAGACTGCTACCTCCAAGAAGATCTTCGAAGATGGAGAACTGAGCCTCGAGGTGAACTACGATGAAATCACCCTCAACGCCGGAGTCTCCTCGACTGTATTCGGGCGTCCTGAAGGTCGTTCCTTTGCAGAGTTCACCAGAGATCGAGATGCGGCCCGCGCCAAGAAAGAAGCCGAAGAGGGAAAAGCAGTCGGCGACGCTGAGAAGCCGGTGTGGGAGAAGCCGAAACCAAAACCGGTGTGGGAGAAGCCAAAGCCAAAACCGGTACCGGTCCCAAAGCCAGATCCGAAGCTAGATCCGAAGCCGAAACCAGACCTGAAGCCGAAACCGGATCCGAAACCAGATCCAAAGCCGAAACCAGACCCGAAACCGGGTTTTGACGGCTGCTAGTCGTAACAGTACCCGGCCTTCTGGATCACAAGGGGAAACCGCTTTGCGGTTTCCCCTTGTTTTTTAGTTCGGCGGATCTGGCCGCGTCTTGAGAACCAGCTGGCCACAGGCTCCGTCGATATCGAGTCCGCGGCTACGACGTGCGGTCACCGGCCCGTCATATTTTGCTTCCACCAGTGCCAGAAACCGTGCCACGTGGTCCTCGGTGGCCGCCTTGTAGGGGGCGCCCTCGAACGGGTGGAACCGCAGCAAGTTGATGTGAGAAGCGGATCTTGCAGCAAATGTCGCCAGAGCTTGCGCTTCTTGCGGGCTGTCGTTGATCCCTGGCAATACTACATATTCGAGACTGATTCGACGGGTGTCGTCACGGATCTCATCGAGCAGGTCGCTCAACTCGTCGAGACCGTGGCGCGAGTTGATCGGGACGATCTCGTTTCGAGTCGACTCGATCGCGCTGTGGAGACTGACAGCGAGTCGCACCTGGGGGTGATCTTTCACCAGTTCCCGGATCTTCGGGATGATACCGACGGTGGAGACAGTGATTCGACGGGGACTGAACTGGTAGGCGACCGGTGAGCACAGCCACTCGATGGAACGTGACACGGCATCATAGTTGTGAAGCGGTTCACCCATCCCCATGAACACCACCTGGGTGACTCCGACGAGTCCCTCGGCGACGGTTGCTGTATCGATCGCCAGCCATTGCCCGATGATTTCATTCGGTTGCAGGTTGCGCGACAATTTCATGGTGCCGGTGGCGCAGAATGTGCACTCTGCTGCACAACCGACCTGGCTGGAGACACAGAGGGTTCCTCGATCACCACTGGGGATCCAAACCGATTCGATCGATAATCCGTCGCGCAGGCGAAAGCGGAATTTCAGGGTTCCATCGCTCGAGCGTTGCAGCTGGGTGTCGGTGAATGGTGGGCTCAGAAATTGCTGAACCAGTTGCTCTCGTAGTGTTTCGGGGAGGGATGTCATCTGCCGGGGGTCGAGCACCCGGCCGTCGATGAGGTGCTGACGAACCTGCGCGCCACGGTAGGCGGGAAGACCCCGTTGCTGACACCAGCGATCGAGTTTCTGGTCGAGGTCAGCAGGTGGGCCATCGAGCAGATGATCTTCCAGATGCTCGCCTTCAGGGGTCTCGGTCACGATGTTCCGCCGATCAACCTACCGGCGGAATCGAGCAACATCTTCCACGGACCGACTCGGGTCTGGTCTCGACTTCGACCCTTATATTGAACGGTGCCGTCGGCTTCGCGGGTGATGCGTGCCGGGCCGATCGTCCAGATGAAGGAGCCGTCAGCACGTTGCTCCTCGACCACCGGATTGACTCCATTTCCGACCCAGGTCAGTTGCAGCAAACCCTCCTGGCGGAAAAAGGGACGACCCGGATGAGGCGGTTTGTGGATCCAGATGATGCTGTCCGATGCCCAGCGGTACATGACGCCTGCGATGCGAAACCGTGTTCTTACCAGTTCCACTTCCAGATCTCCGACCCGCAGAATGTCCGTATTCTGGCGCCGCTCGATTTGCGGTTTCTGGTTTTTCTCTTCTGCATGGAGTTCGAAGCGGAAGCGCGCTCCCGCCCAGTGCAGAGTCGGACTCCAGAGGGTTTTTTCCGAACGGATCTCGCCCGAGCCTGTCTCGACCTGGTTGGGGTTTGTAGCGCCGGAAGGCGTTGACTGGCAGCCGGCGACAAGCACCAGCAAGAACGTCAGCCACAGTGGAGTGCCAAAAGGAACAAGATGCAGGTCGGGGCGAAGGGCTTTTGTGGTGGTGAAACAGCCCTGGTTTTCGGGCGCTGCAGTCACTTGCTGTTCCTAACGATTCAGAAGTCGAGTGAGGCGTTGAAGTCGTATGATTTCAGCGTGCAACTGTCTGAGTTCGTATCTTAGTTGTTGTTGAGGATTCTTAGGAGTTCCAGTGGCCTTGTGGAATTGCTGGTCGTCGAGAACCCCGGAGGCGCACAGCAAGAACTCCCTGACGAATTGATGAGATTGCGTGGAGAAGTTTGTCGCCATCTGGAACTGTTCGTCCCGGATGCGATTGCGCAGTGCCCGGATGGCGATCCGTTGCTGCGGATCCAGATCCTGGCGATCGATGTTGTGGAACAGTTCGTCGAGTTGAGAAGGATGGCTGGCATCGAGTCCCATCGACAGAAGGGATATAAAAAGAGCCAGCAGGAATAGACAGGGGGCCACTCTCGAATCACGGACCATGAAGGCGATCCTTCCGCGGACTGTTGCGGGCGGCGGCAACGCCCACCGGCAGGATACACCAAGACGATAAATTCGACATCAGATCTTCGCTCGAGATGCCCTGGTTGCTTCTGTGGGCACTGACCAGCACCGAGCGACTCGAAGCGGACACCTGGTGGATCGTTGCACTGGCACTTTTCCACAACTGATGCACTGTATGGGCGCAGGAGGAGCCGTGCAGCATGCCAGCGATCGAGAGCGGATGGCAAATCATTGCTCGATCCCTCAACCACAACTGCTGCGCCCTGGAGACCCGTGCTGGCCTGTCATTCTCGACACCATTCCTTTTCCCCCTCGAAAGCTCTACCTCAGTGGCAAACTGGTTGCCGAGCGGGCGTCACTGGCCATCGTCGGTAGTCGCCTGGCCTCGGTTTGTGGTCGGCGAATTGCCTTCGAGATCGCTGCCGGGTTGACTCGCGCAGGTTTTCGGGTGGTCAGTGGATTGGCTCACGGCATCGATGCCGCGGCACTGGAGGGGGCGCTTCTTGGCGGTGGCCAGCCACTGGCACTGCTGGGAAATGGACTGCCCGACATCTACCCGGCCGAAAATCGACAACTTGCTTCGAGGATCATCGCTGCAGGAGGAGCGCTGGTGACTGAATACGAACCGGGGACTCCTCCGCGGCGGGGTCACTTTCCGCGCAGAAATCGCCTCATCAGCGGCTGGAGTCTCGGCGTGATCGTGGTCGAGGCGACCAGGAAATCGGGATCGATGAGTACCGCCCGTTATGCCATCGACCAGGGCCGGGAGTTGTTCGCCTTTCCCGGGTCGGTCGACGGGGGAGGGCACGAAGGTTGTCACGACTTGATCCGCCATGGCGCTCATCTGGTGACAGATGGCGATGACATCCTGGAGATCCTGGCCGGGTTGGGGCCGTTCGACTCACACTGTCGTGACAAGGAGAAACTGTCTGGCCTGATGAAAGAGCATGGAGTTGATCTGATGCGCCTGCTGGAGGTGACCGGCTGGTCCCCGGTGAGGTTACTCAAGGCATGGAGCCTGGGCCGCTGCTGAGCGAGGACCCAAATTTTGCAAACCCACCATGTATATTTAGATCGTTTGGTGAAAATTGACGATTTGCAATGTGGAAGTGATGTTGAAAAGCCATCTCTATCTGCAACGGCGGTGGTGCAGGGTATGGAATTATATATTCCCTTAGCAGGTCTCATTAATATTGATGATGAAGTTAAGCGATTAGAAAAGCAAATATCTGATATGAAGGGTCGCTTGGGTACGGTGAATGGTAAGTTGGGTAATGCCAATTTTGTAGATCGTGCACCAGAGGATGTGGTGGCGAATGAAAAGCGAAAACTGGCAGAATACCAAAGTAGTTTAGAAAAGCTTCAAGAGAATTTGGCGTCGTTAAAAATTTGAATAGAATGAGATAAAGGAAATTTTATGAATGCACAATTTAAATATTGGCTTACTCTTTCTATTTTAATTTCCATATGTGTAATTTTATCTATGGTGATTTCTAAATATATTTTTGGAAATGATGAATCTAATTGGGGTGTGATTGTAGGAATAGTAATGGCAGTGTTTGTTTCCCAAATTATGTTCAGTAAAAAGAATTAAATTCATTCTTTATCCTTGCTCTCCATTTTCTCAGCGCAGGCCAGGGCTCTGATCGCCTGTTCAGGGACAGATCGAATCGTCGCACTCGAGCGAGTCACCGGTCGGATCACTGCCACAGGCCGGATGAGTTGGCTCTGGCATCGGAGCGGCTCCGGAGAACAGGAATGAGAGGATCCGAACCGGATCTGCAATGTCGTGGTTGCCGTCATCGTTGGCGTCGCAGGAATCGTCGCACGCTGCTGGTCCGCCGCCTGCGAACAGGATTCCGAGCGAGAAGATCGGATCGCCGATGTTGATCCCGCCGTCGTTGTTGCTATCACCGCGGGTGAAACTGGGGTTGTCGAAGATGATGGTGGAAGCATTCACAAACGAGGGTGCGTACGCCTGACCGCCACTGGAGGAGACCAGATTCTGCACCGGTGGGGTGCCCAGATCATCGGTGAAGTAGAGCAGGTCGCCTGGCGGAGGTTGGTTCGGATCGAGTGTCCCCTGCAGGTAGGTGACGACCAGCACAGGGGTCATGGAAGCGAAGGAGAGGGTCTCCTGGAGCAAGAAATCGGAAACCACCGCCGACGTGAATCCTTGCGCGAAGTAACTGATTTCGTGAAAGACGGGGCCGTTGCCGCCATTGAGGTTCGCCAGTGCGGGAGCCTCTGTGACCAGCGACGGACTGAGCAGGTTGGGGTCATTGCCGACCCCCATCGAAAAGGCTCCACATTCGATCACCACCCCGCTGGTCTGCTCGATCTCGATCGTTGCATTCAACTCGTTGCTGACCACCAGTGCCGGGATCTGGAACTGGAAGCCAGGATTTCCTGAACTGACGCTGATGGTCGCCGCCTGCGATTCCATCAGAAATCCGTAATCAGGAGCTTGCGCGTCCGGAAGTGGATCGCCGAGACCTCCGACCGTCCAGTTCTTGGCATCGACCATGTACTTCGGTGCTCTTCGATAGATGAGGCGTGATTGGACGGTCACATCGTCGTTGAGGCCGGAGACATCGAAGGAGACGGATGTAGTGTCGGTGGAGAGAGCAATGATCCGGTTGTCGCTGCTGATGCTCGTTGCCTCGGTGAAGACGATGCCCTGGTTGCCCGCTGCATCCTGATTGATCTTGCCAAAAAGTTTCCCTGGCAGCCCCGCGAAGTTGCCGAGGGTGGGATCTCCGATGCCACCGAGATCGTGGATCGTGTCTCCCGAGATCTGGACCAGCGAATTGCCGACAGAATCGCTCGCCGTGATACGAAGAATCATGTTGCGAAGAGTGACCCCCGTCGGCACCGAGTGGCCGGTCTGATCATTGAAAATCTCCACCTCGACCTGCAACTGCGAACCGACTTGCTGGGTGTTCATCGTCAGAGTGACAGCGTTCTGGAGGTATGGCGCAGAAGTACCCTGGATGTCGTGACCATGCACGGTGGCAGGATCGCGAAGTAGCGGCGGGAAAATCGCCTGGCACGCCTCGATCGGCACGCTGGAGAAGGGCGGCATGTGGCAATCGACACAACTCTGGTACAGAGGGTCGTTCGGATCTGAGTAGGGTGAGTTCTGCCATTCCGAGTAGGTTTCCTGGGCCGGGATGCTGCTGGACTCGTTGAAATCGTTGTCGTGATCGGGGTCGCTGTTGTACTCGTGGCATACGGCACAGACTTCAGCAGCGAGTTGCGGTTGGAAACTACCCCGCATCACGTTGGAGATGACGAAATCCACATCTCCCAGCAATCCATACATCACCTGCTCGACGAGCCCGCTCGAATCAGGGCGGGTCACGGTAACGGCTCCGGCGATGAAACCGGTGGCATCGATCTGTGCCTCGTTGACATCTGCGATCTTGTGACATGCCTCGCACGAGACTCCTCTCAGTTGTGCATCGGTGGGGGAGCCTGAAAGGGGATCGAGCGGCTGGAAAGGATTGGACAACCAACCTTCCGGTTGATGGCACGAGGCGCAACTACCACTGGGCTCGTCAACCGCATGAACTGAATCCTCCGTGTAGACAAAACCACCGGATCCGCCGACCGTCCCGGTTCCATCGAAGAGGTCGTAGACCCAACTGTTGAGGCCAGTGGATGCCATCCGGGAAGTGTCCCATTGCTGGAACTGTGAAT
>CAWLAN010000085.1:0-11965 GCA_963854815.1 Planctomycetes bacterium UBA1146
CGAGCGTCCTCTACTTGCCACCAGCAGATGCCGGAATCCAGATCGTCCGGAGATTCCTGCTCGGTAACGATCGCCCGCACCCCCATCTCGATCGCCTCAGGAATCTTGTCGGTCGCATCGAAGTCATGTCCGCAGATCGCCACGAACAAATCAGTCGGCAACTCTCGATGGTCACTGGAAATCGAGCAGAT
This sequence comes from Planctomycetes bacterium UBA1146, assembly GCA_963854815.1. GTDB lineage: Bacteria > Planctomycetota > UBA8108 > UBA1146 > UBA1146 > UBA1146. Next base: position 192 of record CAWLAN010000085.1, read on the forward strand.
CGATTGCGGACAAGAGCCGATCTTCGGTACGCCCAGGATCTCGATGATCAGTTGCTGATCTAGCCTGGACCTCAGTTCCCTTCTCCGTGATTCCATCGATCTGGCTCCCCCTCCCCCTGATCGTCAATATCAGATCTCGGCCCGTTTGGTAGACTATCGGCCCCCGGAAGCCTGTCCAAGCCTCGGCCCCGTGACGGCTCTTTTTTGGCGTCGAGGTCGACGATCTCCAACACCCGCTCGAGACGTCGCTGAACCCGGTTCTGCTTGCTGTGGAGAACCGACTCGAGGATCTCCCGAACCGCAGGGGCTGCCGATCTCGAGGCGTAGTAGAGGTAGTCGTGGGTCGCAGGTTCCTCCACCACTACCATGGCAATCCGCTCGGGATCCTGCCACGGCGCAAAGCCGACGAAACTGGAGATGTAGCGGTCCTCACTGTATCCACCCGCGATAGCCACCTTGGCGGTGCCGGTCTTGCCGGCCATCTCGATGGTTCCCAGCACACCCCTGGCGGTGCCCTTGAGCACAACCTCTCTCATCACATGGCGAACCGTGTAGGCAATCGTTTCATCGGTAACTCTGACAGGCTGGATCTGCTCGAGCCGATCCGTATCGATACGTAGGATGTGGGGCCTTATCAATTGACCGCCGTTTGCGATGGCACAATAGGCGCGGATGAGTTGCAGTGGTGTCACCTGGATCTCGTATCCGAAAGAAGCCGAGGTCAGGGTGTACCAGCTCCAGCGATCGAGTGGCTTGACAAATCCCGTCTCTTCACGACCCAGATCGATGCCTGTTTTCTCGCCGAGTCCAAACTTGCGCAGGATTCCATGCACTCTCTTGTCGCCGAGTTTCAATCCGATATCGACGATGCCTATGTTGCTCGATTCGACAATCGCCCCTCTCACGGTGCGATCCCTCAGCAGATGACTATCGGTGAAGGTCCTCGACTTTCCGGAAAACCGCTGACTCTTGGCCCGAACATCGACCGGATCGTCGAGGTTCATACCCGCTTCGAGGGCCGCAGTGAGCAAGAACGGCTTCACCACCGATCCGGGTTCCATCGTCATCAGCAGCCAGCGTAGCATCTTGGGAAATGCCTCGGATTCACGTTTGCTGTTGTAGAGCCCCTGTAATTCACCACGTACCAGGCCCGGATAAGTAGCGATGGCGAGGATCTCTCCGGTTCGAGGATCCATCACGATTCCACTGACACTGCGAGCCTCGGTATGAGTGTAGGTGTCCGCCAGAACCGACTCGAGAATCGCCTGTTCCTGGATCCCGATGGTCAGGTGAAGGTCCTCGCCATCGATCCGGGGAACTGCCTGGGAGGCCTCCCGGAGTGGACGACCCGAGATGTCGGTCTGCTGACGACGAAGCCCCCTCCGCTCCAGCAGCAGATGGTTGTATTCCAGTTCTATCCCGTGCAGACCGATCTTTCGATCACCCCTCAGTTCCCCGATCACCAGCGTTCCCGTATCTCCATGAGGATACTGACGGGTGACGATCGGTTCGAGAGCAGGGATGACAGGGCGACCCAGTTCTCGATGGAGTGCTGTTTTCCCTTCCAGGAAATCCAATTCGTCTCGACCCGACTCGACGGTCCCGATGTAGAGATACTGATTGAGCGAGCGACGCTCTGGTCTTGCCACACTTTTGTTGAAACGCAGGATCTCGTCGTTGCGACGCGCGACCTCGCGTATCTTGCTGGCGACTTCTCCCGCAGGCCTCGCAAGTTGCAATCCTGGAAGCAGGAGAGTTTTCTGGATGACACGTTCAAGAGCGGGAATCGAATCCACGCTACCGGTCACCACTTCACGGACGAGGGACGCAGAATAAGGATCGAACCCAACTTTCCACGACAAGCGGTCTTCGGCCAAAACGATGCCCTGGCGGTCGTAGATTTTACCTCGGGACGCCTGTGACCAGTTGCTGCGTGCCTGTGCGGTCGACTGAATCGTGCTCCAGTATTCGGAATCGACCAGTTGCATCCACGCGCTGCGAAGGAGCACCGCCAGAAAAGCGGTACCGATCAAGATGAAAATCACAGCGATGATGGTCTCGCCGTCGAAACGAAATCTCTCGGAGGTTTTCTCGCGTACAGAGGAGACCGCTGCAGGATTCCAGATCAATCTCCGTACCCTTCTTCCACCCTCAGGTGCTCCGTGAGGGGCAGCGGTGATTCCCAACGGTTGCCATCACTCTCGAAGGAAAGTGCCATTTCGGCTGAAATGGTCTCTTCATCGGGGACCATCTCAGATGCACTCCAGGTGATGCTGACCATACGAGCTTGATAACTAGTTCTTGCCGAGGAGAGATCCTGCCGGATGCGGCTCAGTTGTTGCTGCTGCTTCTCGATGCCGTGCCGCAGACGAATTTGCAGGGACCCATCACGCGCCAGATCGAAGCCCAGCACGAACAGACACGCCGTCATCAGAGACAGTCGAAAGGCGTTCATCGATCTACTCCCAGCCTGCAGATGATCCGCATCCTCGCGGATCGAGAACGTGAATTCCTGCTCACTTCTTTCATCGAAGGTCGTACAGGTCGGGGTGTCACGAGACGGTGGTCCCCCTCCTGGGCGAGGGTCCGAAAAGTTGCCTTCACCTTTCGATCCTCGAGCGAGTGATAGGAGATGACCGCCAATCTTCCTCCCGGAGAGAGCAGACTTCCAACGCGATCGAGAAGATGTTGAAGAGCTTCCAGTTCACCATTGACGGCGATGCGAAGAGCCTGAAAGGTACGAGTGGCGGCATCGACTTTGCTGTCGCCCTTGTTCGGGACAGTAGCCCGGATCACCGATGCAAGGCGCCCCGTCGTGCGAATCGGTTGCTCGGCTCGCGCACGAATGATCGCCGCAGCGATCCTGCGAGCATGACGGTCCTCACCCAGTTCTGTGATCAAAGTCACGAGTTGTCCCTCCGTAATCCCTTCGAGCAATTGAGCAGCGGTTCCCTCTCGGGTCGGGTCCATGCGCATGTCGAGTGGACCGTCATTGCGAAAAGAGAAGCCCCTTTCCGGAACATCCAGTTGCGGCGAAGACACTCCCAGATCTGCCAGTACCAGATCCCAGGTGCCACTTCCGATACTCTGCTTGAGACCGGGAAGGTCTCCAAAGTTGCCATGAACCAGTTCGGTTCGATCGGCGGGCAGCAGTTCGACTGCATCAGCGAGGGCATCGGGATCACGGTCGACCCCGAGCAACCGGCCGTCGGGAGCGGTCTTCTTGAGAATCTCGATGGCGTGCCCGCCCCGGCCGAGGGTCAGATCGAGCAGGTTCTCGCCTGCCCTGGGATCCAGTCCCTGAACCACTTCGTCCAGCAGGACCGGAATGTGTCCGTTCATCCGTCATGCTCCGGTTCCTCAGGCTGGGTCCGGCATCGGTGCAATCGCCCTGGCAAATGCACGTGCTCGTGCCGCCAAATGAAGTTCTCTAGAAAACCGGACTCCCGGTACCCCACGTCGCTTGGCCCTCTGAAGTCGCTCCCACAACTGGTCGATATCCTGAAGAACCGATTCCGGGGCATGGTCCAGCGGACGCCCCGTCTGAATGTATTCACGAACCCTCTGGATGACCAACTTCTGGGACCTTTCCGGATCCACATGCTGTTCGATCAAAGAGATCATTCGCTTCCCCCTGTTTCCCCATTACCCGGTGACCCATTCCCCATGAGTGACCGGAGGCCTAGTTTCATCCTCGGATTGCTTTCTCCCGAGGAACATCTGCATCCTCTTGGCGTAAGCTCCGTGCTCTTCCAGGAACAATTCCAAACGCTCCCGGTATGTATCTCTGTCTTCCTCTCTCTGGCGCCACAGTTCGGCATCCCAGATCTCGATCCGGTCGAAACAACCGACCAGGACCAGATCCCTGTCGAGTTGCGCCCACCCTCTTAACCGTTCGCTCAGAAGAACCCGCCCCTGCCGATCGGGAGTCAGGTCTTCTGCTTGACCAAAGAAATCTCTCTGCAATTCGTGGAGTTCTGAAGAACCGCGCTCGAAGCGGCGCATGTCGGCGGAAATCCGCTCCCATTCGGCCTGGGTGTAGATCCACAAACAGGGAGTGGTTCCGGCAGTGGCAACAAACCCCTCACCGTCGGCACGGGGATCGATCTTCGAACGCAGACGAGACGGCACGATGACTCGGCCCTTTTCGTCGAGCGTCAGTTGGAACTGCCCCTTGAAGTGAGCTGCCATGGCGATCTCCACCTCGGTCTGCTTGCCCCGGTGGGTTGTTGGCGCCGACTCGACCCGGCCTTGCGCGCCCCAACCCTCCAAGTGCCTCCACTTAGCCCCACTTTATGGGCACTTTTCTCCAAAACAAGACACTGCTTTTCACAGGTTCTTATTCTCAAAGGGTTTGCAGCAGTCACCCACAACCAGTACCGTCTCCACCTCGGACCACCCCCGTATCTTGTGGACCACACCCCAAAAAAAATTCAAATCGCAACAAGGTGCTCGTGGATGACCATTGAAGGCAATTCGGTGGCTCACAAGCGTGACCTTGGCGGAACAACGCATCGGTACTGTCAGGCTGAATTGGAGATCAGGTGGGGCGATGTGGCGATGAAGTGGCAGCGTCAGTGAACTGTGCAGCGCTGATCGAGGCCGAGATCGAGCGCCCGCATGCCACCGGTCAGGGTGAAGGCGCTTGCGGCTGCAGCGCCGGATCAGATGGTTCTAGCCGAACAGTTGCTCGAACTCGGCAATCGCCTGCTCCAGCACCTGGGAGTCGATTCTGGGCACGGGTACACGGTGCAAATTGCCACCCCTTTCCCGCACCACCAGATGATCCCCCTGATGCTGTTCCCAGCGCAGCGCCCGTTTTCGGACCAGAAACAACGCCAGCAGGTAGGCCAGTCGCTCTCGATCGGCCTGTTTGGAGACTCGCAGCCCTGTGGTGGTCGAACAAGCCACCTCCGATGGCTGCTGGCGGTCAGCGTCATCGGGCTGCTGTGGTTTCGATTCGGTCGACTCGACCTCGAGCAGGGACAGAAAAGTGGCCTGAAGGGAGGCGATGTTGACGATAGCGCGCGGAGGATCGTGCGGAGCCGGTACCGAGGTCTTCCAGCGGGCGTAGTGCTGCCCTGGTTCCAGAGAGTCGATACAGGACTCGCAGTGATCCTGGCGGCAAAAGAACGCTGCGACGCTGTCGGGCTCAGTCGGTTCCTCGTCAGTGGCTCGTAAAACGGTCCAGAACGGGGTTCCGCGGGCGATCTCCTGCTGGCAGCCATGGCAACAGCGGCGAGATCCGTCGACGCTCCACCGACCACCGCCAACGACTCGCTGCTGCTCCTCCTTGAGCCTAGCATAGGCGGGACGGACACCTCCTGAGCGGTCATTCGGTTGTTTGGGTCGATCGTCGGTCGAATTCAAGGAAACCTCTTTCCCCTGAGGATCACATCCTCGGCAGCGGGCATCAAGTCTCCGTGGGGCTTGCCAGTAACCGTGATGAGGCCTACAACCGGATGCCCGGAAACACCATCGAGGGTTCTAGATATGCTTGGGGAGTATCCTTGTCCAAAGTAGCCCAGAAATTCTGCCACCTTCACGTCCACAGTCACTTCAGCCTTCTCGATGGAGTCAATACCATCCCGGCGCTGGTTCGCACCGCGCGAGATCATGGCATGAAATCACTGGCTCTGACTGATCATGGAAACATGTTCGGTGCAATGGAATTTCACCAGGCCTGCCGCAGCGAAGGAATCAAACCGATCATCGGGATCGAGGCCTACATCACCGAGGGGAGTCGCAAGGAACGAAAGCGTGAAAGAGGCAAGCTGCATGCCTTCCATCTCTTGCTGCTGGCCGAGAATGAAATCGGATACCGAAACCTGCTCAAACTCACGAGCACCGCCTACACCGAAGGTTTTTACTACAAGCCCAGGATCGATCACGAGATCCTTCGTCAACACTCGGAGGGAATCATCGCAACCTCCGCCTGCCTCTCCGGAGAAGTAAACCGTGCCCTTCTCCACGGTGATGCTGAGAAAGCAGAAGAATGCGCCCGTCGTTACATCGACATCTTCGCTCCCGGTAGGTTTTTCATGGAAGTACAGGATCACGGCCTCGTCGAGCAAAAGAAAATTCTCGAGAGAGCTCCGGATCTTGCACGGCGATTGGGAGTACCGGTCATCGCGACCAACGATGTCCATTACCTGAAGAAGGAAGATTCGAGGGCTCAGGAAGTACATCTATGCATCAACACCGGGAAAAAAATCGATGACGAAGATCGGATGATCTTCGAATCTGACGCCTTCTACTTCAAAAGTGGTGAAGAAATGGCGCGGCTCTTCGGTGACTTTCCTGAATACGTGACCAATACCGATGAGATCGCTGCGATGGTCGATTTCGAGATCGAGACTGGCAAAGCATTCCTGCCGGTCTTTTTCGAGAAGAAGGACGAGCTCGATGGACAGGATTCTGGCAGTTCCAAAAAGATGGAACAGACCAACGAGGTCCGCTTCCATCAACTGGTCGAGGATGGGTTTTCCCGGCGCTACCCCGATCCACCAGATGGTGCCCGAGAACGACTCGATAACGAGATCTCGGTGATTACCGAGATGGGTTTCGTCTCCTATTTCCTGATCGTATGGGATTTCTGCCGTTTTGCCCGTGAGCAGAGAATCCCCGTCGGCCCAGGTCGTGGATCTGCAGTGGGATCGATCGTTTCATACTGCCTCGGGATCACCAATATCTGCCCCCTCAAGTACGATCTCATCTTCGAAAGATTCCTCAACTCTGACCGCATCTCATTGCCTGATATCGACATCGACTTCTGCATGGAAGGCCGAGAGAAGGTCATCGAGTACGTGCGAGAAAAATATGGCAATGACCGAGTGTGCCAGATCGTCACCTTCGGAACGATGGCGGCCAAGGCCGTTATCCGTGATGTGGGACGTGTCCTGGGAATCCCCCTGAGCGATGTCGACCAACTCGCCAAAAAGGTTCCCGACATCCTCGGTATCAAACTGGAGGAAGCACTTGCCAAGGAACCACAGTTGGCAGCGGCAGCAAAAGATCCTCGATACAAGGAACTGTTCGAGGTCGCTCAAAAACTGGAAGGCTTGAACCGCCACTGCTCGACTCATGCTGCCGGACTGGTGATTGCCGACAGGCCCCTGACTGATCTGATACCGCTGGCGCGAAACGGTGAGGACATCGTCACTCAGTATTCGATGGAGGGGCTCGAGCAACTGGGCCTGTTGAAGATGGACTTTCTCGGGCTGCGCAATCTCACGATCATCGATCGAGCCTGCCGAATCATCGAGCAGCAAGGGCAGAAAGTCGATCTCGATAACCTGCCACTCGATGACAAGGCCACGTACAAATTGTTGTGCCAGGGTGAAACTCACGGGATCTTTCAATTGGAGAGTTCAGGGATGCGTGATCTGTTGCGCAACCTGAAACCGGACCGATTCGAGGACCTGATTGCGGTACTGGCTCTCTACAGACCAGGCCCACTCAGATCAAAAATGCACCTCCTGTACTGCGACCGAAAACACGGTCGTGAGAAGACCGAGTACCTACATCCGGCCCTCGAACCGGTCCTCGACAGCACCAATGGCATCATCCTGTATCAGGAGCAGGTGATGAAGATCGCCCACGTGCTTGCCGGATTTTCCATGAATGACGCCGATAACCTCCGCAAGGCGATGGGCAAGAAGAAGATCAAACTGATGGAACGTTTCCGTGATCAGTTCATCGACGGTTGCTCCCAGAAAAGAGGCATCTCCGGCAAGGATGCAGGATCGATCTTCGATCAAATCGAGCATTTCGCCAGGTATGGATTCAACAAATCTCACTCGACCGCGTACGCGCTGATTTCCTATCAGACCGGATACCTGAAGGCGAACCACCCCGAAGCGTTTCTGGCTGCGGTGATGTCCTGCTACATCTCGACGGTCGACACCATGGTCACTTATCTCGATGAGTGCAAGAGAATGGGAATCGAAGTGATTCCACCCCATGTGAACGAATCGTCCAGTAACTTTTCCCTCAAGGGGAACAAGATCGTCTATGGGCTCGTTGCACTGAAAGGAGTCGGGGAACGAGCCGTCGATGCGATCGTCGCAGAGAGGCAGTCCAACGGACCCTACAAATCCCTCTTTGACCTCACTTCGAGAGTCGAGCCGGAACTGGTCAACAAGACCGTTGTCGAACAGTTGGTGAGCGCCGGCGCATTCGATGGCCTGGGTCCAGAAAGGTCGCGGATCCATGCCGCCGTCAAAGACGCCATGGAGGAAGGAAAGAGAGTCCATGCCGAGCGTAGGGCAGGACAACTGTCACTGTTCGGATCCGACTCGGCCCCCGTGGTGCAGGAACAGTGGCCCACCGTCCCTTCCTGGAGCGACAACGAGAAACTGGCCCGGGAGAAGGCAGCGCTGGGGTTCTACCTCAGTGGTCACCCGCTCGAACGGATCGAATCACAGATCGCTTCGTTGAGAAGCCACTTGCTGGCTGATCTCGACGAGCAGGATGATCAGAAACCGGTCACCCTGGCCGTGATGATTTCAAAGATCCGAAGACGTCAAACGAGGCGCGGAGAGGCGATGGCGATCTTGAGCGTTGATGACCGTAGTGGTTCGATCGAGGCGGTCGTTTTTCCTTCCGTCTTCCAGCAGACTTCCGCGTTCCTGGAGGAGGAGAAGATCGTGATCATCCAGGGGATCGCCGAGATCTCCCGGGAAGAAGAGAATGGTGAGGCCAGTCGCAACCAGATCCGCGTCAACAAACTGATTCCACTCGAATCGGCATCGGAGGCTCTCGCCCGGCAGATCGGCATCGTGCTTCCTGCCCAAGCCGACGAGAATCTGCTGTTTCGGACCAAAGAGATCCTGCAACGAAGCCCGGGCAAGTTACCGGTGACGCTGATCTTCGATGAACACGGACCCGATATGTGGCGAGTCCCCTGCGGAGACAGAATTCGAGTTTCTGCCACTCAGCAGATGATCACAGAAATCCGCGAGCTGCTCGGAGACGAATCGGTCAAGATCGAAATCTATACCCCAACGGTGCAGAAATGAGGAAGAGCCCACTGGCTCTCGATCTGGCTCTGTTCGAAAATAATCTGCACAAGATCCAACAGCGGGCTACTGAACTTTCACCTGGTGAAACAGATCAACCCGGGATCGTTACCGTCACCAAGTACCTGTCACGTTCAGACGCACGGCGACTCCTCGATGCAGGACACTCACCCCTTGGAGAGAACCGATCGGATGAACTGGAGGACAAGACCAACCCCGGTCAAGATCCTGGCAGCTGGCATTTCATCGGCCACCTCCAGCGCAACAAGATTCGCAGCGTCATTCCCAGGATTTCACTGCTTCACTCGCTCGATTCGGAGAAACTCGCCAGATCCATCGACACCTGGGTCGAAGATCACCTCGACTCTCCCTTCGGCGTGCTGGTCCAGATCAACATCGCTGCCCAAAAGCAAAAAACGGGGCTCGATCCACTGGTTGCAGAAGATACGATCCTCTCATGGGTGGAACAGTTTCCCTCTCTTCGATTCGAAGGGCTGATGACGATGGCTCCCGACTGGGGAGCCGAGCAGTCCCGCCCCATCTTTCGAACGCTGAGGAAACTTATGCTGTCGATTCGAGATCGACTCACTGGCGCCAGTTCGGAAAGATTCAGGCATCTCTCGATGGGAATGTCTGGCGACTGGGAAGTGGCTGCTGAGGAAGGAGCAACCCTGCTGAGGATCGGAACCGCACTCTTCCGAGGGGCCGAGGAGAACTCCTGATGCCCCGCATCATCGCCGAGAAAGGGCCCGACAGGGGCAGCACCTGGGCGATCCGTGAGGAGGGAGTACTTCTCATCGGTCGCGACAGCGGTGCTCAGATCGCCTTGCGTGATGAAGAAACGAGTCGACGTCACTGCCAACTGGAGTTCAGATCTGGCCAGTGGTTGATCCGCGATCTCGATAGCACCAACGGGGTCATGGTCAACGGTGAAACGATCAGCGGACCTACGGTGCTCAAACACAATGATCACATCGAGTTGGGTGTCTCGTATCTGACCTTTCTGTCCGATGACGATCCGCTCCTGGGTGCCGAGATCGGAGGATGTCGGATAGAGCAGAGGATCGGGCGAGGAGGCATGGGAACGGTATACCGTGCCCGACAGAAATCGCTCGATCGGCCAGTGGCCCTCAAGATCCTGTCGGAGAAATACACCCGTAATCGACAGTTCATCGACCTCTTCATCCGTGAAGCCCGTGCTGCCGGTCGTCTTAGCCACCCCCACATCGTTCAGGTTTACGACGTCGGAAACGAACTCAACCAGCACTTCTTCACCATGGAACTGGTCGCCGGCGGAAGCGTCGAGAAGATCATCGATGAAATCGGAGCCATCGAGACAGATCAGGCTCTGCGCTATGCCAGAGATGCCGCCCGTGGTCTCGAGTATGCGGAGAAGCAGGGGATCGTCCATCGCGATATCAAACCAGCGAATCTGATGATCGCCACCGGCGGTGCCGTCAAGATCGGAGACCTGGGAATCGCCCGCAACACCGATGAAAGCGGAGTCGCCTACCAGAAAGATGGAGTCAGTGGATCCCCCCACTACATCGCACCGGAGCAGGCTCGAGGGGAAGCCATCGACCAACGGGCAGACATCTACTCACTCGGGGCAACGCTCTTTCATTGCCTCGCCGGTCGAACTCCCTACCGCGGAGCAGGAGCCCGGGAGGTGATTCTCAAACAGATCGAGGCAACGGCTCCCCCTTCCCTTGCGAGCATGTCGCCGGGAACTCCACCAGAGGTGTGCGAACTGGTCGAGAGGATGATGGCACCGAAGCCGGAAGATCGGCCACAAAATGCGCGGATTCTCGGTGACGAACTCGATCAACTCATCGCAACATTCGGTTCGCGCACCGGGGACGAACCTGGCGCAGGGAATGCGCGCTGGTGGCGAGCCGCCTTGTACCTGTTGATCCTGCTGGTAGTGGTCAGTTCGATCTCTCTCTACCTCCTCGATCGTAAAGAAACTCTCGAAAGGGCCAGGGAGAGGGCGCAAGAACGTAGCGGTGAAATTACCGACCTTCTCGAACTCGCTGAATCCGCCGTCAACCGAGGAGAACCGGATTCTGCAGAGGCGATCCTGCTATCTCTGGGGAGGGTTCCCGACCAACTCGGTGGACGGATCCAGGATCTCGAAGATGCTATCGCAAAAGAACGCCGACGGATCGATTCACTGTCCCGGGAAGAAGAGGCTCGCAGCGCACTGGCCGAGATCCTTTCATCCAGTGAGACCACCACCCCACCGCAACAGAAACTCAAAGAACTTCGCGAACTGGTCAATACCCATGGGGGAACCCGCGCTGCCCAGAGAGCCGCACAGAAGATCGTCGAACTGGAACAACTGGTGACCACGCAGACAGAGAAAGAACGCAGAGCCAAGGTCGCCTGGGAGCGGGCGCTGGCCAGGGCTGAAGGATGGCGATCTGCTCGTAATCCGGCACGAGCACGCGAAGAAGCCCTTGCTCTCTCCGATGAATTCACAGGCACCAGTTCGTGGTCGCTGAGAAATCAATTCCTGGAGAAAATGGAAGCAGAGGCGGCTCAACTGTGGGCCGAGGCGCGCGCAGAAGTGACTGTTCTGCTGCGAGAGGGGCGGACCGCACAAGCCGATGACATCATCGACGGGGTGGTCTCGAGGGCGCTTCTGCCGACCACTCGGGATCTCGAATCGCTTCTCAGAGACGAGGTCAAGCGTGCCCGCATCCGCACCGATGTGACCAGTACGCCGAAGATCGGACCCGTCGTCAGGGAGGG